>NZ_LMLN01000028.1:157452-356648 GCF_001421915.1 Sphingomonas sp. Leaf62 | reverse complement strand
CCCCCGACGAAACGCTGGGCATCATCGCGGCGAAACTGGCGCAGTGGCGGCAGGAGCATCGCCCCGCCGCGATCGGCATCGCCAGTTTCGGGCCGATATCGGTCGCCGATGGCATCATGCTCCCGACGCCCAAACCCCATTGGGCCGGTGCCGACATCGTCGCCCCGCTGGCGCAGGGGTTCGACAAGGTCGCGTTCCACACCGACGTCACCGGCGCGGCGCTGGGCGAAGGCGCGTTCGGGGCCGGGGTCGGACTGTCCGATTTTCTGTACGTCACGGTCGGCACCGGCGTCGGTATGGGGATCATCGCCGGGGGGCGACCGGTGACCGGCATGATGCATCCTGAAGCGGGACATATCCGTGTTCGCCGTCGCGCGGACGATCCCTTTGCCGGCGCGTGCCCGTTTCACGGCGACTGTCTGGAAGGGCTGGTCAGCGGGCCAGCGATCGCGGCGCGGACCGGCGGGCCGGCGCATCTGCTGTCGGCCGACGATCCGGCGTGGCGCGACATCGCCGATGCATTGGGCGAGGCATTCGCGACACTGTTCCTGACGCTGTCCCCTGCCCGTATCATCGTCGGCGGCGGGGTCGGACTGGGCCAGCCGCAGGTGCTGCCGATGGTGCGCGAACGGGTCGTCGCCGCGCTAGGCGGCTATCTGGGCTTCGTCGATGCCGGATCGATCGATGCGCGGATCATTCCCGCCGCGCTGGGCGACGAGGCCGGTCCGCTGGGTACGCTGGTCATGGCGCAGGACGCGCTGGCGTAACGCCGCGCAGTGATCCACAGTTCGGGCGATGAACGACAGCACCGAAGAACCGTCCGGCGCATCGCGCGGCACGCAAACGCTGATGCGCGGACTCGATCTGGTCGAGGCGCTGCGCGACGAACCGTTGCGCGTGGCCGAACTGGCACGCACGCTGGGCCTTAGCCGGACGACGACGCACCGGCTGGCGGCGGCGCTGGTCGAGCGCGGCTATGTCGCGCAGGCCGAGCGCGGCTTGCTGACGCTGGGGCCGACGCTGCTGCAACTGGGGTTCACCGCGCACCGGCGCATCGACCTGGTGCGCGTGGCGCGGTCGCGCATGGAGGCGCTGTCGGCCGATACCGGACTTTGCGTCTTTCTGGGGCGGCGCGACGGCGATCATTCGCTCCACCTCGACCGGGCGGCGGGGCGACAGCGGCTGGAAGTGTCGACCCGCCCCGGCGACCGGCGGCCGGTAGCGAGAACCGGGCTGGGCAAGGCATTGCTGTTCGACGAGCGTGACGATGGCCTTGCGCGGCTGTACCGTGCGACCGGAGCCGACGATGCGGCCGCGATCGATCGGTGGGTTGCCGACATGCGCGCCGATATTGCGCGCGGCCACGTGATCCACGATAGCGTCGGCAATGACGGCATCCGATCGATCGCCGCGCCGATCCGCGACGTATCCGGGGATATCGTCGCAGCGATCGGCATCGCCACCGCCGCGCAATATCTGACCCCGGACAAGGTCGCAGCGATCGGCCCGCAGGTCGCGGCGACAGCGCGGGCGATCAGTCGCGATCTGGGCTATGCCGACCCCGATCCTTCGGTACCGGCGGCTTCATTTTCCTTGGCGCCTTCGCTGCCATGATAGTCCTTCAGGCTCTGTCCGCCGTCGAACCGTCCGGCGTTGCTGTCGTCATGCGGGTTGGGATAGGCACCGCCCCCTGACTGACCGCCGCCGGGTGGCGTATTGACGCCGTCGGGCTTCGCGGTGTCGGAGCCGTTTCCCACGGCCTGGTTGGGTTGCTTTCCGTCATCGGTCATCGCGTGCTTCTCCTTCTTCGGGAAGGGGTTAACGCGTCGGTGGGCGATGTGGGTGCGCTATAAAAGCCNNNGGGGGGGGGGGGGGGGGGGGGGGGGGCCCAGTCATGAGCCCTGTCGCTGATTGCGCCCCCTCTCCCCGGCCCTCTCCCCTGAAGGGGAGAGGGAGCAGGGTTACGCCAGCACGAAGCTGCCGTTCACGCCATCCGCCTCGGCCGATGGCGCGACCCATACATGGAAGCTGCCCGGCTCGACCACCGGCCGATTCTCCACCCCGATGAAGCGCAGATCGTTGGCACGGAGCGTAAATTCGACGACCTTCGATTCACCCGGTGCCAATGCCACGCGCTGAAATGCCTTCAGTTCCCGCACCGGACGGGTGATGCTGGCGGCGACGTCGTGGATATAGAGCTGCACCACTTCGGTCGCCGCCCGGGTCCCGCTATTCGTCACCCGTGCCCGAACCTTGAGCGCGCCGTCGCTGTTCAGCCGCCCGTCGCCGAGGTCGAGGTCGCTATAGGCGATCCGGCCGTAGGTCAGCCCGTGCCCGAACGGGAAACGCGCCGCATTCGGCCCCTCGCGATAGCGCGCCTTGTATTCGGCGAGCGGCCCCGGCGGGTTGGGGCGACCGGTGGCCTTGTGGGCATAATAATAGGGCTGCTGGCCGGTCGCATAGGGAAAGCTGACCGGCAGGCGGGCCGACGGACCGACATCGCCGAACAGAATGTCGGCGGTCGCCGGACCGCTTTCCGATCCGAGGAACCACGTCACCAGAATGGCGCGCGCGTCGAGGACCGGCTTGTCGAGCACCATCGCCCGGCCGTTGCGCAGCAGGAGGACGGTCGGCTTGCCGGTCGCCAGCACCGCCTCCGCCAGATCGAGTTGCGCCCTGGGAATGCCGATATCGACCCGCGACTGCGCCTCGCCCGACATGCGTTGCGATTCACCGATCGCGAGCAGGACGATATCGGCCTGTGACGCCGCGATCACCGCCGCCTCGATCCCGCCGGGGATCGGATCGGTGATGCCCGATCCGTCGACGGCGGTGACCATTCTGGGATCGGTGACGGCGGCACGGACGCCGGTCAGCAGGTCGACCGCCTCCGCATCAGAACCATAGACGTTCCACGTTCCGATCAGTTCGCGCTGCCCCTGCACGAACGGTCCGATCAGCGCGATGCGCTTGCCCGATTTGGGCAGGGGCAGCAGGTCGCCGTCATTCTTGAGCATGACGATCGACCGCGCCCCCGCCTCACGCGCCAGCTTCAGATGGGCGGCCGTGCGCACGCGCTGCTTTTCGCGGCGCGGATCGATGCGGCGGAACGGATTGTCGAACAGGCCGAGTTGTACCTTCAGCGCAAGCACGCGGCGGACCGCCTGATCGAGCCGCTCCATCGGGACCTCGCCCTTCGCGACCAGATCGGGGAGGTGTTTGAGATAGAAACCCGACTGCATCGACATGTCGACACCGGCGAGGAAGGCTAGCTTCGTCGCTTCGCGGGCATCGGCGGCGAACCCGTGCGCGATCAGTTCCTCGTCGCCGGTGTAGTCGGACACGACCAGCCCGCCAAACCCCCATTCCTTGCGCAGGATCGTGTCGAGCAGCCACGGATTGGCGGTCGCCGGCACCCCCGACAATTCGTTGAACGACGCCATCGTCGTGGGTGCCCCGGCGGCGAACGCCGTCTGAAACGGGGGGAAATAGGTTTCGCGCAGCGTCCGTTCGGATACGTCGACGGTGTTGTAGTCCAGCCCCGCCTCGCCCGCGCCATAGGCGGCGAAATGCTTGGCGCAGGCCGCGACCGCATCGTCGGCCATCAGGCCGCGCCGGCCCTGAAAACCACGCACGCGTGCATCGGCCATAGTCTTGCCGAGCAGCAGGTCCTCGCCCGCCCCCTCGATCCCCCGGCCCCAGCGCTGGTCGCGGGCGATGTCGACCATCGGCGCGAAGGTCCAGTCGATGCCGGCCGCCGACGCCTCGACCGCCGCCGCGCGCGCGGTACGTTCGGCCAGATCGGCGTCGAACGTCCCCGCCTCGGCCAGCGGCATCGGGAAGACGGTGCGGAACCCGTGAATGATGTCGGCGGCGAACAGCAGCGGCACCTTCAGCCGCTGTTCCTTCATCGCAACAGTCTGCATCCGGCGCGCCATGTCGGCACCGTTGCCGTTGAACACGCCGGTCAGCCGCCCGGCGCGGACCTGCGCCAGCTGTTCGTCGAACGTCGCCGTCGCACCGATCGGATTGAGCGCATTCGCTGCACCGCCCGCCCATGCCGCCGCCATCAGCGTCAGCTGTCCGGCCTTCTCCTCGACGGTCATCTGGCCGACGACCGCCTCGACCGATGCCGGCAGCCGATCGCCCGCCTGCGCCAGCAAGGCGCGCGCCGGAGAGGCGCTCCATGCGGCGATCGCGCCGGCACCCATCATAATGGCCCGTCGCGAAATGCGAATGTCTTCCATGCGATCCCCTCTGTGTCGTTGGCGCAACGAAACCGGCGCGCTTGTGTTTCGAATCTGTAGTTGAAGCGTGTTTTAAGATCATGTAACCGGTTACATCAAGAGCGATCGGCCGCAAGCCGACGGATTCGCCGCGAAGGGCGCGACGATGTGGGAGCGGAACTGAACAGGCATGGCGAACGCCACCATCCGCGATGTGGCTCGTGCGGCGGACGTGTCCGTCGCTTCGGTGTCGCGCGTGCTGAACGGCCATGACAATGTCCGCGCCGAACTGCGCGAACGGGTCGAGGCGGCGGCAGCCAGGCTCGGCTATGTTCCGCACGCCGGTGCGCGTTCGCTCAGTCTCGCCCGGTCGAATGCGATCGGTGTCGTCCTGCCCGACCTGCACGGCGAATTCTTTTCCGAACTGCTGCGCGGCATGGACCGCGAGGCGTCGGCGCAGGGCCTGCAACTCTTGCTGTCGAACATGCATGCCGAACCGGCGCGCGGCGTGGAGGCGCTGCGGACGATGCGCGGGCGGGTCGACGGCATGGTGGTGATGGCCCCGCACATCGACCCCGATCAACTGTTCGCGCATCTGCCGAAAGGTGTACCGGTGGTGCTGGTCAACTGTGCGCCGCATCACCAGCCGCGCCCCGAACTGCGCATCGACAATGCGCGCGGGGCGCGGGCGATGGTCGATCATCTGGTCACGACCGGGCGACGCCGCATCCTCCATCTCGCCGGTCCGATCGGCAATATCGATGCGGAGGAACGGGTCGGCGGCTACCGCGACGGCATCGCCGCGGCCGGGCTGCAACCCATGATCGAACGCGGAACCTTTCTCGAAGAGTCGGGCGTTTTCCTCGCTGAAAAGATCGTTCGGGAGGGGAACGACGTCGATGCGGTCTTCGCCGCGAACGACATGATGGCGATCGGCGTCCTGATGGGATTGCAACGCGCCGGGGTGTCGGTGCCCGACCGGGTCGCGGTCGCCGGGTTCGACGACGTACCGCTCGCCCGCCTGATCTCGCCATCGCTCACCACGCTGCGCATCGACATCGCCGACCTCGGCGCGCGCGCGATTGCCCGGCTGACCGACCGGATCGGTGGTTCCGACGACCGCAGCATCGAACTTCGTGCACCGACCCTGATCGTGCGCGAGACGACTTCACCAAGGGAAGACCCGGAAAACCGGGAAACAAGGGGAATTTACGCATGAGGAATACGATGTTACGCGCGGCACTTGCCGCTGCTACGACGCTGGCGACGGGTGCGGTGGTTGTGCCGATGGCACCCGCTTCGGCGCAGACCACGACGGCTTCGGTGCGCGGCACCGTCCGCGACGCCGCCGGTGCCGCCGTTGGCGGCGCGACCGTCGTCGCCACCTCGACCGGTACGAACCAGTCCTATCGTGCGACGACCGATACGACCGGTCGCTACACACTCAACGGCATCCGTGCCGGTGGCTATTCGATCACGGTGACCGGTCCCGGTGGCGAAACCGCGACCAGCGAAGTCACTGTCGGCATCGCGCAGGCGGCAAGCCTTGACGTGACGCTGGGCGCGGCTGCCGCGCCGGGAACGCCCGACGAGACGGTCGCGGCCCCCGGCGACGATACGATCGTCGTAACCGGCCGCCGCCTGATCGAAAGCCGGACAAGCGAAATCGCGACCAACGTGACGCAGGAACAGCTCCGGACCCTGCCGCAGACCGATCGCAACTTCCTGTCGTTCGCCGCACTCGCTCCTGGCGTGCGCTACAACGACAGCGAAACCGACAAGGGCATTCAGGCAGGTGCGTCGACCGCGTCCCAGGTCAACGTCTTCATCGACGGCGTCAGTCTGAAGAACAAGCTGCGCGAAGGTGGCGTCGCCGGCCAGCAGAACAGCCGCGGCAACCCGTTCGGCCAGTTGGCGGTGCAGGAATTCCGTGTCCTGACCCAAAACTACAAGGCCGAGTATGAACAGGCCGGCTCGGCGATCATTACCGCTATCACCAAGTCGGGCACCAACGAATTTCATGGCGAGGCGTTCGGTCAGTATACCGACCGCAGCCTGACGGAGCGCAACTTCTTCGATCGTCAGGCCGGTCGCGAAAAGCCCGAGTTCGAGCGCAAGCAATATGGCGTCTCGCTCGGCGGCCCGATCATCAAGGACAAGCTGTTCTTCTTCGGCACCTATGAAGGCAACGACCAGAACCGTGCCTTCATCGTCGATGCGACCACCAATGCCAATCCGGCGAACCTTGCCGCTTTCGAACGCGCGACCGGTCGGAGCGTGAGCGAATTCGAAGGTAATTTCGTTAGCCCGTTCCGCGCTGATTTCTATTTTGGAAAGCTTACTTTCACACCGGACGACCGCCAGACGTTCGACCTGTCTTACAGCCGGCGCGAAGAAACCGACATTCAAGGTTTTGGCGGCACGACCGCGTATGAGTTCGCCGAAAACAAGATCAATACGGTTGATACGTACCTGCTGAAATGGACCTATCGAGGCGATAACTTCATCAACGAAGTCAATCTGAACTACCTGAATTACGTGTTCAACCCGACATCGTTGAACCCGGGCAGCCCGAGTTTCAATTATGAAAACACGATTCTATTCGGCGGTCGCGATTCGACCCGGCGTGAAGTGCAGCAGGGCTACACGTTGCGTGACGATTTTACCTATACCGGTCTTGACGACCACGCCATCAAGGTAGGCGCACGAGTCGAGATTACCGACATCGAGTTCTCGAACCTCGCGTTCCTGCAACCCGGTTTCGTCTTCCGGCTGGATACACAGAACAACACCGACTTCACGTTCCCCGCAGAGGCCCGACTGGGGTTGGGCAACGGGACCGTTCGCGGCTCAAATACACAGATCGGCCTGTACGCGCAGGACGATTGGGACGTTACCGATCGACTGCAACTTAACGTCGGGGTGCGTTGGGACTATGAAACCAACGGTAGTAACAACGACTACGTAACGCCGGCCAACGCAGCCGCCGCTCTGCGCGCTTTGCCCACGACAAGCTACTTCAACCCGGAAAATTACATCAGCACCGGCAACAACCGCAAGCCGTTCGCAGGGGCAATCGCGCCGCGATTCGGCTTCTCCTACGACATTTTCGACAACGCCAGCACGGTCATCTTCGGTGGGTTTGGCCGCTATTACGATCGTAACAATTTCAGCAACACGGTCGACGAACTGTCGCGGACGATCAACCCGGTCGGCGTGTTCCGTTTCTCGCGCGACGGCCAGCCGCGCAACGGACTGCCGACCGTGGCGTGGAACTCGTCCTACCTGACCCGAGAAGGCCTGCTCGCCCTCCGCGCGAACTCGACCAGCGGCCTGCCTGAACTGTTTGCGGTTCAGAACAATACGAAGCCGCCGGTGAACGACCAGGTCAGCCTCGGCATCCGCCAACAGGTCGGCCCGTGGCAGTTCTCTGCGACCGGTTCGTACCAGCGGGGCCGCAACGGCTACACCAACCTGTTCGCCACCCGTAACAACGGCGGACTTGGCGGGTGCTGCAATACCGCACCAGTCGTCCCGTTCGGTTATTCGAACGCCCTGATCGGGTTCGACGGTCTCGATACCCGGTACAAGGCGCTCTATTTCACGGCAGACAAGCCTTACACGGAAGTATCGGGCTGGGGCTTGAACGTCGCCTATACGCTGTCGAAAGGCGAGAAGAACGGCGGCGACCTGTTCAGCCTCGACGAAGTGACGCCGGACGATTACGGCTGGCGTCCGCGCGATGGCGACGAACGGCATCGGGTCGTCGTATCGGGCATCGTTGATCTACCGCTCGGCTTCCAGTTCTCGACGCTCAGCACCTTCGGGTCGGGCCAGGCTTATCAGGTCGTCGACTTCACTAACGGTGCCGATCCGGGTCAGCGGCGCTTCCTCGCTGCATATCCCGAAAAGAACTGCATCAAGGGCGTCTTTGCCTTCTGCGAAGTCAACCTGACGCTGGCCAACAAGCTGAAAATCCTCGGCGGCCAGACCGAGATCGCGGTCGATCTGCTCAACGCCTTCAACAACAATAACTTCTCCAGCTTCGATGGTGCGTTCAACAATCAGATCGATCCGGAGACGGGTCAGCCACGGGATGCATTCATTCCCGGTCGGATCGGCAGCAACCTGCTGACCCTGCCGCGGCGCATCCAGTTCCGCGTCGGCTACCGCTTCTAACCCTCCCTCCCCTGCCGGGACAGGCGTTACGCCTGTCCCGGCATTTCCGTATTCCGCAAAGGGGCTTGCCCGTGATCGATCGCCGCCATTTCCTTGCCGCCAGCACCGCCGCGCTCGTCGCCGGGTGCACTGCACGGACCGGGATCGGCTCCGGGACCACGCCCGACCTGATTTCGGACGTGCAGCAGCGCGCGTTCCGGTTTTTCTGGGAAACCACCGACGCGGAAACCGGCCTTGCGCCGGATCGCTGGCCTACCCCCAGCTTCGCGTCGATCGCGGCGATCGGGTTTGCGCTGACGGCCTATGGCGTCGGCGAAAAACATGGCTGGATCACCCGCGAACAACATCGCGCCCGCACGCTCGCCACGCTCGAATTCCTTGCCGCTGCGCCGCAAGGTGACGGCGAAACCGGGTTCAGCGGGTATAAGGGCTTTTTCTACCACTTTCTCGGCGTGACGAAGGGACAGCGGTTCGCCCGGTGCGAATTGTCGACGATCGACACGTCGCTGCTGCTGGGCGGCGTGCTGTTCGCGCAGAGCTGGTTCGACCGCGTCGACCCGCAGGAAGCGCGCATCCGCGATCTGGCCGAGCAACTCTATCGCGCGGTCGAATGGGACTGGATCGTGCCGCGCGCGCCCTTCGTCTCGATGGGCTGGCATCCCGAAAGCGGCTTTATCCGATCCGACTGGGATACGTATAACGAAGGCATGATCCTGTACGTGTTGGCCTTGGCCAGCCCGACGCATCCGCTGCCGCCCGCGACCTGGGGCGCGCTGACGCAGAAGTTCGAGAAAAGCTGGGGCAATCGCTGGGGCGAGCCGCATCTGCAATTCGCGCCGATGTTCGGCCACCAGTACAGCCATGTCTGGGTCGATTTTCGCGGCATTCGCGACCCCTATATCGCGTCCAAGGGCATCGATTATTTCGAGAACAGCCGCCGTGCGACTTATGCACAGCGCGCCTATGCCAATGAAAATCCGGGCGGCAAGGTCGGATATGGCGACGATTGCTGGGGGCTGACCGCCTGCGACGGTCCCGGCGACTTCACCGTGACGATCGATGGCAGGCAGCGCGAGTTCTTCAGCTATTCGGCACGTGGCCCGGGCGAACGTGACGACGGCACGCTGGCCCCGACCGCGGCACTGGGATCGATCGCCTTCGCGCCCGACATCGTCACGCCGATGATCGACAGGATGCATGCGCGCTATGGTGCCGGCATCTATGACAAATACGGCTTTCTCGACGCGTTCAATCCGACGCTGACCCGCACCGACGAACCGCTGAAACACGGCAAGATCGTGCCGGGCGTCGGCTGGGTCGATGGCGACTATCTGGGCATCGATCAGGGACCGATCGTGCTGATGATCGAAAATCAGCGCAGCGGCATGATCTGGGAAGTGATGCGGCGCAACCCGCATATCCGGCGTGGCCTGGAACGGGCCGGCTTTACCGGCGGTTGGCTGGCCTGAACGTCGCTGCCCTGCGGACGGCGGCGATTTCGGGCGGATTGCGCAGACCCTTTGGCGGCGTCAATCCGGGCAACAGGCGACCGGGTGTTGCCACGATCGATGGCAAGCTAATGCGGATCGCCGTGGCCGGTCCGCCCATCCTGGCCCCCACCGGACCGATCCGGATCGTGATGGAACGCAACCGCCGACATCTCGTTTCGTTTGCGTGTCGTATACCGCGATGCGGGGCGAAGGGGGATTATGCGGGGCGTAAAGTCCAGTGGCGGGGTAGCCGCGCTGCTCGTTCTGGGGGGCTGTAATCGACATCAATCGGCGCTGACCGTCTTTGGCGAAGAGGCGGCGACGGTCCGACACTTGACCGTCGTCATGCTGATCGGCGCGATCGTGATCGCCTGCGGCGTGGCTGCGCTGATGATCGCCGCCGTCCGTGCGCCGGAGGGTCGACTGACCTTGTCAAGCGGCATGCGACTGATCGGCTGGGCCGGTGGCGTTGTGCCGGTGGTCGTGCTGCTCGGACTGTTGCTCTACAGCCTGCCCGCGATGCGGCCGTTGCCGGTGGCGCAGAATGATCTGCGCATCGCTGTCGAGGGCGAGCAATTCTGGTGGCGGGTCCAGTATCAGCCGCCGGGTGCCGCGCCGGTCGTCACCGCCAACGAAATCCGGGTACCCGTCGGCCGCACCGTACAATTCGACCTGACCGCCGGGGACGTGATCCACAGCTTCTGGATCCCCGGCCTTGCGGGCAAGATGGACATGATCCCCGGCCGGACCAACCGATTGATCGTCCGCGCGACCAAACCCGGCACATTTCGCGGCGTCTGCACCGAATTTTGCGGCCTCAGCCACGCGCTGATGGCATTCGATGTCGTGGCGATGGAGCCGGCGGCGTTCGACGCATGGCTGGCGAACGAGCGTCGCCCTGCCGCCCCCGCCGCCGATACTGCCGCGGGCGCAAATGCCTTTGCCGCCAATGGCTGTGCCGGTTGCCATGCCATTGCCGGAACCGACGCCGCCGGCGCGATCGGGCCCGACCTGACCCATCTCGGCAGTCGCAGTTCGCTGGGCGCGGCCACGCAGCCGATGACCCGTGCCGCGCTGGTCCGCTTCATCACGGATGCGCCGGCGGTCAAACCCGGTGCGCGCATGCCCGCCTATCCGCAAATGTCGCGCCAGGACGCGCAGGCGATCGCCGCCTATCTGGAAAGCATGAAATGAGCCTGCACGCGCAAGACGATCCCGCGCTCCGCGCCGCGCAGGAGGAACGCCTACGCAAGGTATGGGCACCACCGCAGGGCCTCTTCCTGCGCTGGACCGACTGCAACAACAACCGCGTCGGCGTGTGGTACACGCTGACCGCATTCGCCTTCATGCTGTTTGCCGGTGTGCTGGCGCTGATCATGCGCACGCAGCTGGCGGTGCCCGACAACGACCTCGTCTCGGCGAATACCTTCAATCAGCTGTTCACGCTGCACGGCTCGATGATGATGTTCTTGTTCGCCGTGCCGATGTTCGAAGCGGTGTCGATCATCCTGTTGCCGCAGCTGCTGGGCGCGCGCGACTTGCCGTTTCCGCGGCTATCCGCCTTTGGTTACTGGTCGTTCCTGCTGGGCGGGGTGTTCGTCGGGGGATCGATCTTCTTCAACGCCGCGCCCGATGGCGGCTGGTTCATGTATCCGCCGCTGACCACCCGCACCGACCTGTCGGGGCTGGGTGCCGATATCTGGATGCTCGGCCTGTCCTTCATCGAGGTATCGTCGGTGGCGGCGGCGGTCGAGCTGATCGTCGGCGTGCTGAAATGCCGGCCGCCGGGGATGCGGCTGAACCTGATGCCGCTGTATGCGTGGTACATCCTCGTCGTCGCGGTGATGATCCTGTTCGCCTTCCCGCCGCTGATCGCGGGCGACGTGCTGTTCGAAATGGAGCGGCTGCTCAACTGGCCGTTCTTCGATGCGGCGCGCGGCGGCGATCCGCTCTTGTGGCAGCACCTGTTCTGGATCTTCGGCCATCCGGAGGTCTACATCGTGTTCCTGCCGTCGATCGCGCTGTTCGCGATGATGATCCCGACCTTCGCGCAGCGGCATCTGCTGGGGTATCCGTGGATCGTGCTGGCGGCCGTCGGCACCGCATTCCTGTCGTTCGGCCTGTGGGTTCATCACATGTTCGCGACCGGCCTGCCCAAGATCAGCCTCGCCTTCTTCTCGGCCGCGTCCGAAGCCGTCGCGATTCCGACCGGCATCCAGATATTCGCGTTCATCGCGACGCTGTGGGCGGGCAAGGTGAAATGGTCGACGCCGCTGCTCTATGCGACCGGCAGCCTCGCCATCTTCGTCATCGGTGGCCTGACCGGGGTGATGGTCGCGATCGCACCGTTCGACTGGCAGGCGCACGACACTTATTTCATCGTGGCGCACCTCCATTACGTGTTGATCGGCGGTACGTTGCTGCCGTTGTTCGGCGGGCTATATTATTACTGGCCGCTGATTACCGGCAAGAAACTGTCGGACCGACTGGGGCGCATCGCCTTCTGGACGTTGTTCGTCGGCGCGAACCTGACCTTCTTTCCGATGCACTTCAGCGGCTTGTACGGCATGCCGCGCCGGGTCTTCACCTATCCGAGCGAACTGGGCATCGATTATCTCAACCTCGCCTCGACGATGGGGGCGTATCTGTTCGCGACCGGCACCGCGATCATCTGCTTCGATCTCGCCCGCTCGCCATGGCGGCAAAAGGCGCAGCGCAATCCGTGGAACGCCGGCACGCTCGAATGGCTGGCTCATCCCGATGACGAGGATTGGGGCATCCGTTCGGTGCCGCTGATCGAAAGCCGCTACCCGATCTGGGACCAGAAGGATTTCGTGAAGAAGGTCGACGAGGGCCGCTTCTTCCTGCCCGATGCCGAGGAAGGTCGGCGCGAGACGATCGTGACCAGCGTGCTCGACGCGCGCCCGCTCTATGTCGTTCGGCTGGGTACGCCCAGCTGGGTGCCGATGCTGACCGCAATCGCGCTAGGCAGCGTGTTCATTCTAACCACCTACCACCTGTATTGGTGGTCGCTGGCCGGCGCGATCGCGACGCTCGCGTTCGTGCTCTACTGGCTGTGGACGGGAACCGCCGAGATTCCGGAAAAGCCTTCCAAGCCGATCGGCCACGGCATCGAACTGCCGCTGTACGTTTCCGGTTCGGCGGCGCCGGGGTGGTGGGCGATGTTCATCACGATGATGGCGGATGCGACCGCGTTTTCGGGGCTGGTCTTCGGCTATTATTTCTTCTGGACGGTGCATCCCGAATTTCCGCCGTCGGGAGCGGGCATGGATGGCCCCGGTACCTATTGGCCGATGGTCGCGCTGACGTTGGCCGCGATCAGCTGGGGCGCGACGGTCGCTGCGCGCGGGACCAACCGGCGCGGCATCGTCGGCGCGGCGCGGCTGTTGCTGATCGTCGGCATCGCCGCCAGCCTTGCGGGCATCTGGGCGGGTTTGCAGGGCCCGCTGACCACCGGCCTCGATCCCGAACTGCACAGCTATCCCGCGATCGTGTGGGTATTGGTGATCTGGACCACCGCCCATGCCGGGATCGGCGCGATCATGCAAGGCTATACGCTGGCGCGCAGCATTGCCGGGCGGATGACGCCCCGCCATGACGCCGACCTGCGGAACATCACCGTCTATCAGCATTTCATGGCACTGACCGCCATCGTCACCTACGCGACGATCGGCCTGTTCCCGGGGGTCGCATGAAACGCGGGCTGCACGGCATGGTCACCCGGCTGAAGGTAACGCTCTGGACGCTGATCGTGCCGCCGACCGTCTGGGCGGTGCATTTTCTGTTTTCGTATCTGTGGGCGGCGATCCACTGTGCAAAGGTCGGCGGATTTCCGCGGCTGCCGATCCTCTATACGGTCGGCACCGTCCTGGCACTGCTGCTGATCGCCGCCGCCGGCATCGTCGCGCATATCCAGTCACGCGTACCCGGCGACACGCCGCCGCATGAGGAGAGCACCGACACCGACCGCGTCCGGTTCCTCGCCTTCTCGACGGTATTGCTCGCCGCGTTGAGCTTCGTCGGCGTCATCTTCACCGCCGCACCGGTCGTCTTCCTGACGGACTGCCGATGAAGCGCGTCAGCCTGATCGCCGGATTGGTGCTGTTGCCGCTCGGCTGGCTGGCGGCGGCACAGGCGGGCATGGTCGGGCATATGGCCGGACACATGATCGCGGTTGCGGTGGCCGCACCGCTGGTTGCGTTCGGGCTGACCGACAGTGCCTGTGACCCGGCCCGGCGCTGGCCGCACATCGTCACCCCGCTCGCGATGTCGCTGGTCGAGCTGGCAACGGTATGGGGCTGGCACCTGCCCGCACTGCGGATGCTGGCGGACAGCAATATGGCGGCGATGATCGTCGAACAGGCGATGTTCCTCGCCGCCGGATGGCTGCTCTGGGCCGCCGTGCTCGGCACCGGACCCGATCGCCGCGCGGCGGGTGTCGGCGCGCTGCTGCTCACTTCGATGCACATGACCCTGCTCGGCGCGCTGATCGGCCTTGCCCCCCGCCCGCTTTATCCGGCGATGGCGCATGGGATGCACGATGCGCTTGCCGACCAGCAACTCGGCGGGGTCGTGATGCTGCTGGTCGGCGCGGCCAGCTATTTCCTCGGCGGCCTTGCGCTGCTCGCCACGCTATTGCGCCAACCGGAGCCGCAGCCATGACCATCCGCCTGACGTGGAAGCGCGTCATCGTCACGCTGCTCGGGCTGTTCGCGCTGGGCATGGCCTTTGCTTGGTCCGGGTTGTTCAACGTCGCCGCGTCGTCGGGGCATTGGGCGATCAGCGACTGGTTCCTGCACTGGGTGATGCGCAATTCGGTGCAGACCCATGCCGCCTTTTCCACGCCGAAGGACGCAAAGGACGATAGCGGCCTCGTCAGCGCGGCAGGCTATTATGCCGCGTCCTGCGCCTCGTGCCACGGCGCGCCGGGCGTGCGCCCACTGCCGTTGATGCAGAAGGCGACGCCGCCTGCCCCCGACCTGTCGAAAAACGCGACGGAGTGGACCGACCGCCAGCTGTTCTGGATCCTCGAACACGGCGTGAAGTTCAGCGGGATGCCCGCCTGGGCCGCCAGGGACCGGCCCGACGAAGTGAAGCGCATGGTCGCGTTCGTCCGCCTGCTGCCGACGATGACGCCGCAGCAATATCGTGTGCTGGCAGGCAGCAATGCGCAGGGCTTCGGTGCCGCCAATGGCCGGTTCGACAGCTGCGCCGGTTGCCATGGCAGCGACGGGCTCGGCCGAGGTCAGCGCGACATTCCGATCCTCGCCGGACAGGACCCGGCCTATCTTGCCGCCGCCCTCGAAGCCTACGCCACCGGCACCCGCCAGAGCGCGGTCATGGCCAATGCCGCCGCACAGCTGACCCCGGAAGAACGCGTCGCCCTCGCCCGGCGGTTCGCGGCGATGCCCGGCATCGTGCCGGGTCGCGCCGGCAATGGCGACGCGGCGGCGCGCCAGATCGTCGAGCGCGGCCTGCCCGACAAGCAGCTTCCCGCCTGTCGCAGCTGCCATGACGCCGCCGGAGCCAAGCGCTTCCCGGTGATCGATGGCCAGCGCGCCGTCTATATCGCCGGACGGCTCCGCCATTGGCGCGGCGAAAAGGAGGTGGTCGATGCGCGCAAGGATCAGGCGACGATGCCGGTCATCGCCCGTCGCATCCCGGAGGACATGATCGAACCGGTCGCGCGCTACCTCGCCGGCGAATGATGGCGGGCGGCCATTGCCTGCGCCGCCGGCCGCGATAGGGTGCGGCCGATGGCGCCCCTGTTCGAGCTCGACCCGCAAACGCTGCTGCGCGCCTATGCCAGCGGCATCTTTCCGATGGCCGACGATCGCGATGCGCCCGGCATCTACTGGGTCGAACCCAAGCTGCGCGGCATATTGCCGTTGGACGGATTTCACCTGTCGCGCTCGCTGCGCAAGCTGATCGCGTCGGACCGCTACCGGGTCACCGCCGATCAGGCGTTCGAGGATATCATCCGACTGTGCGCCGAAAGCGCGTCCGACCGGCCGGAGACGTGGATCAACGGTACGATCGAACAGGCCTTCAACCGGCTGCACGAAATGGGGCTGGCCCATTCGGTCGAGGTCTGGGACGGCCCGCGTCTGGTTGGCGGATTATATGGCCTCGCGCTGGGGCAGGCGTTTTTCGGCGAATCGATGGTCAGCCGCGCGCCCAGCGCATCAAAGGTCGCGCTGGCGTGGCTGGTCGCGCGATTGCGGGTCGGCGGCTTCCGGTTGCTCGACTGCCAGTTCCTGACCGATCACCTCGCGACGATGGGCGTGATCGAGGTGCCCAAGAAAACCTATTCCGTGCTGTTGGCAGGCGCGCTGGGGCTGGATTCGGCGGGCGCTTCCGGGCTGGCCTCGGCCGCGTTCGACGCACTCGATCGCCGCGCGGGTGCGCCCGGCGACGCGGCTCCCGCCCCGGCCGATACCGTGTCCGGCCCCCTGTCGGGGAAGGACATCGTGCAGCTCTTGGGCCACACGTCGTAAATCGGGTGGAGCACGACGTTCAGCGCCGGACGCTCCTTGAACAACCACCCCGAAAACGGTCGCCGCCATTTCGAATCCGTGCCGCGTACGTCCATCTGCACGAACGCGCCGGTATATTGCTCCTGCTCCCACGGCGCGGTGCGTTCGCAGGCGCGCAGGCGGACGATCACATCACCGACGCGCGTCGCCTGACCGGGCTTGAGCGTCAGGTCGCGGGTTTCGCCGTTGCGCTTGTTGAGCAGGCCGACCACCGCGACCCGTTCGGCCATCGGCGTCGCGCCGGCTAAAAGGCTACTGTCCAGTCCGGCGTCGACGCTCACCACCTCGGGCGCATTGGGGTTGGGACGCACCGATTCGGGCACGGCTACCTCGGCCGTGGCGGGCGGGGTCGTTGCCGACTGCCGATGCAGCCGCTGCCAGCCGAACCAGCCCGCGACCGCCAACATTATCGCAATCGCCAGCCCGGCCAGCCAGCGGCGTGGGTTCACGCGTCGGGGCTCCACGCCTCGTAATCACCAGTCGCCCGGACGCGTGCGCCACCCTTGTCGAGCACACCCGGCGGGCGATAGGCGAGCGCGGTGCCGGTCTGGTTCTCGATCGGCGGCTTCTGCCACTGGCGGACCGGCGGCAGCGATTCGTCGGGCGTGCGATCGATCTGATGGTGCAGCCAGCTGAACCATTCGGGCGGCACGCGGCTCGCGTCGTTCGATCCCGAATAGATCACCCAGCGCCGCGGATTGCCCATCGTGTCGCGACCACCCTCATAATAGGCGTTGCCGAGATGGTCGGTCCCGACCTGCGTCTTGCCGTGCAAGCCGAGCCACGTGCCGAAGGTGGCACCGTTCCACCAGGTGAAGACGTTCGCGAGGATACCCATAAGCGACCGCTTAGCGCCTGCCCACGCCCGCGACAATGGGGCGGATCATTTCCACGTCACCTTGTCGCCGGCCGCGATTCCCAGTTCGGCGGCACGTCCGCCGGCGATTTCCAGCACCGCCGCGATCGGCTCGCCCGATTCGACCTTCGCGCGCGACAGCGGCACGGCATTTTCGCCGATCGTCGCGATGGTCCCGTCGGCGCGAATGAAGATGATGTCGAGCGCGTTCGGCGTATTTTCCATCCAGAAGCTCGCCGCCCTGGGCGGTCCGCCATCGGGGGGATAGGGCGCGAACAACATGCCGGCATCGGGTGCCAGCCGCGGGCGATACATCAACCCTTGCTGTTGCTGCGCCTCGTTCGCGGCGACTTCCGATTTGAAGATATGTGCCTTGCCATCGGCGGTGGTGACGGTCACCGGCCGGACGGCCATGCCGTGTTCCGAAACCGGATCGTTGCCGGCAGTTTCCCCCTTGCAGCCGTTCAGTGCCGCCAGCAACGCCACCGCCGCCAGTGCCGAAAATCGCAATCCCGTCACGCTGTCACTCGCCCGTTTCGACCGCAACGGCCATCGGCCCTTTTTGCCCCTCGACGATGCGGGCGACAAGCCGCTGTTCGGGCTCGACCTCCTCAATACCGCCCCGGCGCAGCGTTTCCATATGGACGAACACGTCGCCGGCCTTGCTGTCGCGGACCAGAAACCCATAGCCTTTCAGGCGATTGAACCATTTCACCGTCACCGGCTCGAACGGTCCAGCCTGTTCGGCCATCGCCGTCCGGTCGGGGCGGTCGACGGTGCGACGCATCGGCTCGACCGCCAGCGACAGGTCGATGTCGAGGATCTCGACCGCCTGCATCCCCCGGCTGCGCCGCGCGGCATTGCAGGTGACGATCGCCCCTTCGGGCAGGGTGCGGCGACCATGCGGCTCCAGCACCGAAAAATGGATCAGCACATCGCCGAGACTGGTGTCGTCGGCTACCGCGAAACCGAAGCCGCGGGTAACGTCGAACCATTTGACGATACCGCGCACCGACACGACGTCATCGTCCCGACTGTTGGACATTGCCGCAGCGACGGCCGGCTGGACCGCGCAATCATCGACAATCGTTCGCGCTTCCAGACGCATGATTGCTTACTCCCCCTGCCGCCCTTTGTACCACGATGTTTCATGAACGCGACGGTTTCTTTGCGCTTTACCGATCATGAACAGCGTCCTCCCCGTCGCCCGGTGCCATCGCGGCGATCCGTCTTGCCAGCGCAGGCGAATGGCCGGCGCGAACCATGGCACCGATCTGCTTTTCGCGACGGTCGCGCTCGACCGGTTCGGTGGCGAAGGGACCGATCCGCTTGCGTCTGGCAAAGGCCATGGCCGACGCTTCCGCGCCATCGTCCAGCGTGTCGACGACCGCCTCGCTATCGTCGGTCCCGACCCCGGCGTGGCGAAGCGCGTCGCGCACCCGCCGCGCGCCCAGCCCGCGCCGGGTCATCGATGCCGCGTGCGCCTCTGCGAAAGCCCGATCATCGACATAGCGCAGTTCCGCCATCCGGTCGGCCAGCGACTCAATATCGATCGGCCCCTCCCCACCCCGTTCGCGCAGTTTGCGTGTCAGATAGGCGGCCAGCTTTGCCCGGGTCGTGGCAAAGCGTTC
Organism: Sphingomonas sp. Leaf62; assembly: GCF_001421915.1. NCBI lineage: Bacteria > Pseudomonadati > Pseudomonadota > Alphaproteobacteria > Sphingomonadales > Sphingomonadaceae > Sphingomonas > Sphingomonas sp. Leaf62. The sequence goes on along the minus strand of NZ_LMLN01000028.1, from coordinate 337,709 downwards.
GACATAGCGCAACGCCATCCGCTCCAGCGCGGGCTGGTCGATGGGCGGAAGGGGGCGGCGGGGGTCACGCGGCATGCGCCATGTTTGTGCCACACTACGCCGCGATTTTGAAATCAACTGTGCCGTGCGGCTCTTTGCCGCTATGGCGACACGCTTCGAACGCCGCGAACGCGTGCGAACGGTGCCGAGAGTTGGACAAGAATGACGACAAAACTTGAAGGAAGTGTTGCAATCGCGCTGGAAGCGACCCCGACCGGCGACACATTGCCGCGCCGGCTCGCAGATTTCGCGACGCTGGGCGAGGCGATGGATTACGCCGCGCAGGGCACGCGCGGGCTGAACTTCTACGACGCGCGCGGCACGCTGAAACACCCCTACCCGTTCCGCGACATGCGCAAAGACGCGTTGCAACAGGCCTATCGCCTGATCGCGAAGGGCGTGCAGCCCAACGACCGTATCGCGCTGGTCGCCGAAACCGGTGCCGAGTTCGCCGCCTTGTTCTTCGGGGTGGTCTATGCCGGCGCATGGCCGGTGCCGCTGCCGCTGCCCACCTCGTTCGGCGGGCGCGAGGCCTATGTCGAACAATTGCGCGTCCAGTTGGACAGCTGCGATCCCAAGACCTTGTTCTACCCCGCCGAACTCGAAGCGATGGCTGGCGAGGCCGCGCGCATCGCCGGGGTCGAAGGCATTGATTGGGAAAGCTTCTCGGCGATCGATGCCCCGGTCGTCGATCTGCCGACGGCGTCGACCGACGACATCTGCTATCTGCAATATTCCAGCGGCTCGACGCGCTTTCCGCACGGGACCGAAATTACCCATGCCGCGCTGCTCAACAACCTTGCCGCGCACAGCCACGGCATGCAGCTGGCCGCGGAGGATCGCTGCATCTCGTGGCTGCCCTGGTATCACGACATGGGGCTGGTCGGCTGTTTCCTGTCGGTCGTCGCCAATCAGGTATCGACCGACTATCTGAAGACCGAGGATTTCGCGCGGCGTCCGCTCGCATGGCTCGACCTGATCAGCCGCAATCAGGGCAATTCGATCAGCTATTCTCCGACCTTCGGCTACGACATCTGCGCGCGGCGCATGTCGAGCCAGACCAAGGCGGCGGACCGGTTCGACCTGTCGCGCTGGCGGCTGGCGGGCAATGGCGCGGACATGATCCGTCCCGATGTGATGCAATCATTCGTCGACGCGTTCGCTGATGCCGGGTTCAAGGCGTCGGCTTTCCTGCCGTCCTACGGCCTCGCCGAAGCGACGCTGGCAGTGGCGATCATGCCGCCGGGCGAAGGGATCATCGTCGAACTGGTCGAAGAGACCGAGCTTTCGGGCCATGCCGGCCGCGCCGACCGGCCGCAACGCTACCGCGCGATCGTGAATTGTGGGAAACCCGTCCGCGACATGGCGGTCGAGATCCGCGAAGAGGACGGATCGCCGCTTCCCGAGCGCGCGATCGGCAAGGTCTGGTGCAAGGGGCCGTCGCTGATGAGCGGCTATTTCCGCGATCCCGAAGCGACCGCCGCATGCATGGTCGGCGGCTGGCTCGACACCGGTGACATGGGCTATCTGTCTGACGGATATGTCTATATCGTCGGCCGGGCGAAGGACATGATCATCGTCAACGGCAAAAACCACTGGCCGCAGGACATCGAATGGGCGGTGGAACAACTTCCCGGTTTCAAGGCCGGCGACATCGCCGCCTTCGCCATCACCACCCCCGGCGGCGAGGAAACGCCCGCGGTCCTCGTCCAGTGCCGCGCATCGGACGAGGGGGAGCGCCAGCGGCTGCGTGAGGAAATTCGCGAGCGCGTCCGGTCGGTTACCGGCATGAACTGCGTCATCGAACTGGTCCCGCCGCGCACCCTGCCCCGCACGTCGTCGGGCAAGCTGAGCCGCGCCAAGGCGCGCAAGCTGTATCTGGAAGGCGAGATCAAGCCCTACGCGATCGCCGCCTGATCATCCGGGGAGGCATTTTTCGCTTTCCTACAGCCCCCCGCTCCCCTAACCACAAATCGGCCTTGCCCTTCCGGTTCCACCGGGATAGAGGCCGCGTCCGCACACGAGTGTAGCTCAGCTGGTAGAGCATCGGTCTCCAAAACCGAGGGCCGGGGGTTCGAATCCCTCCACTCGTGCCAGCGCACTGTCGTTGAAGGATATGACTGCGCAATTGAACGTTAGGAAGCAATTGGGCTTCTGACGTTTTCGCCCAGCGCCGACTGACCGGACTACCATGACCGACGGTAGTGGAACGGCGTTCGCTGAAAGTGCGGAGCGCTCTTCGCGTCATAATTTCTGCTTGTCGTTGTACTATCGGTCGAAGGACTGAGTTACAGCACGGCGCCTAGCCAGCATGAAGCGCGTAGCACAACAGGCACCCTACGCGCGGTCATCATTGATCATGTGGTTGCCGTCGACGGCATATGTCGAGAAGTGTTCAGCCTCGGTGTCGGCATAGAAGCCACAGATTCGTTTCCACCTGACGACGGCCAGCGCGGCGTTAAGTGCGTTCAGTTCTGCGATTTGGACATTGATGGCATAAGGGTCGACGCGATCGTCGGCGGCCATCGGTATCCTCGACTTCTCCCAAACATGGTCCCGCATGGCCGGCGTGCTGGTCGTCACTCGAAGAACGCCCGTAAGGCCAGCTTCCCCTGCCTGCAGCCCCATGCCGACGTCGATGAAGCTGGTCCCCTGATCCTCCAGCCGCTCGATGAGCGACCGCTTGATCGTCGGATCGTCAAGGCACAGAAAGACGAAGTCCAGACCGTCCGTTAGCGGCATTGTCGCCGTAGACATCTTGACCCGGTGGGGCACGGTGCCCCGATGTAGGGCGGAATAGATTCGATCGAAGTGATTTACCTTCGAACGCCGTTCCGCCAGAGCGGAGAGCGGCGCGGCACCGGGCGCGCGGAATGCATTGTGCTGCAGGAACAGGTCGTCGTCGAACAGATGGATGCGTGCCACCGGCGTCTTGCTCAAGAAGTCGAGCACGTATCCGCCAGTGCCGCCGAGTCCCACGATGCCGATAGCTTGGCCGGTAAGGCGATCCGACAGGCGGCCGGTGCCGTTTCGCGCGGTGGCGGTATCGGCATAGTGGAACGGCGATTCGGTCGCGGCGGCGGCGACGATCGTGCCGGTACGAGCAGTCGCCGAAGGGTCGAGAGCAGCGGCATGGCTCGCAATCTGGTGCACGAAGGTGACCATCTTCTCATGATAGTCGGTAAACTCGCGACCAAGGGGCTTGCTGCAGAGCCAATGGTCAACGACCAGTCCCCGGCCCAGGTCGCGCCGCTGTTGGGCATGCACCATGTTGACCAGCGGACGTCCCTCGCGGTCGCACGGCAGCGCCCCGGCGAACCACGCCTGATGGTCGCGCGGGCGCACGGTCCGGTCGCCGGCCAAGTCGAGGGTCGACACCAGCCGTCCCCGCCTGAGCTGCCGGTGACGATCGACATAGGGGACGTCGCGCAAGACCAGGAACCCGTCGACGATGGCGAGGTCGTAGCCGTCGTCGACAAGGCGTTGGATGTCCGGACTACGATTTGGTCGTTGCGCTGACATTGAAGACCTCCCCCCGGCGCGCAGTGATCCCCTCCTGCGAGAGCAGCGAACCCTCCGACTTCTCGGGCGGGCCGCGGCGGTAAGTGACGGTCAATGCCCTGCTGGATGCGGTCGCCAGATCGGTGCCTGGAAACGCAAGGCCGACAAGATCCTCGAAGGTTACGTCGGGTTGTTTCAGCAGGACCGTCCTCCCGTTGATCACGGCAGGGACCGGCGCGCTTTCGGGCATCGACGACGCGTCCCGGGTCTCGATCTGCGGGGGCCAGGGCGTAGTGAGGTCGACCACCGATCCCAGGCGCAGCGGTGTATCGCCGCCGTTCAGATGCAGTGCCAAGTCGTCTCCTATGCCGCCGATCGCGCGGATCTCGGTTTCGGTGATTGCCGCGTCTCACCGGCGCGTGCGACGTGCTGCTCGACTGGCCGGTTCCGCTGAAGGCGATCGAGATCGCCGCTCGAGCGCTGCCCTCGCGGGATCGGGCCAGGTTCGTCGCATTCGTCAAGACGATGCGCAGCGAAGATCTGGCAAGGGCCCTGCCGCCCACCGTCTTGGACGCCATCGTCGTCGCGCTGTCACCGCTCCAGCCGTGTCCTGCCCAAGGTTCCGAGCCGACGTCGGTCGCCTCGTGCCAGCGAAGCAAGGTTCCACCGGACAGCATCCTCGCAGTTCGCCCAGCTGCCGAAGCGGCCGGTACCCGGCGCGCCACTCTGACGACCGCCTGGAACGACGGTCTGGTCGCTAGGCTGCAACGCGGTCACGGCCCTCGGCTGGTACCTGCGTTCTTCCTCCACGAAGCCATGGCGATCGGCGATGCCATGCGCGAGCGGCTTTCCGCATCCGCCGTTGCGCACCGCCTGGGCCTGCCGTTGTACGCCGTCGAACAGATGCTGTGTCTCGGCGTGCTCACCGCTTCCGGCCTTCGGCTGTCGACCGACTGGGATCGCCACTTCCTGATCGAGACCGACGTTCCGGACTTCACCGACCGGATCGAGGCGGCGGTCACACGGAACCTGTCCGATCCCATCCGGCTGGTCGATGCTTTTCGATCAATTCCAGGCCGCAAGCCTTGGGGGCCGGCGATCGAGGCGATGCTCGCCGATGTACCCTTCGTGATCGCCGACGACGATGGTCCGATGTTCCAGCGCGTGTCCATCGAACGTGCCGACATGCTCCGGATCTGCCGGTCGCGATTCGACCATGCCGCGTGGCCGGATCGCCTTTCCAGCGAGATGATCCTGGAGGACGCGCTGGAGATTCTGAATCTCACTTGGAAGCCCACCGCCGTCGTCTTCTCGAAACCTGTCACTGGCAAGATGCCGAAGCGCATCGCCGTTGACGACGTGCTCGACCTCGCGGCGCTCTACGTCTCCACGGGGGAGCTGATGTGTAGAACCTCCCGATCATCTTCCGCGATCGTCAAATTTCTCGAAGACGCAGCCCTCACTCAACCCTTTACGGGCTGCTGGTTCCGAATGCAGGCGGAACAGGCACTTGGTTTCGCTGGCGCAATGTTCAGCTGCGTCTAAACTTGTAAAAGGAAAACACAAATGAAGACCAAGGAGACGAGCAAGGCGATCGACGACTTCTGCGCGGCGATTAACGAAAGTCTAGGTATGGGTCTGGGAGCTCGGTTCGAGACGTTAAGAGACTTGGCCCTTCCGGAAGGATTCCATAGCGTCGTTGTGCGCCATCCGGGCAACGGCGCGTTCGTGGGGTGTTGGTCTGCAACCGTGGGATCGAGCACCATGCTGGCATCGCGTCTGTCCGGTTGGCTGTCGCGACGAGGGCGCTCGACCGTCCGGTCCGCGGCGTTTCACGAGCCCGCGGACGGAATCCTCAACCTTGTCCTCTGCAGCTAACCGTCCCATCGACACCTGCCCTGACGTCCAAGTCACAGCGTCAGGGCTGGTGCCGACCTCTATGCAAGAAGCCCCTTCGCCCTCATGACACCGGCTTGCTGCTTGCGCCGTATGTATTGCCCAGCCGGATTATCATCAGTCGATACCCATCCCCACTCGACCCCACCGATTTCCTCGCAGAGGCCCATAGCGTATCTCTGGTACGCGACGAGATCGGCATTCCGGCCCGCTTCGTTGTGCTTGAGCCGATCTGGATTCTCCATCTGCTCGGTGACGACTTTGGCGTCGCCGGCGAGCTTTATGTCACCCAGACCGCAGCCTATGGAGACATTGAGCCTGAGGCCTGCCGCGTATTCCAGCGCCGATAGCGCGGCGATCCACTCGGCATGACCGCTGCTGGTTCCTTGCAATTTCTCGCATGTAAGCTCGGAATAGTCCTGGCAAACTATCGCCGTATAGATCTCGCCGGTTTCCTTGCGGTAGAAGGCGTCGAAGTAGATCGTGGTCGTCACCGGCTGCTCTCCTCGTTAATTGCGGCGGTATCCGCCGTCGCCAGTTGCCGCTTCTTCATCTCATATGCGGCCAGGCTATAGCTGCGGGCATGATAGACGAACCACCCGGTTGACCCGACCGTCCACGCCACGGTCAAGCCGAGCAGCACAGGGTTCGCCTCGCCCACGATCCGCCCGATATTAGCGAAGGTCTGGGCCGCCTTGGGACCATGAGTAATGGCAGTCACTAGCGTCTTGCCGACCCGGCCAGTCTTCCATGCCGCACCTGCGGCCTTGGCCATCTTGCCTGCATCCGCCGTGGTGGCCGCGGCTCCCGCCAACGACTTCGCGGCGGTGACGATCGTAGACGCACCCTTCTGAACGTCATCGGCGATCGACGGGCGCAGAACCCGCCGCTCGCCTTCTGTCAGGCCATACATGTCGGCGATCTCCAGGATCGTCTTATCCAGACTTTCACTGCCGATGGTGAGCGCCTTCGCTGCGGTCTTGCCGCTGCGCTTCGCGATCAGCCAGGATGCCTCCCGCCGGATCTTCTAGTTCCTCGATGGTCATCGGTGTGGAACTAGCGGGTTGAGATAGCAAAGCAACCATGCGATTCTTCAACAGGTCACGATCGTCGGCCCAATCCTATGAAAAGCACTGATTCCGTCTATGCTCCGCTTCAGGGGAATCGCGACGGGGGCAAGGTTTTGAGGAATGACAAGGGTGATCGCGGGACAGCCGCTTTTGAAACTCGAAGACGACAGCCTGGACTATGGCGACTTCTTATTCCCGGGGGTGATCTGCGACCGCTTGGGGCGAGCTGACCCGCATTGTTTTCGGTTATGCTTTCGAACGCGAAGCTAGGCTTAAAAGAGAGGGCATAAAGCTCGCCCACTACACCACGGCCGATACCGCACTCGAAATCCTGGACGGTCGGAAGCTGTGGATGCGCAACGCCACGGTGATGAACGATCACTCAGAAATTCAACACGGTCTAGGGTCAGGACTCGTTGATGACAGCCAGAAGATGACGGTGGCAGCGAGAGCAACGGCGGAAAAGAAGGCGGTGGGGCAGCGATCATAGCGTGTCGCAACGCGACGCCAGTCCTTGAGGCGGCCGAACATGATCTCGATGCGGCTACGGCGCCGCTAACGGCGCTTGTCGTATCTGACCGGCTCGTTGCGCGATCGCCGGCCCGGGATGCATGGTTGGATGCCCTTGGCCTGGAGAGCGTCCCTGAACCAATCGGCGTCGTAGCCGCGGTCGCCGAGCAGCCACTGCGCTTTTGGCAGGTCGTCCAGCAGCGCTGCCGCGCCGGTGTAGTCGCTAACCTGCCCGGCGGTCATGAAGAAGCTCAAGGGGCGGCCGTTTGCATCGGCGACGGCATGGAGCTTGGTGTTCATGCCGCCTTTGGTGCGTCCGATCAGGCGGCCGAGATCCCCTTTTTAACCCGCAGGCTCGATGCCGTACGGTGCGCCTTCAGATATGTCGCGTCTATCATGACGGTCTTCGGCTCTGAATCGCCCGAAGCCAGCCCCTCCATCATGCGCGTGAACACGCCTCGCTCGCCCCAGCGCTTCCATCGATTGTACAGCGTCTTGTGAGGACCATAGGCGCTGGGCGCATCTCGCCAGCGCAGCCCATTGCGGTTGACGAAGACGATGCCGCTCAGCGCCCGGCGGTCATCCACCCGAGGCCTGCCGTGGCTCTTGGGAAAGAACGGCCGCAGCCGCTCAATCTGCTCGTCCGTCAGCCAAAACAGGTCGCTCATTTCGGTCTCCTTGCGGAGCCTGAATCAGATCGCGCCGCTCACATCGATGGGTCCTGACCCTAGCTACCGCTCCGCGCCTTTCAAAAATTAGGGTTAGGGCTCATTTGATTTGCGCGTCCCGGTCTCGGACCACCACCGGTCCGTGGCCGGCGGCGACGGCGGTGGAGCAAACCGGTTGGCATCCACGCCGCGCCTTCGCGAGTTCCCGCTCAACCGCGCTTTCGCGGCCAGAGCGACTTCATGCGCGACCAGCATACGGTCGGTTGTGTTGGGAGGGGAGCCGCCCGCTCCACCTTAGCGATCCTCGGCTGCGGAACCCATTCCTTATCGACCCAGGTGGCCCGTTCCGTATCGACCGCGACAAGCGAGGCCGGTGCCCAGCACTGCCCCTTGGCCGGCGGCGCAAAGACGAGATCGGCGATCATCATCCCCAACCGGTAATAGCTTTCCCATTGCGCCTCGTCGAAAAACTGGTCGCGGGTCGTCTGCTGCGGGAAAGTCGCATCGATGCGGTTGTAATCGAGCAGGTCGGCCAGTTCGAGACCGCCCAGCCGCGGTTTGATGAGGATCATCGTGCCTATATAAGCCGGCTTGCCGGGACGATCCGGGACGGTGATCCGCGCCAGTGCGGCATAGGGACCGCGGCTGCTGCTGCCCGCGTGGAACCGGACCAGATCGCTTAATTCACCGAACACCGACCGTACGGGCGTGCCAACGCCCAGCAACTTATCCAGTTCCGCGCGCGGCAGGAACTCAAGCTCCGCGTCGAAGTCAATCCGCAGCTTACGCGTTAGGTTCATGATGTCGCCAAAGTCATAATCCGGGTCGGCCGCATTGTCGCACGCGACGATCAGCGGCACCCGGCGGCGGACGAGTTCGTACACCCCCGTATTTTCGAAATGGCCGCCATCGGTAAGGTACCAGCGATGATGGAAAATGCCGCCGAAGCGCGCGAGAAACTCGCGCACGAGATAGCGTTGCGTCCATTGCGACGGTCGCCGCGCAGCATTTTGCGGGAATGGCTCCCACCAATAGCCGAGGCGAAGGTTGGCCAGTCCGGCGAGCAGCGAGAAACCCATCGACGTGTATGAACCCAGCGCCGTGGAGAAGGCGGCCCCCGAAATCGCCACCCAGGTCGACAGTGGCAGATCGGAACCGGTACGACGCGGCGGCGATGCGGCAGCGACGCCCTGCGCGGCGGGATCGGTTTCGAAACCTATTCTGACCCGTTTCTCGCCGATCGTCGGGACGAGATAGCCCGCCGGCGACAACGTCATCGGTCGTCCCTTGCGGTCACGTTGCACCAGCGGCGACCCCTTGCCATGCGTTTCAGCGATGGTCACGTTTATCAGGTGCAGCGGCGCGCCGCTTCCCATGGCGTAATAATCGGGCGGCGCGATATCGTCGCCCGGATCGTCCCGATTGCTCGGTTTTTGGGAGGATACGCGGTGCGGGTTGCTGGCGCCAAGATAGGCTCGACGCAACCGCCCGGCATAGAAGCCGCTGAACGAGGAGATGTTCAGGAAGCCGAACGACAGGCCGATGCAGGTCGCGACCGCGACGGCGATGCTCGCAGTGATGGCGAGCGATCCGAGGGGAGTGATCGGGAATATCGCCGGGCCTACGAAGCCGATCGGTTCACCGCGCCACGCGATATAATCGGCGGCAATCGCCCACAGCGTTACGATCGCCAACACCAGCAGCAGCCCCACAAGGGTAGCGATCCATCGGCCAAAGCGCCGCAGCAGGACCGGCACCGAGCCAAGCCGTTGCACCGTGGCAAGGATGCGTTGCAACACCGGTGTCGCGGCGGCGATGGCTGCGCTGATCGATAGCGGCAAACCTAGCGAGGAACTGGTGGGTTGCCGCAGATACTCGTAAGCCGATTGTCCGAACGTATCGACCAGTGCCAGCAATCCGGCGATCGACGCAGTCATCACAACCTTTGTCGCCCAGCCGGTGAGGCGGTTGCGTACGCGGTCCTCCTGCTCCCTGAGCGCTGAGGTGGCGTTGGCATAGCCGCTGCCCATGCGAAGGTAATCGACCCATTCGGCGGCGAGGTAAGACAACAACCCTCCGGACCCGAGAACGGCAATGCCCAGCCATACTCCCGGAGATTCGCTGTGCGCGGCGAGCCAGTAGCACAACGCGACGATCCCGACTGTTCCCAGTCCCGCGCCACCGAGAATCCGCAATACGCGCAGCTCCTGAATGTTTTCGAGGCGTGCGAGCCAGTATCCCCAGCTCAGCGCGATCGCGACACACAGGCACAACACGACGATCGGCCAGAGTGAACTGAGGATGAGAGTCTCCGTCGGATACCCTTGCAACCATTCGACGGGCCATAGCCATGCGGGCCATCCGTCCGCGGCAATCCACGCCTGAAACGGGTCCAGCACCTTCCATTCGACCAGCGCCGCCTGTGCGGTCTTGCCGCACAAGAACAACGTCAGCAGCGACATCCCGATCACCATTTGCACCGCGACCCAATTGCGGAATGCCATGATTGCCAGCCGCAGCGCGTCGCCTCCGCCGCCGGGCAGGAGATAACGCCCGCTCTCGCGCAGATGGCGGATGGCCTGGGCACCGAATGCCGTTCCCAGCGGGTCTGCGTCATCGACCGGCGACGTCCACACCACAGGCCCGCTTCCCCTTTTTGCGGGGGGTGTGAACAGGCTGACGTAAAAGGCACCGATGTAGCTGCCCCCCGACACGGTCGAAAGATAGTCAAATCGTTGGATAAGCTTCAGGCGGCTAAGACCCCGTAAGATGCCAAGAGAGAAAGTGGCCGAGCGGATTCCGCCACCCGACAGGGCTAGTCCGATCCGGGTGTCCTTCGCCTGGTTGCCAGCCGATGGAACGTTGCTTGCGGGTGGAGCAGCGCCGGATAGTGAAGCGCCACCAGCAGGGGGGCCGTCAACAATGGGCGGACCCTGATATGGAGTTCTCCGGCGCGCCGCGACGTATTTGCGCTCAACGTCTTCGATCGCAGAATTGTCCGAATCGTCTTCGACCCCCGCGGTCGGTTCACTGCCAGGAGTAGGCCCGACAAGGTCTTCCGCACCCCAATAGCCCAGCCGCGTCATCGCAACACCTCGATTTCCAGCGCGTCCACGCTCACGACATTGACGCTTCCCGTTGTACCGCGTCGGGCCCGGACCGACGCCTCGATCGACAGCCGGTCGTCAGCACGAACGGCAACCGCCGGCACGAACAGCGACAGCCGCTGCGCGACCGCCGAACCACTGCTGGCACGAATGACCTTGTGCGCCGTGAGGCCGTTGACGGTGAGTTCGACATGACCATCGGCAAGCTTCTGCTTCCTGACGGACCAGATCAGGGTGACACGCGTCTTCCGATCGCCCAGCGCGGCCTTGGCGCGTAACGGCAGGTAGAACCGCATGTCGCTGCGCGCTTCGGTCGACGACGCATCCGTCGTCGGCTCCGCGTCGAACGCATTGATGGGGATTATCGCAGCCTGAACCCGCGCCCGCCACTTGCCACGAAACGCCGACGTTGCGGGGCCGAGGTCGTAGGTCAGAGCGACCGGCGGCAAGGTCGCCGTTGCGGATGGGGTTGCAACCGGGGATCGCGCAGGAACGGGGGGCAGCGCAGGCTTCACCTTCGGCGGGGCTGTACGCGATACCCGGGCGGCCGGCGGCGGGACAGCGCGCGCGACGCGACGGGACACGGGCTTCGCCGCGACTGTTCCTGTCCTCCTCGGTGCCGGGGGCGAAGATTCCTTGCAGTCCTTCGGCACCGCCTTCGAGCGGTGGATGGCGAGGGTGACGTCCTCGACCTCGGCGGCGACCACGCACCAGTCGAAACATTCGGCCTGCAGCAGCAGGTCGATGGACAGGATGCCGTCGGCGCCGATCCGCTCGCCCGGAACCCTGACGATGAGGATGCCGTCGCCATAGGGATCGGTCGCGACGGCGATGCCGGATACGCCGTTCACGTCGGCGATCAACCGGGCATTGCCATAGGTCTGCCGGGCCAGCCGATAGGGAATCCGGGCAACGGTATCGCCGATCGCGCTGGGGCATTTGATCTCGACCGACGTTCTTGCCCGGGTCGACGCCCGGCGCTGCTGGAGCAACTCGCGCGGGTCGATGCGAAGGCCGGAACCGGACAGGCGCACGCTGACCGTGTCGGCGGAAACGGGCGTCGGCGCCTTCTCTTCGTGCACGACCCGCAGGCGGTCGTCATCCTCCGCAGTCGCCGCCCACGCAACCGGCGGCGCGGGCGCACCGACGACCGGCCCGGCAAGGAGTGCGGTGAGCATCGGGACCGGTGCGAACATCCATCTTCTCCTGGCCTGCGTGCGTATCCGCCGGTTACGGGGTTTTCGGCGGGGCCGACGACGCGGCGATGCCGTCCTGCATCGCCGCGACCACCGCCAGATGATCGCCCAGCGCGGCGCGCAGCGATTCGATCGCCTCGGCCGGCAATTCGGCCTTGCGACGCTGCAACCGGTCGAGTGCGTCCTGTGCCGTCTTGGCCTTGGTTTCCGCTTCCGCCACGTCCAGCGTGGCGGCGTTCAGCGCGGTGCGGCTCTCCTCCGTGTCAGACGCATCCACCGCCGCCTGTCGGGCCTGTCGCACCTGCTGTTTCTCCGCCACTGCCTTCATCTCCGCACCGAGCGCGGCCGTCTGGGTGGCGATCTCGGTGTCGAGCCCCGCCCCGCGCGTTGCAAAGCGTTCGCGGATCGCCGCGATCCGGGCAACGGCGCGATCGTGCAGTCCGCCGACGTCCAGCCCGGCAACGTTGGCGCCGCCGCCGGGCACCTGTCCGGTCGCCAATTGATTGGCGAGTGCTGCCATGCGGCTGGCCTGCGCCACGCCCTCGACGGTACCCCCGGTCGCGGCATTCGACGCGAGCTTCGCGACCGCCTTCAACGCCGCGTCGGTCGCCTTGCGATAAGCGCCGAGCAGCTTTTGCGGATCGTTGCTGAACGATTTGAGGTTCCAGTTGCCCAGATCGTCCTTGATGAACGCCATCGACACATCGCCCTGGCCCGATGCATAGACCTCGTTGACCTTCTCCCAGTAGAAATCGGATGTCAGTCGTTCGGCCATCCGCACCCGGTCCTCGACCGGCATCACCCGCCCGCTCGGGTCGCCCGCGTCGAGCCAGTCGAACAATTGCACGAAATCGGTCGGTCGCGCGCTGCGGAGATAATCGCCGATCGGCAGGTTGCGCGCCTGCTCGTCATCGCCGAGCTGCTTCTGCAGCACCCCGATCCGTCCCTGGATCTGGTTGCCATATTCCGACGCGATATAGCCGAAACGGGCTAGCGCCATCCGCACCTGCTGGTCCTTGGAAATATAGGCCACCTGGCTGTTTGCCTGCCGAAACGCGGCGGTGCGCATCATCGACGCCAGATTCTCGACCGCGATGACGATCGTGCTGCCTTGGCATTGCAGCAGGTTGACGGATTGGCCGTCCTTGGGCTGGCAATTGGCCAGCGCATCGTCGAGCAACCGGCGATAGGTGCCGAGATGGTCCCAATATTGCTGGTGCTGCCTGCACGTCCCCAGCGGCAGATAGACGGCGGGGCCGACCGTCTTGCTGAGCGTCGGTGTCTCGAAAATATAGCAGGCACCGCCGATCACGTCCCCGCTGCTGTCGAACACGCTTTTCAGCATCGCGCAGTCGCGCGGATCGAGCCCCGCCAGGCCGTCCGACCCCGGCCGCGTGCATTGCTGCTCCTCGACATTGCCGAACTGGCGTTTGATGCTGGCGCGCCAGTCCACGGTGGCGCGGACCAGATCAGCCATCACCGCCACCATCTGTCCGACCTGCGCTTCGGACGATACCGACAGCGGCCCCTTGTAGACCTCGACCTCGACGCGCATCGATCCCGCGCCGTGCAGCGAGACCGGTTCGTAACGGGTGCAGCCGGCGCACAGCAGCACGGCGATCAGGGTGAGAAGTGTACGCATCAGCGGGGCGCCGTTCCAAAGGTTTCGATCGTCGTCGCGAACAGTTCGTCCAGCTTCGGCACGGCATCGCCACCGGCGGCGATCCGACCGGCCGCGGCGTCCAGCGTCCGCTGCGTCTCGACAATGCGTAGCGTTTCGCGCGCCAGCGGCAGCAACTGTTCGGCGGGATTGGCCCGTCCGTTGACGATCCTGCCCGAATATTCGGTCAGGGTTTCGGTGAGGGGCTTCGCACTGGTGTACATCGCCATCACCAGCCGCTGCTTCTGGTCGAACGGCCGCATCCCTTCAGGGCCCATTACCTGGAATCCCTTGGTCAGGATGGTGTTGGCCGGACATAGCGGCGGTGTGGCGGCACCGTCGGCTTGCGCCGACAGCGCCTGTTTCCGAGCCGCCTCGTTGATGGCGGCCCGCGCCTCCTCGACGGCAGCCTTGGCAATCGCTTCGGCCGTGGCGGCGGCAGGCGGCGTGGTCGGTCGACCCTCGGTCGCGGCGAGGCCGGCGAGCAGCTTGTCGATACGGTCGAACCTGTCCGTCAGGGCATCGCCCAGCGGCGCGCGCAGCTTGCCGGTATAGTCCTGCAGCACATCAGCCATCGCCGTCTTCAATTCGGCCTGGGCGATGTCGCGTTCCTTTTCGGGGAGTTTTGCGGACTGTTCGAGCAATTTGCCGAGCGCCTCGAACCGCCCGAGCGCCGCATCGGCAGCGGAGCGCGCCGCCGTGGCAAGGGCGGCGGCACGGCGGTCGGCAGCGATTTGGTCGGCCTGCGACTTGGCATCGGAACGGCTGCGGACGACATAACGGTTGACGTCGCCATTATAGACGACGTCGGCACCGAAGGGGTCGATATCCTTCTCGTTGAGCACTCCGGATTCGAACTTGATATTGCTGCCCAGCGCCGATGCCTTGCCCGTCATGCGATACCGGTAGAGCGTGTCGGTCTGTGGAATGATGCTGCGATAACGCGGAGCGCCGCTCCCGCTGCCGACAGCAGTATCTGCCGACCAACAAAAGTCGAACACGCGAAAGTAATAGGTCGTGCGGAAGCGGACATTGGTGTCGACATATTTGGGGTCGGTGCCGCGTGTCACATGCATGTGGTTCGGCACCGAGCATGCCGTCAACGCCAGCAACGACGCCAGAGCGGGGAGTAACGCCGAGCGCGGGCCGTACACCTTCACAACCATAGCCGTCCTTCCGATTGCCGACGAACGGCCGCTTCATTCTTAAAATATAAGCGACGTACTGCGATCAGAGCCTGACGGTAATCACAAGTAACGCGGGGGAATATAACCTACTCAGAGTATCGATTTTTCCCGTAGTTCAGACGACAATCTTGCGTTGACGATTGGATCGGTGATGCCGTGGCAATCCATATTGTTGGACAGGGCCAGTCGTCCGGAACCAGCGCCCTTGACGGAGCCGGTCCCTGCGCAGCCCTGCCGCTCGCAACATCGTCAAACGCACCGAACGAGCCGCCCGGACCATATGAAATGGTGGAAGGGATATGCGCTGATCAGCCGTTGACTGCTCCTGCACCGGAAGAGCTTTCTTTGGTTGCACCGGTCAAACGGTTCTAAATCGCCCGTTCGAGCAGTTTGTAAGGTTGCGCTGTCCTTATGTTCTATGCTTTAGGCCCGCTGCAATCAGTGGGTTAGTCGCATACATTGCTCTTTGCGACGACACGCACCCCGCGCCGACCCCTATATGGATGCCGACGATGTTCCGTGCGCTGTACGACTGGACGCTCCGCCTTGCCAACCATCGGCACGCGGTGCGTAGCCTCGCCGTCGTAAGCTNCCCGCGCCTATCAGATCGCGGCGATTTGCACGATTGCGTCGGTATTGGGCGGTATGGTCGGGTATGCGATCGGCTATTTCCTGTGGGATACGGTCGGGGCGTGGGTCATCAACCTGTACGGGTTGCAGGACAAGGCCGCGAAATTTCAGGCGGGGTTTGCGCAGTACGGCGCGGCGATCATCCTGCTGAAGGGGCTGACCCCGATCCCGTTCAAGCTGGTGACGATCGCCTCGGGGCTCGCCAAGTTCAATTTCGGCCTGTTCGTGCTGACGGCCGCGATCACCCGCGCCTTCCGCTTTTTCCTGATCGCGTTCCTGCTGAAGAAATATGGCCAGCCGGTGCAGACGTTCATCGAGAAGCGGCTGACGCTGATCGGGACGTTGCTGGTCGTGGCGCTGATCGGCGGGTTCGCAGCGGTCAGTCTGCTCTGAACCGGACCAAAGTACCGGCGACAAGGCCGCACGTATCCGCTAACGGCCCCGCCGTCCGACGCGACAACCGCGTGGACCAAAGGGGGTTTTCATGAAGTTTCAGGCAGGGGCCATCGTGGCCGCAACCATCGCGTTCGCACAACCCGCCGCCGCGCAGGACGCGCCGCAGCCCTATCCCGAAATGAAGGAGCGGGTCGCGCGCGATCCACTGCAGGGGCTGCGCGTCGAGGCGCTGGTCGGGTACGACCGGCTGGAGGGAAATTATTACGACGACGATACGAAATATTACGATGGCTATGACGGCATCGGTTTCGGCGGCGAGATCGGCTATGACGTCGCGGTCAGCGCGAAGGTGCTGCTCGGCGCCTATGCCGGGATCGGCAAGTCGACGCAGAAGCAGTGCGACGAAATCTTTGGCGATGACGAACTGTGCCAGAAGGCCGGCGTCGCCAAATATGCCGGTGTCCGCGTCGGCTTCCCGATCGGGGCGCGGTCGGTCGCCTATCTGCGGGGCGGCTATTCGCACGCCAAGCTGAAGCTCGATTACGATGCCGTGGGCACCTCGGACGACTTTTCGACCGACGAAAGCTATAGCGGCTATCATATCGGCGCGGGTGCCGAATATGGCATTGGTGGCCGCGCCTATCTGAAGGGCGACGTGGCCGTCACCCAATATTCGACCAACAAGACGCTGTATGACGGCGTCAATTTCGAACGCGTGCAGGCGACGGCCGGCATCGGCTTCCGCTTTTAAAAGGCAGTTCGGAACCGCGCGGTTGCGCGGTTTGCGGTGCCGGCCCGCTCCCCTACCCGGCCAGCTATTGCGCGCGCCGCGTGGGTGGTCGGGCGAAGCGGCGGGCCGGCACCGCCTTCAAAAATCGCCCTTCGCGCGGTTCCAAACCAATCGTGCGTGGGCACGGGCGGCGGGTGTGCCGCCCCGTTGCCCCGCGCGCTTGCTTCCTCCGCCCTAGATCGCTAGATACCATGCCCAATCCGACAGCGTGGATGGGCAGCGCCGGTTTCCTGACAGGAACCGGACGGGGCCTTGTGTCCCGCCGTCGGTCAAACCGATAACGAAGGTCAGGCACGTGGCGAAGGTTACCCCAGTCGAATTCATGCGGCAGGTCCGGGCCGAAACCGCCAAGGTGACGTGGCCGACGCGCCGCGAAACCGTGATGACCGCGGTGATGGTCGTCATCATGACGACGTTGCTGGCGATCTTCTTCCTCGGCGTGGATTCGGCGTTCGACGCGATCGTCAAGGGCCTGCTGAAGCTCGCACAGTAACCGATCGGTCTCCCGCACCCCTTCGAAAAGTTCAAAGGATACGCATGTCGCGCTGGTACATCATTCACGCCTATTCGGGTTTCGAGGGCAAGGTCCGCGATTCGATCCTGAGCGAGGCGACGCGCCTCGGCCTCGATCATGCGGTCGAAGCGATCGAGGTCCCGACCGAGAATGTGACCGAAGTCCGTCGCGGCAAGAAGGTGCAGTCCGAACGCAAGTTCATGCCGGGATACGTGCTGGCGAAGCTGGACCTGAGCGATCAGGTCTATCACCTCGTCAAGAACACGCCGAAGGTCACCGGCTTCCTGGGATCGTCGGGCAAGCCGCAGGCGATCAGCGAGGCGGAAGCCACGCGGATGCTGAACAGCAAGGAAGAGGCCGCCGCCTCGCCCACCAAGCAAAAGATCAAGGTCGATTTCGAGATCGGCGATTCGGTCAAGGTGCTGGACGGCCCGTTCGCGAGCTTCAACGGTCTGGTCGAGGAGCTGGACTTCGACAAGTCGAAGGTGAAGGTATCGGTGTCGATCTTCGGGCGCGCGACCCCGGTCGAACTGGATTTCGAGCAGGTGGAACGAAGCAAGTAAGGCGAAAGCCTGACTTGCTGTCCGCACACGAATAGCGAACGCTATTCGTGAGACGGCGGACACCGGCCGGCGGGTGCAACCCGACCGACGTCAGCGGCGTAGGGCGAAGGCCCTGCGCCGTTTTTGTTCCTGCGGAGATCCGCAAATACTCGTTTGGTTATTCTGGACAGCACCAATCCAGCCATGATCTAGCTACTGCGACACGTCATGCAGGGATGAAGAACCATGCGCGATGATGCAGGTCGCGCTAGGCGTGTCATAATCGTGGGACCGGGCAGGGAGGGGCTACGGGGGCAAACCGGCTCCCACTTGTCTGATCTGCCCTCTCGCATATCCTCAGCGGAAATAGGTCGTAGGCAGGTTGCATAGGGGTAGCGAGTGACAGGAAGCGGCAATGATCGGGCGAAGCATACGGCAGCCCGTGGCGTTAAGCAGCCGACCCGGCAGCAGCTTATGGCTGAGATACCCGATCCAGCCGACATGCCTGCATACTTGAAGATGCTGCATTTTGAAGCTGACGATCGTGGCTGCGCAATTATGGGCGGCGGATTGGTCGAACATTATCTTACTCAAGCTATCAAGTGCCGCCTAATTGATCCCGGAGCAAAGCTAGCCGGAGAGTGGTTTACCGGGCCTAGCGCGCCATTCGCCACTTTCTCTGCCAAGATACAGCTGGGCATGGCGATAGGTATCTACGGTCCATTGATGCATGGCCGTCTTAACGCGATCAAGGATATTAGGAATGTTTTCGCCCATCGGGCGCTACCGCTGACCTTTGACCACCCGACATTGTTAGAGCCTATCTTGAAAATAGCTCCGTTCCTCAAGGGATCGAAAGAGGATAACTACAAGCTGGTCTATGCTACTGGCTGTGTAGCTATGGGCGATGCCCTAATCAAAGATGCCGCCGCACATTCTGGCCGGGATATGGAGACGGCATATCCGTAGCCGACCTAAATAACGATCTAGTTGGAGGCGCAGATGGCGCAGGAATACACATTGCTCGGTCTTGTCGGCCTTGAGCCGGGTAGCTGGGCCGATTGGTTCTCAGGGTCCATGTCGGCGTTGGCCGTGGCCGTCGCCCTTTCAGCCTATCCTATCGCCAACCGGCAGAAGCAGAAAGCTGATAGGCAGCGTGACGCGGAGATTGGCCGGGGCATTGGATGGAAGGTTCTCACGCTTTTAAACCAGAATGCGGACATTGACCGGCATATCAAGGGCAGTCTTGCTATCCGTGAACCGATGTACCCGCCAAATATGAAGTTTCCGCTAGTCCGCCCTTTAGGTGTGCCTGATCGTAAACCGCAGGAGCTAAATCAAAGCGAAACTGATCTCTTGCTCAAGTCACAATCGGCTGAGCTTCTAATAGAGCTAGAACTATGCTTCGGCCGCTACTCATCAATTATCTTTGCAATGAATGAGTACAAGGCAAGGCATGAAGCTCTTTATGAGTTGATGCCTCAGCCTGTAGCCAATCAGGGAATGACTTTCACACATCGGATAAGGCCAGAAGAAGCGGCTAGAATCAAGCCATACACTCTCATGCTTGAAGCCCTTTTAGATAGTATGATTGCACTGCTAGCTGAAAACATGGCGAAGCTCCAAAGTTGCCTCAAACAATACAATTTAGATATGGCTAGGCATTTCGGGAAGCCGCTTATGTCTTTCGAGATTGATACAGAGGTAGCTCAGGGAGCGTAGCCGAATGGCTCGCCAGCCCCTTGCCTCGACTAGTACAAAAGCCTAATACAACCTTCCCGACGCTCTTTCAGAAAACCGCAGAAATCCGCCGCTTTTGGTGCCAATCGTAGAATCGTTTTCTGGGCACTTTTGAGAAGCCGGCCGCCGAGGGAAATCCGCTAATTTCTATCCTGCGAACGGACCCGGCCCTTGCGAGGGCGGCAAAAATGGCTCCTCAGCCCCATTCAAACCGGCGCACTATTCCCCACCCCCGGCTCCCGCGTCGCCAGCGCATGTAAATACCGCGCCCGCGCCTCGGTCCCCCATTTCAACTTCCGCAACTGCCGCTCCTGCGCCTTGTCCAGCACGACCTCGCGATAGCCGCGACCGATCAGGCATTCCTCGACCGCGCCGACCATCGTCTGCTGCACTTCCTCGACATTCCCGCGGATGCGGCGGTGATAGACCATGGCGTAGTCGATCATCGGATTGTTCGGACTGAGCGTCTGGTTTTCGAGGATGCGGTCCTGATCGCGGGTGGCGGCGACGACTTCCTTCGTCGATTTCCACCCACCAATATCGGCCTTCGCGCCCTGCACCGCGCATTCGCGGGCGTCGCGGCGATAGGCGTCGAAGGACACGCCGGGCTTGCCCCAGGTGGTGGTCGGTGGGCGTGTGGCGGCGATGGCCGGGCCGGTGGTGGCGATCAGGGTCAGGATCAGGAACGCGCTTCGCATCGTCTTGCTGCCTCTTCTTGTACCTCTCCGGGATGGAAATTGCGCCGGATTGGGGAAGACAGCAAGGGGGCGATGGGTGCGTTTCGGGGGTTTCGGGCGGGCGTTGCGCTCGATCGCCGGGTGACGCCGGCCTGTGCTGGAGTGACGATGGCGGGAGGTGCCGCCGGGTCCGGGCCGGGGCGATACTGGCGGGCGGGGGCGGTTGCGTCAGCTGCCCGCCTTCCCCTTCACCCGCAACGCCTGTTCGAGCAGCAAGTCCCAGCCGCCCGGTTCCCATTGGGTGCGCCGGCCACCCTTGCGCCATTCCTCCTGCGCATATTCGACCATCCGCGCTTCCTCCTCTTCCAGCATCGCCCGGACGCCATTGGCCAGCGTGCGGCGTTCGATCCATGCGGCGTTGCTCTCGCCACGTTTGGGGAGGGCCTGCGGGTCGGCGAGTTCGCGTTCGCGGCGCGCTTTTTGGCCGATCATCTGCATCGCCTGCGCTACCGTCATCGGCGGGATGGCGGGCGGATCGTTGTGCCGCCAGTGATCGTGGGCGTTGCTTTCGGGCAGGCTGCTTTCGAGCAATGCCGCCTCCAGCCGCTCGGCCCCGATGGCGAGCGCGATGCGCAGTTCGCGGGCGAAGCCGGGATGGCGGCGGGCGCGGGCGTAGAAGCTGCTGTGCGCGAAGCCGGCGGCCTGCGCGGACAGGCGGATATTGGCGGTGGCGCTGACCGCGGCGAGGAAGCGTTGTTCGGCGTCGCGATCGATCTGGCGACGCTTGCCGGACGTGCGCAGTTGCAGGCGGCCGCGCGTGCGGACGACGTGCGCCTCGCCGGGCGGGGCTTGCGGGTCGGACAGCGCGGCGGCGGCGAGGACCAGCGCCGCCTCCCACCGCTGGGCGAAGTCGGGGTCGGCGTTCCTCCGCTTGGTCAGCATCGAGCGGTTGAGGTCGAGCGTGCGTGCCGCCTCCCGCGCATTGCCGGTGCGGGCCAGTTCGGTCAGGAAGGCGGCGTTTTGCAGCGCCTGCTTGCGGGTATAGGGACGTGGTTTCGGCTGGGGCATGGTCCCGAACGGATCAGACGGAATCCTACATTGCAAGCGCGCGGTGTTTCGGCTAAGCGCGCCGCTTCCCAAACGACAGTTTTGGAAACCATGGCGGGAGGCCGGTCCGGCAGGATCGACCGCACGTACCGCTAAACTTGAAAGAGAGTGAGACTCATGGCCAAAAAGATTACCGGCTATATCAAGCTGCAGGTGCCGGCAGGCGAAGCCAAGCCGTCGCCGCCGATCGGCCCCGCACTGGGTCAGCGCGGCGTGAACATCATGGAATTCTGCAAGACGTTCAACGCGCAGACTTCCAGCGGCGATATCGCCAAGGGCACGCCGCTGCCGACGATCATCACCGTCTATGCCGACCGTTCGTTCAGCTTCGAGACGAAGACGCCGCCGGCGACCTATCTCATCAAGCAGGCGATCAACCTGAAGTCGGGTTCGAAGGAACCGGGCAAGTCGGTTGCCGGCAAGATCAAGCGTTCGCAGCTGAGCGAGATCGCGACGATCAAGATGAAGGATCTGAACGCCAACGACATCGACGCGGCGACGAAGATCATCGAAGGTTCGGCCCGCGCGATGGGCCTCGAAGTGGTGGAGGGTTAAGACTGTGGCCAAGCTGACCAAGAAGGCGAAGACCCTCGCCACCGCCGTCGACGCGCTGAAGCTGCACGGCATCGATGAAGCGATCGCGCTGGCGAAGACCCACGCGACCGCCAAGTTCGACGAGACGATCGAAGTCGCGCTGAACCTCGGCGTCGATCCGCGTCACGCCGACCAGATGGTGCGCGGCGTCGTGACCCTGCCCAAGGGCACCGGCAAGACCGTGCGCGTCGGCGTGTTCGCACGCGGTGCGAAGGCGGACGAAGCCACCGCGGCGGGTGCCGATGTCGTCGGTGCCGAAGACCTGATGGACGCCATCCAGGGCGGCAAGATCGACTTCGATCGCTGCATCGCGACCCCGGACATGATGGGTCTGGTCGGTCGTCTCGGCAAGATCCTGGGTCCGAAGGGCCTGATGCCGAACCCGAAGCTCGGCACCGTCACCATGAACGTCGCGGCTGCGGTCGAAGCGGCCAAGGGCGGCCAGGTCGAATATCGCGTCGAAAAGGCCGGTATCATCCATTCGGGCATCGGCAAGGCGTCGTTCTCGGCGGCCGATCTGCGCGAAAACTTCGACGCACTGGTCGATGCGGTGGTCAAGGCCAAGCCGACGGGCGCCAAGGGCAAGTATGTCCGCAAGGTTGCGGTTTCGTCGTCGATGGGCCCGGGGATCAAGGTCGACACTACGGAAGTAGCCGGAGCGTAAGCTCCGGGCCGCACCGCTTTAGCGCAAGCTAAAACGGAGACGGCTGGCGACCGGCCGGCGGGGGCGTAGCACCCGACCGACGACGCGGGATTTAGTCCCGCGTCGGCCGACATGCAGAATTGGGGTCGGAGGCTTCGCGCTTCCGGCTCCTTTTTCTATGCCCCTCTCCCTTCCCATCCGGCTGCGCCGGACGGGCCCCTTCCCTCTCCCCTGAAGGGGAGAGGGAGTCAGAGGTTGCCCTGTTCTTCCTCCGGCACGTCGTCGTCCGGGCCGTAATAGAGCTTCGCACATTCCGCGCGCAGGCAGCCGCCCTCGATGACGATGTCGTCGCGATAAGCGTCGCCGATGAACGCCAGCGTATCGATGTGCCGATCCTCGAAATACATGGCGTGCACATCGTCGCGGCCGGCGCCGTAGACGACGCGGCCGACCTTCGACCAGATCGAGGCCATGGTGCACATGCCGCAGGGTTGCAGCGTCGAATAGAGCGTCGCGCCGCGCAGCTCCATATCGCCCTCGCTTTCGCAGGCGCGGCGGATCGCCATCATTTCGGCATGGGCGGTTGCGTCGGGGAGTTCCTGCGTCTGGTTCGGCTGCGCCGACAACACGCGGCCGTCGCGAACGATGATCGAGCCGAGGGGGGAGCAGGACGGGTCGTCGCCCTTGGTCCGGGCGATGGCGATCGCCTCGCGCATCCAGTGTTCGTCTTGCGCGGTGAGCATCGGCAATTCCTTTCGCGCGGCCCAACGCACGGCGAAGGCGAAAGAATCAGGTGGCGGCGGCGAGGATGTCGTCGCTGGACGCGGGATGGACGTGCAAGGTGGCGAGCAGCGCCAGCACGGCATCCCACCAGTGCCAGAAGGCGGCCAGATCGGCGGCATCGCGGACATAGGGGGTGTGGCCAGGTATGAGGCTCGGCGAATGATAGGCGAAGTTGAGGACACGCACCCCCTCGCCCACCGCCACCCGGATCGCCTCCAGCGCGTCGGCCAGCGGCATGTCCTCGGGCGTCAGCGCGACGCGGTGGAGCAGGCCGAGCCGGGCGAGCAGACCCCGGCCGCGGGGAAACCGGCCTGCACTTTCGTACAGCCGCGCATCGCCGCGCCGCAGCCGCCCGGTGAAGACGGTCGTCAGCGGCAGTTCGACGATGCGCTCGTCGGGGCCGGTGTGGAACGCATCGTTGCCGATGCCGCGATAGTCCGGCCCGCCCTGTGCCCGATAGTCATAGCGGGCGCGCATCGAGCTATCGAGCGCATAGCCGCGCGCCGCCAGCAACCCCAGCGTCGCCGGCCCCAGGCCATAGCGCCCGGCCCGATAGACGATCGGGCGAGTCCCGAAACCCCTGGTCAGGGCGTCGGTCAGGCGGTCGAGCTTGGCGGCCTCCAGCGCGCGCGGCAGGTTGCCGGCAAAGCTGCTATGCGCCGACAGGGTTTCGTCGAACGGCGGATTGACCCATGGGTGCAGCTGCGCACCGATCGTGGCGCGGCCATGGGCAACCACCGCGCGCAGCGCGTCGAGGGCGGCGGGATCGGTCGCGACCGGATAGTCGACCAGATAGCAGGTTTCGACGCGATGGTCGGCGAAACGGCGGTGCGCGTCGGGCAGCGCGGCGACGGCACCGACGCCCCAGCCATCGTGGCGGAACGGCGCGCGCCAGTCGAACTCTTCCTCGGTATCGACGAAGACGGTGAAGCGTGTGCCGAACCCTTCGCGCCAGACGACCGGTCGGCCATCGGCGGGCCGGAACGGCTCCATCAGCGCCGCTGCGCCCGTTCGATCTCCACCGCATGGGCGGCCGGCAGGCGCAGGGTCAGGGTCGCCGAGCCGAACGCCAGCGTCCCGTCGAGTTCGCGCGCGAGATTGCGGGCGAGGCGCAACGCGAAGCCGGTCCCGAGCAGCGACATATCCTCTTCGCCGTCATCGACGTCGAACACACTGTTACCGGGCCATGCGTCGAGCGCCTGCGGCCGGTCGAGCACGATCGACACAAAGCCATCACCTTCGAGGCCGACCCGGACATGGATCGATTCGTCCTGCCCCCCCGCCGAAACGAGGGTCGCGAGCAGCCGGGCGAGAAGCCGTTCGACGGCGCGGCGATCCCCGGCGACGGCGATGTCGGTCGGATCGACCTCCAGCAGCGTGCCGCGCAATTCGCACAGCGACACGAGATCGGCGGCGATCACGTCGAACAACGGCCCGAGCGCGACGCGATCGTCGCGCAGGTCGAGCGCGTCGCCGTCGATCCGCGCGGCAAGATCGAGATCGTCGATCACCGCGACCAGATCGCGCGAATGGTTGAGGATCGCACCGGCACGATCGCGATAGACGGGCAGCACCGGCCCCAGCAATTCCTGCTGGATCATTTCGGCAAAGCCCGCGATCGCGCCCGCCGGGGTGCGCAGTTCGTGGACGAGCTGGCGCAGCTGGGCGATGCCGGCATCGCGGTTGAGATAGGGTTCGGCGCGTTCGCCGTGATAGGGTCGCCGCGCGGTCCCGCGATAGCCGATGAAGCGGCCGGTGGCATGGTCGAACGCGGGTACGCCCGACACGAACCATTCGCCGGTCGCATCGCTGTCGCCGCCGATGGTCAGACGGGCATCGCGGAACGGCGCGCGCTTGCGCAGCGCGCCGGCGGCGATCGCATCGAACCGGGCATGGCCGGGCGTCGCGCAGAAATCCAGCGACATGCCGATCAGCGGCGCACGGCTTACCCCGTCGACCCAACGGATCTGACCGGCGGCGTCGGCTTCGAAGCGGAAGCTGTCCTGCGGCGCGATTTGCGGCGGGGGCGGCGGCGCGCCGTCATGGATGCGTTCGAACGCCTCGATCCGCGCCATGACGTCGGCGATGCGGAACGGACCGGCGGGATCGGGCTCGGTCGCGGGGTCGAGGAACAGCGGTTCCGGATCGATCGCCGGCGCAGTCACCGGAACGGCAGCGAGCGGCGGGACGACGGCGAGAACCGGCGCGGTGACCGGCTGCGGCGCGATCGGTTCGACCGGGCGTTCGTCGGACAGCACCAGATCGACCGATCCGAAGCTGTCGAGCGCGCGGTGGACGGCGGGGTCGATGTCGCGGCGATTGCGCACCACGCCGCGCGCCGGTGGCGACAGGCGCGGCAACAGTGCCTGCCACTGATCGACCGACAGGATAGCGCCGCGCAGTACCGGCAAGGCCGCTTCGATCACATCGGTCGCCAGCAATCCGACCAGTTCGACCGGCGGGCGGGCATATTCGAGGTCGCGGGCACTGGCCACGCGAACCGTTCGCGGAACATGGTTACGCAGATCATGGAGCAAGGCGATGGCGCGGGGGTCGGCGGACACCCGTCCCCGGCCCACCAGATCGACGAGTTGCCGCCACACCGACGCGCGCGCGCCCTCGCCCGACAAATCGGCAGCGAGAACCGTTTCGAGAGTGTCGTCGAAGTGCACCAGCCACCCATGAAAGCGCCACGCGAAGCCGCCGCGCTAAGGAACCCTTAACGAGGAGAAGCGCATTCCGGAACCGCTCAATTTCGGTACGTCGCAATGTGGGACAATTACGCTTCCGCGCAATTTTGTGATGCTGTAGGTTGCGCTTTCATTCGAACAAACCCACGGACCGCACTATATGGCTTTCGATCGTATCGACCGGCAGATCCTGTCGCTGTTGCAGGAGGACGGGCGAATGACGAACGTCGAACTGGCCGAGCGCGTCGGGCTGACCGCACCCCCCTGTCTGCGCCGCGTGCGGGCGCTGGAGGAGGCCGGCGCGATCAAGGGGTATCACGCCGCACTCGACCCGCGACTGCTGGGTTTCACGATCACCGTGTTCGCGCTGGTCAGCCTGAAAAGCCAGGCGGGTAGCGATCTGGCGGCGTTCGAGGCGCATATCGCGACGATTCCCGAAGTCCGGGAATGCCATATGCTGAACGGCGAGATCGATTTCATCCTGAAGATCGTCGCTGCCGATCTGGAAAGTTTTCAGTCGATGCTGACGACGCAGTTGATTACCGCGCCGAACGTCGCGAGCGTGAAGACGTCGCCGACCGTCCGGACGTCGAAGGCGTTGCCGGGGATACCGGTGGTTACGGAATAGGTTCGTTTGGTGGTCGGCGGTCCGGAACCGTACCGGCGCCAGACCTTTGTGGAAGTCGGGACTGCTGACGGGCGCGCTTCTACCTGCTCCTGCAGGGACGGTCCGGTGCGCGGGCCGCGCCCCTTGATCTAAACACGGCATATACCCGCATATCCGCCGAACCCTCGGCGCAGGCGGGCGTCCGGTGCCAAGCAAACAACCGCCCTTGCTCGGGGCTCTGGCCCCCCGCCTGCGGGAGGGTACGTCAGCGGGTCGGCGATCGGCACTTTCGCTAAGCGGGATCGACATTCAGTTCGCTGGATGAAGGAATAGTGTTCCATCCCCTCTCATCACTCCCGCGCAGGCGGGAGCCCCTATACGCCAACGTCGCGGATCGAGCCAAACCGTCGGCGTTTATGGATTCCCGCCTGCGCGGGAATGACGAAATTCCGTGATTATCGCTGAATGTCGATCGGTCCCAAGGTTTCGCCGGAGCCGGAGGCCAGTTGGGAAGGCTTTCCCACAGATCACCGACGTTCCCCAACTGGACCCCGGCCTTCGCCGGGGTACGGAAGAAGGAAGCCGCGCGCGGGACGTTCGCAGCGACCTCGCAGACCGGACAGGATCGGGAGCGCTCGACAATCCCCGCCACGCCCGGCATAGCCCGGCCATGGGTCTGACCTCGCTCGATATCGCCGTTCTGCTCACCGTTGGCGGTGCGGCGGTGCTCGGCTTCCTGCGCGGGTTCGTGACGGAGATCCTGTCGCTCGGCGCATGGGTGCTGGTCGTGCTGGCGCTCAAGCTGTTCCATACGCCGGTCGCCGCCGCACTGGTCGGGCCGACCGGCACCGCCGGGGGGGCAGCGACGCTCGCCTTCGCGCTGATCGCGGGGGTCGGCTATTTTGCCGGGCGGCTGGTCGCCAATGCGATCGGTGCGCGGACGCGGGCGTCGGTGCTGGGGCCGGTCGACCGGGCATTGGGGTTCGGTTTCGGTGCGCTCAAGGGCTTGATCCTGACCAGTCTCGCCTTTCTGCTGCTGCTGCTGGCGGCCGACTTCATCGGCGGCGGACCGACGCGGCGGCCGGTGTGGATCAAGGACGCGCGGACCTATCCGCTGCTCAACGCCACCAGCACCAGCGTGGTCGATTTTATCGATCGCCGCCGCCGGGGCGAGCCGGTGTTCGGCGAATAATCGTGCGACCGACTCGCCAGCGTCACGATCGCGCCCTACATCCGGTCGCGTGACCGCCAATCTGTACAATACCGAAATCCTCCGCCTAGCCGCCGAGACCGCGCAGGCCGTCCGCCTGCCCGACCCCCATGCCAGCATCGAGAAACGATCGCCGATCTGCGGCAGCCGGGTGACGGTCGATGTCATACTCGACGAGGACGGCCGCGTCGCGGCGGTGGGCATGCTGGTGCGCGCGTGCGCACTGGGGCAGGCGTCGTCGGCGTTGCTGGCGCGCGAGATCGTCGGGCGGAATGCGGCGGAACTGGCCGCCGCTCGCGATGCGCTGGCCACCTGGCTAGCGGGGGAAGGCGTCGCGCCCGAGTGGCCGGGGTTGACGCTGTTCGAACCGGCGCGGCCGCATAGCGCGCGCCATGCCTCGATCCGGCTCGCGTTCGAGGCGGCGGCGGAAGCGGCGGCGATCGCCGGTCGGCGGGCTGCGGCCTGATGGAGCACGGCACCGCGTCGCTGTTACGGGATTTCGCGCCGCTGCTGGGCGCGGCGCTGATCTTCGTCCTGATCTTCCGAAAACTGGGACTGGGTGCGACGCTCGGCTATCTGGTCGCCGGGTCGGTGGTCGGGCCGGAAGTGCTGGGGCTGGTCGGCAACGCCGAATCCAAACTGGCCATCGCCGAACTCGGCATCACCCTGTTGCTGTTCCTTGTCGGGCTGGAACTCAGCCCGTCCCGGCTATGGCAGATGAAGCGCGATATCTTCGGGCTGGGGCTGATGCAGGTCGTGCTGTGCGGCGTCGCGATCACCGGCGTCGTGTGGCTGGCGACGCATTTCAGCTGGGCGGCGGCACTGGCGCTCGGCCTGCCGCTGGCGCTGTCGTCGACGGCACAGGTGCTGCCGATGCTGCAATCGGCGGGGCGGATGAAGACGCCGTTCGGCGAGCGGGCGTTCGCGATCCTGTTGTTCCAGGACCTGTCGATCGTGCCGCTGATCACCATCGTCGCCGCGCTGTCGCGTAACCCGGCCGATGCCGCCGGGCCGCCGGGATGGCAATTGGGGCTGTGGACGATCGGCGCGGTCGCGGGGCTGATCCTTGCCGGGCGGTTCCTGCTCAGGCCGATGTTCCGGCTGATCGGCAATATGGGCGAGCGCGAGATGTTCGTGTTCGCCGGACTGTTCACCGTCATCGCCAGCGCGGCGGTGATGCAGGCGCTGGGGCTGTCCACGGCGCTCGGTGCGTTCATCGCCGGCGTGATGCTGGCCGACAGCCCGTATCGCCACGAGCTGGAGGCCGATGTCGAACCGTTCCGGTCGATCCTGCTCGGGCTGTTCTTCCTCGCGGTCGGCATGATGCTCGATCTCGGCGCGATCGTCGAGCGGCCGGTGTTCGTGGTCGGCATGGCGATCGCGCTGATCGCGACCAAAGGGCTGGTGATCTTCGGCATCGGGCGGTTGTTCGGGATGCCGTGGCGCGGGGCGCTGGCGCTCGGCCTGTTGCTGAGCCAGGGCGGCGAATTCGGATTCGTGCTGTTCGCGCAGGCGCAGAACGCGCTGCTGATCGCGCCCGAAGCGGCCAGCGTCTTCGGCGCGATCGTCACCCTGTCGATGGCGACCACCCCGTTCCTGATGATGGCGACGCGCCGCTTCCGCGCCGACCCCGACAAGAAGCGCGGCGACACCCCCGAAGGCCCGCGCCATGACGGGGCGAGCGCGGTCGTGGTCGGCTATGGCCGGTTCGGGCAGACCGTCGCGCAGATGCTGCTGGCGCAGGGGATCAGCGTCACCGTGATCGACCGCGACGTCGAGATGATCGAGATTGCGGGCAGTTTCGGCATGAAGGTCTATTATGGCGACGGCACCCGCATCGACCTGTTGCGGCTGGCCGGGGCGCAGGATGCGGCGTTGCTGCTGTTCTGCGTCGATGGCGATCCGCTGGACGGTGAATCGGTCGCGGCGATCCATCAGGCGTTTCCGACGCCGGGCATCTTCGTGCGCGCGTTTGACCGGCGCGCGGTCATGAAGCTGGCCGGTGCGCCGATCGAGGGCGTATTCCGCGAAGTGCTCGATTCGGCAGTGACGATGGCGCGCGCGGCGATGGTCTCGGTCGGTGTCGACGATGGCGAAATCGACCGGACCGAGGATCTGTACCGCAAGACCGATGCGAAGCGGTTGCTGCAGCAGTCCGAAACCGGCGACATCCGCCAGGGCCGCGAGATGATCTTCACCCATGCGCGGGTCAGCGCCGCGGCGGGGACGGTCCCCGACGACGCCGGATGAAGGGTGCGTTCGTGCCGGGGGATACGCCCTTCGGCACCGACGCTTTCCAGTCCGGCTGGCCCCCGCTCCCTATCGCGCTTAACGTCGCGTCAACCCGCCCGTGCGATACCGGCGGGCAACGCGAAGGGGCCGGCTGATGATCGACAATTTCTCGCTGGGCCTTACCCATTTCCTGATGCTGCTGGCGGTGTGGCACCTGTTGCGGCGCGATGATCTGGATCGCGAGGGCGAGCCGGTCAGGGTGGGCGTGAAGCGGGGCAAACGCCCGGGTGCGTGACCTCGTCTTCGTTGCGTTCCTGTGCGCGTTGTTCGCCGCCGGGTTGCGGCGGCCGTTCGTGTTCGTGCTGACCTATGTCTATATCGACATCGTCGCGCCGCAGCGGCTGACCTATATCCTGCTGAATTCGGTGCCGATTTCGCTGATCGCCGCCGGCATGTCGGTGGTCGCGTGGATCGCGGTCGACGACAAGCGCGATACGCGGATCGCGCCGCGACAATTGCTGATGCTGGCGCTGCTCTTTTATTGCCTGTGGACCACGAAGACCGCCGATTTTCCGGTCGACGCGCAGTATAAATGGGAATGGGTGTGGAAGGCGCTGGCGTTCGCGATCTTCCTGCCGCTCACCCTGCGGACGAAATTGCGGATCGAATCGCTGCTGCTGTTCATGGTGCTGTCGGCGGCGTCGATCATCATCGTCGGCGGGATCAAGACGCTGGGATCGGGCGGCGGCTATGGCGAGCTGAACCTGATGGTGTCGAACAATGCCGGCCTGTACGAAGGGTCGACGATCTCGACGGTCGCGATCGCGATCATCCCGCTGATCCTGTGGTTCACCCGGTTCGGCACGGTGTTCGCCCCCGACTGGCGGGCACGGACCTTCTGCTATGCGCTGGCCTTTTCCTGCCTGTTGATCCCGGTCGGCACGTCGACACGTACCGGGTTGCTGTGCATCGCGCTGCTGGGCGTGCTGAGCCTGCGCGACGTGAAGCGGCGGCTGACCTATCTGGCAATGGCGGGTGCGGCGGGACTGCTGGCGCTGCCGTTCCTCCCCTCCGCCTTTACCCAGCGGATGGAGACGATCGGCACCTATCAGGCCGACGCATCGGCATCGACGCGGCTGGCGGTGTGGGCATGGACGCTGGACTATGTGAAGCAGAACCCGTTCGGCGGCGGGTTCAACGCGTTCCTGCAGAACCGCATCCGCTATGAAAAGGTCGCGGTGGTCGGCGACGCCGGCAACCGCACGGTCGAGCGCAGTCTGGAAGTCGACAAGGCCCGCGCCTACCACTCGGCCTATTTCGAGATGCTGGGCGAACAGGGTTGGCCGGGGCTGATGCTGTGGCTGGCGATCAATCTGGGCGGGCTGTTCCGCATGGAAGTGCTGCGGCGGCGCTATGCCAAGGCGGGCGAAAATGAGGCGTGGGTGGTGCCGCTCGCCGCCGCGCTGCAGAACGGGCACATCATCTATCTGTTCGGCGCGAACTTCATCGCCATCGCTTTTCAACCCTTCGTCTTCATGCTGATCGGCGCGCAGATCGGCCTCGACACCTATCTGGCGCGCAAACGGACCGAGGCGGCGTGGCAACCGCTCCAGCGGCGCAAGACGGAGACGATGGCGGCATGAACGAGTTGAAGGCCCTGACCGGCGCGCGCGGGATCGCCGCATGGTGGGTGGTGTTTTTCCACCTGCGCGGCTCGATGGGCGCGCTGCACCCGGCGATCGAATCCGCGATCGCCAAGGGGTATCTGGCGGTCGATTTCTTCTTTCTGTTGTCGGGCTTCGTGATCTGGCTGTCATGGGGATCGCGGTTTCGCGAACGCGGGTTCGGCGAGGCGGGGCGATTCCTTTGGAAGCGGATGGCACGCATCTGGCCGCTGCATCTGTTCGTGCTCGCCTGCGCCGTCGCCCTCGCGATCGTGCTGGCCGCGAGCGGGCGCAATATCGACCGCTTCCCCTTTGCCGAATTGCCGCTGCACCTAGTGCTGCTGCAAAGCTGGGGTTTCGTCGAGCCGCTGGCGTGGAATGATCCGGCGTGGTCGATTTCGGCGGAGTCGGCAGCGTATCTGCTGTTCCCGGTGCTGGCGGTGACGGTCGACTGGCGGCGGGTACCGAGCTGGGCGCTGATAGCGGTGGTCGCAGTGCTGCTGTTCGGGCTGCTGCCCCATGCCGGGCAGGATGGGCTGGGGGCCGATCTGCGACGCTTCGCCGTGGCGCGGTGCGTGATCCAGTTCGCGGCGGGGACGGCGATCGGCGCGCTATGGGTCCGGTGGCAGCGGCGCGACGGGGTCGCGGGGATTGCGGTGCTGCTGGCAGGGTTGCTGGTGGTCGGATGGGGGCTGAAGCTGTTGCCCGAGCCCTATGCGTTTCCGCCGGCGCTGGCGTGTCTGTTGCTGGCGTTGGCGATCCTGTCGAACCGGCGGGGCAATCCGCTCGAATGGTGGCCGATCCATCGGCTGGGCGAGATCAGCTACGCGACCTATCTCGGCCATTTCCTGCTGTGGTTCGTGTTCAAGCTGGTGTTCGTCGCCGACGCCGCGACCGCGCGGCCATGGGTGCTGGCGCTGTATGGGGTCGCGGTGATCGGGTCGTCGGAACTGCTGTATCGCTATGTCGAGCGGCCGGCGCAGGGGTGGATGAACCGGTGGTGGGATCGGCGGAGGGTTGCGGTCGGGGTTTGAGGGGCTGACGGCAGGCTTTTACCGTTGCAGGTACGCGTCACCGTCCCCGCAAAGGCGGGGACCTATAGACGCAACACTTCCGATCCGAGCGCGAACGTTGGCGCATCTGGGTTCCCGCCTTCGCGGTAAGGACGAACGTCGGTTACAGCGGACACGGGGCGGAGGTTGCTCCGCCCCGCCCCGTTCACGCCTCCGCCAGTTCGCTTTCCAGCGCGTCGATCATCGCCTTCGAAAAGGCCGGAATGTCGTCGGGCATGCGGCTGGTGATGAGGTTGCCGTCGATCACGACCTCCTGATCGACCACTTCGGCACCAGCATTTTCGAGGTCGGTGCGCACCGACGGCCAGCTGGTGACGCGGCGGCCGTCGACCACATCGGCTTCGACTAGCAGCCATGGGGCATGGCAGATCGCGGCGACGATCTTGTCGTCGTCCATGAATTCGCTGACGATTTCGACCGCGCGTTCCTCCATGCGCATCTTGTCGGGATTGCCGACGCCGCCGGGCAGCAGCAGCGCATCGAACTGTTCGGTATCGACATCGTCGAGCGTCAGGTCGGGGGTGATCGTCCGCGCCTTTTCACTGTCGTTGACGACGCCCTGGATCGGATCGGTCCTGATCGAGGCGAGCGTCACCTGCGCCCCGGCGTCGAGCAGCGCCTGACGCGGATCGAACAGTTCGGATTCCTCGAACCCGTCGGCGGCGAGGATCAGCACGCGGGCATTGGCGAGGTCGGCCATCGGTAATCTCCTGTTACGGTCCGCCCCTAACCGGTCGGCACCGGCCCGGTTCCGGAACGAAGCGACGAGCCGAACATTGATCGGATCACCTGCAGGGAAAGCCCGATGGAACCAGCCGAAGACAACCTCCCCTGCCCCGCCGGCTGCACGTTTTCGGACTGCGCGGCAACCGGCATTACCCGCAAGAAACTGACGCACGGCTGGGGCTATTACGACGCGGACGGCGAACGCATCACCGACCGCGACGAGATCGACCGGCTGAACGCCATCGGCCTGCCGCCCGCCTATCGCGACGCATGGTTCTGCACCGATCGGTCGGGGCATATTCAGGCGATCGGATGGGACGACAAGGGCCGCAAGCAGTATCGCTATCACCCCGATTTCCGCGAAGCGCAGGAAACGGCGAAATATGATCGCTGTGCCGCGTTCGGCCATGCCCTGCCCAAATTGCGGGCGCAGGTCGAACGCGATCTGGCCAAGCGGGCGCTGTCACGCGAGCGGGCGGTGGCGGCGGTGGTGCGGTTGCTCGATCTCGGCCGGGTCCGGGTCGGCAACGAAGGCTATGCACGGGTCAACAAGAGTTTCGGCGCGACGACGCTGCGCAAGCGCCACGCCAGGCTGTCGGGCACCTCGCTGAAGCTGCAATATAAGGCGAAGTCGGGCAAGCTGCGAATCCTGACGATCACCGACCGCTCATTGGCCAGTTTCGTACGCAAGTGTCAGGATCTGCCGGGACAGCATCTGTTCCGCTGGGTCGATGCCGAGGGCGAGACGCATCCGGTCACGTCGGGCGACGTCAACGCCTATATCCGCGAGGCGATGGGCGGGGATTTCACCGCCAAGCATTTCCGGACGTGGGGGGCGAGCGTGCTGGCCTTCACCTCGCTGGCCGAGGCGGAGCAGGACATCAGCCTGAAGACGATGCTGGGGCCGGTGGTCGACGCGCTGGGCAATACCCCGGCGATCGCCCGCAAATCCTATGTCCATCCGCTGCTGATCGATCTGGTCAAGGACGGGCAGACCGCATTTCGCGAGACGCTGCGCCTGCCGCGTAGTGCCAAGCATCTCAACCGGCACGAACGCGGGCTGATCGCGCTGCTCGAAGCACAGGCGAAGGTCGCCGAAGCCGCCTGAAAGGATTGCATGACCGCCCAGAATAGTTCGGCCGCCGCGACGGTCGAAAAGAGCTTCAGCGCCGATCAGGCGCAAGCGCAGGCGCAGCTGTTGTTGCAGGACAGCGCGCGGTGGATCGCCGACAACTGGTTGCAGGTGCTGGTCGCGCTGGGCGTTGGGGCGGCGATCGTCGTCGCGCTGCTGGTCGTACGGCGCTGGGGCATGCGGCTGTGTCGCAACGATCGCGCCGGATGGGGTACCGTCGTCGGGCGGGCGGTCGCGCGGACCGGCCTGTTCTTCATGGTAACGCTCGCCGCCAAGCTGGTCGACGGCTATGCCAGCGCGCCGCCGATGGTGACCGCGACGATCGAGTTCCTGTTCACCGTCGCCGCGGTGTTCCAGGCGGCGATCTGGGCGCGCGAAGTGATCCTGGGCGTGGTCGAGCGGCGGACGGCGAGCGACCATAATCATGGTGAGGCGCTGGCATCGGCAATGGGGCTGATCCGGTTGCTGGTCACCTTCGCGCTGTTCGCCATCGCGCTGATCGTCGTGCTCGACAATCTGGGGGTGAACGTCACCGGGCTGGTCGCGGGACTGGGCGTCGGCGGCATCGCCATCGGTCTGGCCGCGCAGGGCATTTTCGCCGATCTGTTCGCCGCGCTGTCGATCATCTTCGACAAGCCGTTCCGGCGCGGCGACAATGTCAGTTACGACCAGACCAATGGTGCCATCGCCGAGATCGGGCTGAAATCGACGCGGATCCGGTCGATCACCGGCGAAGAGCGGATCATTTCGAACAAGAACCTGCTCGACAAGGAAATCACCAACAACAGCCGGCGCGAGCATCGCCGCGCGTCGTTCGTGATCGGTGTGACCTATCAGACCGATGCCGACACCTGTGCGCGCTTGCCCACGATGCTGCGCGAGATCGTCGAGGCCGAACATCGCGTGTTCGTTCGTTGCGGCTTTATCGGGTTCGGCGCATCGAGCCTCGATTTCGAGGTCATCTTCGATTCGCCGGGCGTCGACTATGCGGCCTTCTACGACGGGCGGACCGCGGTCGGCATCGCGATCCTGCGACGGTTCAATGCCGAAGGGATCGAGATCGCCTATCCGACGCAGGTCAACATGACGGCTCGGGCGGATGGCTCGATCGTCGACCCGGCCCCTACGGCGAGCTGATCTTTTCGAAGATAGGGTTTGGGCATCCCGGACGCCGATATCCTGACTTTCCGGCTTTCGGTGTGTTCGCGCTTGCGGTTGCGCCGTTGGTGCCGCTATGCTTGGCCGGATAAGGAGAGGTCGGTGACGGCGATCACGGCGGAGGCGATGGCGGAACGGATCGGCGGCGAATGGCTGTCGGACTGGATGACGCTGGACCAGTCGCGGATCACCGCCTTTGCCGATGCGACCGGCGACCATCAGTTCATCCATGTCGACCCGGTGGCGGCCGCCGCGACCCCGTTCGGCGGTACGATCGCGCACGGCTTCCTGCTGTTGTCGCTGCTGCCGAAACTGGCGGCGAGCAGCGGGATGCCGGCGGTGTCGGGCGCGCGTATGGAAATCAACTATGGCGGCAACCGCGTGCGTTTCGTCCGGCCGGTGCGGTCGGGGTCGCGCGTTCGCGGGCGCTTCACGCTGGTGGCGTTCGAACAGAAGCGCCCCGGCCGGTGGCAACAGACCATCAGCTATGCCGTCGAGGTCGACGGTACCGATCAACCCGCGCTGATCGCCGAATGGATCAGCCAGATCTTCACCTGAACAAGGACCCGCCATGCGCTCAGCCGTCATCGTTTCGACCGCCCGTACCCCGATCGGGCGCGCCTATCGCGGGGCGTTCAACAACCTGCCCGCGCCGACGCTGGCCGCGCATTCGATCCGGGCGGCGGTCGAACGCGCCGGGATCGAGGGGGGCGAGGTCGACGACGTGCTGTTCGGCGCGGCGCTGCAACAGGGGCATCAGGCCGGCAATATCGCGCGTCAGGCGGCTCTGCGCGCCGGCCTGCCGACGACGGTGTCGGGCATGTCGATCGACCGGCAATGCGCCAGCGGGCTGATGGCGATCGCTACCGCCGCCAAACAGATCGTGCACGACCGCATGGACATCTGTGTCGCCGGCGGGGTCGAATCGATCAGCCTTGTCCAGACGCCGCAGATGCGGATCGCCGCCGATCCCGAATTGCTGGCGATGCACGGCGACATCTATATGCCGATGCTCCAGACCGCCGAGATCGTCGCCAAACGCTATGGCATCTCGCGCGATCGGCAGGACGCCTATGCGCTCCAGTCGCAACAGCGCACCGCCGCCGCGCAGGCGAACGGACTGTTCGATGCCGAACTGGTGCCGGTGACCGCGACGATGAACGTCGTCGACAAGGCGACCAAGGAAGTATCGACCCACGACGTCACGTTGACCAAGGACGAAGGCAACCGCGCCGACACGACGCTGGAGGGGCTGCAGTCGCTGAAACCTGTCATGGGTGAACAGGCGGTCATCACCGCCGGCAATGCCAGCCAGTTGTCGGACGGGTCGTCGTCGTGCGTGCTGATGGAGGAATCGGTCGCCGCAGCGCGCGGGTTGCAGCCGCTGGGCCGCTATGTCGGCATGGCGGTGGCGGGCACCAAGCCCGACGAGATGGGGATCGGCCCGGTCTATGCCGTGCCCAAGCTGCTCGAACGCTTCGGCCTGTCGGTCGACGATATCGGGCTGTGGGAACTGAACGAGGCGTTCGCAGTGCAGGTGCTGTATTGCCAGGACGTACTGGGCATTCCCGACGACCGGCTGAACGTCAATGGCGGCGCGATCTCGATCGGGCATCCGTACGGCATGTCGGGCGCACGGATGACGGGCCATGCGCTGATCGAGGGTAAGCGGCGCGGCGTAAAGTATGTCGTTGTGACGATGTGCGTCGGCGGCGGCATGGGCGCTGCGGGGTTGTTCGAGGTGCTTTGAGGCATTCCGCGTTCAACCGGGCGAAAGCGGTTCGGTTGAGCGCGGTGCCGGCAGGCGAAACTCGCAGGTCGAACCTTGGTCCCGGCATGGGCTGAACAGTGCGGGGCACTGTTCACCCGAAACGCCCTTGAAGGGGAGAGGGCCGTGGGTCAGCCGATGCGTTGCATCCAGCCGTGCGGGTCGTTGCTGCGGCCGCGCTGGATGTCGGTCAGTTGCTTGAGCAGCGCCTGCGTCCGCGCACCGGGTTGGCCGTCGCCGATCTGGAAGCTGAAGTCCGCCGACGACACCTTGCCGATCGGGGTGACGACGGCGGCGGTGCCGCAGGCGAACGCCTCGACCAGACGGCCGCTGGCGGCATCGGCCTGCCACTGGTCGATCGAATAGCGTTCCTCGCGCACGTCGATCCCGGCATCGCGGGCCAGCGTCAGGATCGAATCGCGGGTGATGCCGGGCAGGATCGTGCCGGTCAGCGGCGGGGTGAGCATCGTGCCGTCGTCGAACACGAAGAAGATGTTCATGCCGCCCAGTTCCTCGACCCAGCGGCGTTCTACCGCGTCGAGGAACACGACCTGATCGCAGCCCTGCCGGATCGCTTCGGACTGGGCGAGCAGGCTGGCGGCGTAATTGCCGCCGCACTTCGCATCGCCGGTGCCGCCCGGCGCCGCGCGGGTAAATTCCTTCGACACCCACAACGAGATGCTCTTGGCACCGCCCGGCCAGTAGTTGCCAACCGCCGAGGCAATGACGCAATAGAGATACTCGGCGGACGGCTTCACGCCGAGAAACGTCTCGCTCGCGATCATGAACGGGCGCAGATAGAGCGCGCTGCCCTCCCCGGCCGGAATCCAGTCGCGCTCGGCCAGCGTCAGTTCGCGGCACGACGCGACGAACAGGTCCTCTGGCAATTCGGCCATGGCAAGGCGCTTTGCCGAGCGGCGGAAGCGGGCGGCATTCTGTTCGGCGCGGAATAGCGCGACGCCGCCATCGGGCAGCGTATAGGCCTTCAACCCCTCGAAAATCTCCTGCGCGTAGTGGAGGACAGCGGCGGCCGGGTCCATGACGATCGGCGCGCGTGCGCTGATCCTGGCGTCATACCAGCCCTTGTCCTCCGACCAGCGCATCGTCGCCATATGGTCGGTGAAGACGCGCCCGAACCCCGGATTGACGATCCGTGCCGCCCGCTCGCTCGCCGCGACCGGCGTCGCATGGGATTCGAAGGCGAAGGTCGGCTGCGTCATGGCGTCCTCATGGATGAATGCTTGCGGTGGCGTAGGCCGGATGGCAGAAATGGTCAACATGACTGCCCCAATATCGCCCGCCCAGTCGATGGCCGCATCGGCATTGTTCCTGCGCGAAGCGGAGGTACGGCGCGGGATCGAACTGCTGTATTTCGGCTATAGCCATTTGACGCGGACGATCGATGAGGAACTGGCGGCGCAGAATCTGGGGCGTGCGCATCACCGCGCGCTGTATTTCATCGCCCGCCGGCCCGACCTGTCGGTCAGCGAATTGCTGCGGTTGCTGGCGATCACGAAACAGTCGTTGGGGCGGGTGCTGAACGACCTGTCGTCGCGGGGTCTGGTCGAGAGCCGGGCGGGCGACCGCGATGCGCGGCAGCGGTTGCTGAAACTGACGCCCGAAGGACAGGCGCTGGAGGCGCGACTGTACGAAATGCTCAACGCGAAATTGTCGCGCGCCTATTCGGGTGCGGGACAGGACGCCGTCAGCGGCTTCTGGGCGGTGCTGGAGGGGCTGATCCCGGCGGGGGACAAGGCGGCGGTGGCGGCGCTGGGGCGGTAGGTCAGCGCGCTTCGTCGATCAGCCTCTTGTCGAGACGCCGGGTCGCGGCGGCGGCGTAGGCGCGGCAGCCGTTCGGGTCGACCAGCGGCTTATCGCCTGCCAAGCGCTCCGCCATGTCGCTTGCCGCCGGATGCGGGGTAAGGACGATATCGCACGACAGCGCCGCCACCTTGGCGATCGTCGCGCGTAGCCGTGCGACATAGGCGGGGTGGTCGCGAAAGCGGTAGGCATCCGACGATACGGCGGACAGGCTGTCGGCAAAGACGACGGTGCGGCAGATCTTTCCCGCACACGAACGCCACGACCAGCTCATGCCGTCGGGCGAGTGACCGGGGGTCAGATGCGCGGTCAGTCGGATCGGGCCGAGCGTAACCGGCTGGCCGTCGGTCAGGACGCCGGCGACCGGAACGCGATCGACCGGAGACAGGATGTCGCGCTGCGGATCGTCGCCCGCGAACCGGCCGCGTTCGATCACCTCACGCGCCGCGGCACTTGCGAGCAGTTTCGCACCAGTCGCGCGACGCAGCGCGGCGAGGCCGCCGGCATGGTCGATATGACTGTGGCTCATCAGCAGCAGCTTCACATCCTGCGGTCGGAAACCCAGCCTTCGGATGTTGCCGACGATAGACGGCACCGCTTCGGCCGTCGCGGCGTCGATGACGATATGGCCGTGCGGCCCGGCAATCAGCAGCACGGTAATGCCACAGGTGCCGATGTCGTAGACGTTGCCGAAGATGCGGACCGGCGGCGCGGGATCGCTCCAGCCGTCCTTACCGGCGCATTGTCGCGCGCGGGCAGCGACGTCGGCGGGCGGGGTTGCGGCCGGCATCGCCGCGAGCAGCATCGCGCCGATCATCCTCTCGCCGCCGCCGCCATCTCCGCATTGCGCCGTTCGGACGCAGCAAGGGTCGCGGCGAGCAGGCGTTTCAGCGCGTCGCCTTCGTCGAGGACGTTCAGCCCCTGCCGCGTCGAGCCGCCGGGACTGGCGACACGATCGGCGAGCGTTGCGGGCGAGGCATCGCTTCCTGCCGCCATCGTCGCCGAACCCTGCACCGTGGCGATGGCGAAGCGTTGCGCCTGATCAGAGGGCAGACCAAGCGCCGCGCTCGCCGCCGCCAGCGCGTCGATGAAGCGGAACACGAACCCCGGTCCGCAGCCCGACAAGGCGGTTACGGCATCGAACAGCGTGGCATCGTCGATCCATTCGACCAGTCCGAGCGGCTGCATCAGCGCTTCGGCAGTCGACCGGGCATTGCCATCCGATCCGTGCGAGTGGAGCGCAACCACCCCCTGCCCGATCGCGACCGGCAAATTGGGCATGGCGCGCACGATCGTCGCTGCATCGAACCGGCGGGCGAGCGCGGCTTCCTCGACACCGGCGAGGATCGAGATCAACAGCGGCACGCCGGCGAGGCGGGGGGCCAGATCGGGCGCGATCACATCGAGTTGCTGCGGCTTGACCGCCAGCACGACGATCGCCGGACGCGTTTCGGGCAGCGTGATCGCATGGGTAACGCCCGCCGGAACCTCGCGCGGGCTGCGGGTTACGACCGTAATCGCCGCCGGATCGACGCCGTCCGCGATCCAGCGATCGAGCATCGCCCCGCCCATATTGCCGCAGCCGATCAGCCACAGCGATCCGGGCAGTGCGGTCATGCCTCGCCCTGCGTCTCGATCATCGACGCAGCAATGGCTTCCTTCGGCGTCTTGCCGCCCCACAGCACGAACTGGAACACCGGGTAGAAGCGTTCGCATTCGTCGATCGCGGCGTC
Source organism: Sphingomonas sp. Leaf62 (assembly GCF_001421915.1). NCBI lineage: Bacteria > Pseudomonadati > Pseudomonadota > Alphaproteobacteria > Sphingomonadales > Sphingomonadaceae > Sphingomonas > Sphingomonas sp. Leaf62. The sequence goes on along the minus strand of NZ_LMLN01000028.1, from coordinate 296,645 downwards.
GATGATCAATTCGGCCTGATCGATGGTCAGCGCCGGCTCGTCGCCCAGCATCGCGGCATGGCGATACAGCAGGATACCGCTCGACGACCAAAGCTCGAAGTGGCCGATCCACAACTGTTCGTTGATCAGGCCGATGGTTTCGTAGATCGCACCGCGCCGTTCATCCGCGACGCGAATATCGGGCAGCGCGAGGAATTGCAGGACGCCATCTTCTCCTCGCCAGATCGCGCGGAGTTCGAATTCGGTCCAGCTACCCTTCACGTTCGCGACGATCTCGTCGCCGTCCCGCTCATGCTTCCAGCCGTGCGCCGCGAAATAGCGTTCCAGCGTATCGATCGGAGCGGCGTCGTCGCCGTCCTCTTCCACTTCGTCCAACATCATCCCCACGTCCTAGCCGCGCGCGTCGCCCTCGTCACGCGCCACGGCGGACGTGCGGCACGAATCAAAGCGCGCCTTCGCCGGCACCCGACGTGTCGGCCGTCAGCGGCTGTGCGACGGCCTGCTTGCCTTCCAATGCACTGAGCCGGGCGCGCAGCGCATCGGCTTCGTCACGGGCGGCGACGGCCATGGCCTTCACCACTTCGAATTCGTCGCGGCTGACGAAATCCATGCCGCCGAGAAACGTCTTGGCCCGCTCGCGCGCTGCCGCCTCGCCCTCACGGGCCATGCCGGCGATGGTGCCGGCGGCGCCGTTCACGAACTTGGCGAAATCGTCGAACAGGCGGTTGTCGGACTGCATGGATAATCCTTTTCGTTGGCGAAGGCGGGAAACCGCCTGCCGTCAAAGTGCGATTTGGGTGGAATGGGCCGGCGGCACAAGGGTTTCCGCATCGGGATTGCGCCGGTCGATCTGCCAGTTCAGCGCCGATGCGACCACCAGCCACGCCAGATACGGCACCAACAGCCACGCCGCGAGCGGACGGATGCGGCCAAAGGCGAAGGTCGTGGCAAGCGCGGTGAAGAACAGCGCGACGATCAGGATCAGCGCAAGGCTGACCTGATGCGCGCCGAAGAAGAGCGGCGACCAGACGAGGTTCATTACCAGCTGCACGACGAACAGCGCGATGGCGATGCCCCGCCCCCGCGCGCCGCGCGCGCTCAGGATGATCGCCAGCGAGAAGCCCATCGCCACGTACAGGATCGTCCAGACGACCGGGAAGGCCCAGTTCGGCGGCCGCAGCGCCGGCAGGTCGAGCATCCGGTACCAGCCGTTATCGTCGCCGGCGACGACCAGCTGGCCCGACGTGAAACCCAGCAACAGGATCAGCGGCACGCATATGACGGCCCATCGCAGGAATTCCGAACGCAACTGCCACTTCGACGCGATCTCGTTCATCCCGTACCCCGGTGCCGGCCACACGCCTTGTGCGGTCGTTCAGGCGGCATTGCTTGCTGTGTGCGCTGCGTCATTGCAAGTGTCCGTAGTGGATTCGGGCGCGGTGGCGGCGATGAGGAACTCGATATTGCCTTCGGGCCCGGTAATCGGGCTGCGATCGATACCGATCACCTGCCAGCCGATGCCGGTCAGCCACGCCGCGACCTCGTCACAGACGCGGGCGTGGATGGCGGGATCGCGGACCACGCCGCCCTTGCCGACCTCTTCGCGCCCCGCCTCGAACTGCGGCTTGATGAGGGCGAGCAACCGCCCGCCGGGCTTTACGAAGCCGAGCGGGACGGCCAGCACCTTCGACAGGGCGATAAAGCTGGCGTCGCAGACGACCAGATCGACGGGTTCGGGAATATGCGCGGGCGTCAGCAGTCGTGCGCTCAGCTGTTCGAGGACGACGACGCGCGGGTCCTGTCGCAGCTTCCATGCAAGCTGGTTGGTGCCGCTGTCGACGGCATAGACGCGGGTCGCGCCATTGGTCAGCAGCACGTCGGTAAAGCCGCCGGTCGACGATCCGACATCGACAGCGATCGCGCCGGTCGCGTTCCAGCCGAAATGGTCGAGGCCATGCGCCAGCTTGACCCCGCCGCGCGATACCCAGGGATGATCGCGCCCGCGCACGTCGAGCACGGCGGCGTCGGGAAGCTGCTGTCCCGGCTTGTCGACCTTGCGGTCGCCGACGAAGACTAGTCCGGCCATGATGAGCGCCTGCGCCCGGGTGCGGCTCTCGGCGAGGCCGCGATCGACGAGCATCTGGTCCGCGCGTTGCTTTGCCATGGACGGCGCATGGCGCGGCTTTCGGTTTGTCGCAACCCTCGATCCACTCGCCGATTGGCTATTGCCTATCATTGCAGTAGGAATATGTTTGCTGGTGAAGGCCGACCCGGCCCCGATCCCTCCCCTAAAGCTGACGGGTCGGCCTTCATCGAGAGCGAACCGTACAGGAGCGTGACGATGGCGCAGTTTTCGACACCCCCGACCGCCTTGCCGACGGTGCTGACCGTGCCGGGATTGAATGGCTCCGGACCGTCGCACTGGCAGACCCTGTGGGAACAGTCGCGGCCGGACACGGCGCGCGTCGAGCTGGGATTATGGTCGCGCCCGTTGCGCAATGCGTGGGTGACGAAACTGGATCAGGCCATCCGGCAGGCGCAGGCGCCGGTGGTGTTGGCGGCACATTCGCTCGGTTGCCTCGCGGTCGCGTGGTGGGCGCAACTGTCGGGGCAGCCTTATGGCTGGCCGGTCGCGGGCGCGTTGCTGGTCGCGCCGGCGGATGTCGACCGGCACGGCGCACCGATGGAATTGCAGGGTTTCGCGCCGACGCCGCGCTTCTCGCTGCCCTTCCCGTCAATCGTCGTGGCGTCGACCGACGACCCGTGGGTGTCGATCGAACGCGCCCATTCGATGGCGGCCGATTGGGGCAGTCATTTCATCGATGCCGGCCCGCAAGGGCATCTGAACGCCGCCAGCGGCATCGGCTGGTGGGAAGAGGGTCAGGAATTGCTCGAACGGGTCATTTCGGCATCGGGCGACGGGCATGGCCATGTCCGCCTGCCCAGCGACGCGCGGTCGGTGCTGGCGATCAACGCAACCGACGCGGCACAGGGGCAGTTTTTGCGTTAACCCGCGCATCAGATGCCTGCGTCGACCTTAGCTTGCATATATTGAGCGAGGTCGCGCAGGTCGTGAAGTGCCGAGACCTGGTCTGGATCTTCCGATCCAAGTATCGGCAGGTTCAACAAGAAGGCCGCATCGGAGACAAACTTACCGAGATCTTCTGGATCGACGCCCAGGAAGCGTAGAAAGTCGTCGTCGGGATGCGGAACCACGCCCGATCCGTACAAATGGGAGACGGCGACGCGGACCGCTGCGGCTACTGCCAACGATACGCCGTTGCCGGCGACCATCGTGTCGAAGTCCGCCTCGCTCCAGCCGCCACGATACGCTTTGGCGGCGCGAAATCGCCGCCACATCCGCCAGTTGAACCAGCCGACCGCGATCACCGCCAACGCGATGATCGCGACCGCCTTTTGCGGGCCGGTCATGCGCGGACTTCTGTGGCCCCGCTTTCGTTCCAGCGCAGCGCCTGCAGCACGGTGTCGACGATCTGCGGCGCGTTGAGGCCGGCCTCGTCATATTGCTTCTGCGGGGCGTTCTGATCCTGGAATGTATCGGGCAGGCGCATCGTGCGCAGCTTCAAGCCGCCGTCGATCAGGCCGGCGTCGCTGGCGAAGGTCAGCACATGCGCACCGAGTCCGCCGACCGCGCCCTCCTCGACCGTCACCGCGACCTCGTGCGTGGTCAGCAGGCGGCGGATCATCGCTTCGTCGAGCGGCTTGGCGAAGCGCAGGTCGGCGACGGTGGTCGACAACCCCTTCGCCTCCAGCGCGTCGGCGGCCTTCAGCGCTTCTTCCAGCCGGGTGCCGAGCGACAGGATCGCGACCTTATGCCCCTCGCGGACCAGCCGCCCCTTGCCGATCTCCAGCTTTTGCGGGGTTTCGGGCAGCGCGACGCCCACGCCGTTGCCGCGCGGGTAGCGAACCGCGATCGGGCCCGCGTCATATTCGGCGGCGGTATAGGTCATGTGGACCAGTTCGGCTTCGTCGGCCGCCGCCATCACCACCATGTTGGGCAGGGTCGCCAGATAGGTCACGTCGAAGCTGCCGGCATGGGTCGCGCCGTCCGCCCCGACCAGCCCGGCGCGGTCGATCGCGAAGCGGACCGGCAGGTTCTGGATACAGACATCATGCACGACCTGATCATAGGCGCGTTGCAGGAACGTCGAATAGATCGCGCAGAACGGCCGCATCCCCTGCGCCGCCAGCCCAGCGGCGAAGGTCACCGCATGTTGTTCGGCGATACCGACGTCGAAGAACCGACCCGAATGCGCCTTCGCGAACTTGTCGAGGCCGGTACCCGACGGCATCGCGGCGGTGATCGCGCAGATGCGGTCATCGGTCTCGGCCAGCTTGCTCAGCGTTTCGCCGAACACGTTCTGATATTGCGGCGGGCCGGCCGGTGCCTTCACCTGCGTGCCGGTGATGACGTCGAACTTCTGCACGCCGTGATATTTGTCGGCCGCCGCCTCGGCCGGGCCATAGCCCTTGCCCTTCTTGGTCACAACATGGATCAGGATCGGCCCTTCGGCGGCATCGCGGACATTTTCGAGGACCGGGATCAGATGGTCGAGATTGTGACCGTCGATCGGGCCGACGTAGTAAAAGCCCAGTTCCTCGAACAACGTACCGCCGGTCGCCATGCCGCGGGCGAACTCATCGGTCTTGCGCGCGGCGGTATGCAGCGGACGCGGCAGCCGGCGGGCGATCTTCTTGAACGTCTCGCGTATGCCGAGAAACTCCCGGCTCGACACGATGCGCGACAGATAGGCCGACAGACCACCCACCGGCGGGGCGATCGACATGTCGTTGTCGTTGAGGATGACGACCAGACGGTTGCCGGCCTGTTCGGCGTTGTTCATCGCCTCATAGGCCATGCCCGCCGACATCGCGCCGTCCCCGATCACGGCGATGCCCTTGCCCGGCGTGCCCGCGATCTTGTTCGCGACGGCAAAGCCGAGCGCGGCCGAGATCGAGGTCGAACTGTGCGCCGCGCCGAACGGGTCGTATTCGCTTTCCGACCGTTTGGTGAAACCCGAAAGCCCCCCGCCCTGCCGCAGCGTGCGGATCCGGTCGCGACGGCCGGTCAGGATCTTGTGCGGATAGCATTGATGCCCGACGTCCCAGACGAGCCGGTCGGCAGGCGTGTTGAAGACATAATGGATCGCGACGGTCAGTTCGACGACGCCCAGACCCGATCCAAGATGACCGCCGGTCGTACCGACCGCACTGATGGTTTCGTGTCGCAATTCATCGGCGAGTTGCCGAAGATCGCCGGCGGAGAGCTTGCGAAGGTCGGCGGGCGTCTGAACGGTATCGAGCAGCGGCGTGCTAATTGGATCGGCCATCATCCTTGCTTATCGCAGGTCAGCCACAGTGTCGATTGTTCGTGGCACGCCGTTCGGACAAAGCGCGACAATGCTTCGGGAAAGCGTCAGTCGTGCACCGTTCCTGCACAGTCCGCGCACGTACCCCGAACCTCGATCACCGGGCGGACGGGCGTGAAGCCGGCCCCGCTGGCGGCGGAGCGGACGCTGCCGGTGATCCGGTCGTCGTCGATATGCGTCGTCTGTCCGCAGCGGTCGCAGACGAGGAAGATGCAGTCGTGGATGCAGTCGGGATGACTGTTCGCCAGATAGGCATTGGCGCTTTCGACCCGGCGGGCGAGGTTCGCGTTCACGAACAGGTCGAGGATGCGATAGACGCTGTTGGGGGCCACCCGCCGCCCCTGCGCCTTCGACACGGCATCGGCGATGTCATAGGCGGAAGCCGGTTTGTCGAACGAGGTGAGCACATCGAAAATGCTCGCGCGCATCGCGGTCCATTGTTCACCGGCGCGGGTCAGCGCGACTTCGGCAGCCTTGCTCCACGCGGGGCCGTGATGATCGTGATGCTCATGCGCCATCGCAATGAGATAAGCGGCTGCACCGTTGGCGGCAAGCCGGTCAGCAGCCGGCGCGGCGGTTCAGATGATGACCGTACGCCAGCAGCGCGACGCCGCTCAGGGTCGCGATCGCTTCGGGCACCCCGTGCGGCAGGGTCAGGGCCAGCGCCATCACGGCGAGCCCGACGCCGCCGATTGCGGTCGGCAGACGCTGGCCGTGGCGGAGATAACCGGCTCCCAGCGCGACGATGCCGAGCAGCACCGCGAAGGCGAGGCCGAGTTCGTGGATCGCGGGATGCAGCAACGCACCGCCGACCGAGGCGAGCAACGCCATGATCGCGATCGTCGTGACGCAATGCACCGCACACAGCGCCGACAGCACGATGCCGGCGCGGTCGAGGCGACCTTCGTGCAACCAGGATCGGGCGGTGGAACTGCGCATCGCCGCCTTATGCTCCCGATCGCGCGAAGATACAACATATCGCTTCATCGCGGTTCCAACGCCGTGTCGGTGCTTTAGTTCGATGCAAATCGCTACGAACGCTATCGTTTCCGCGTCACCATCGGATCGGGCTTTTTCGGCGGTTTCCAGCCGGCGGGCGGTTCAACCCGCTGGCGGCTGGTGCCCAGTCCCATTGCGCCCGGTTGCTGGCGGGTCAGGCCAGCGGTGTCCGCAGCGATCGCCGCCTCCGCCTGCGCACCGCCGCGCAGCAGGTTGATCCGGTCGCGCAGTCGCGATGCGGTTTCGAAATCCATTGCGGCGGCGGCGGCCTCCATCTGCTGGCGCAGGGTGTCGATCGAATCGGTCATGGGACCCGAACGCACGAAACCGCGCCGCGCCTCATCGCCAGTCGAACCCGAGCGGCGCTTCGCGAAAGGCGAAGCGATCGAGGTGGCGGGCGACGGCACCCTCCAGCCCCGCCAATTGCTCGGTCGAGGTCGCGTCGATGCGGACGGTCAACGCATCGTCGGCGGCGTCGAACGTCACCAGTGCGTCACCAGGATGATCGGCCCCGCGCGCGTCGCGGGGGAACGCGACCGTGCCGTGGTTCGCGTCGAATGCGACGGTCAGGTTGTGCTGCCAATGTTTGCAAAGCTGCTGCAGGTACCGGCTGGCATGGGCGGTCGCGACGATCGCGGTAGCGGTATGGTCAGTCACAGGCGTTCTACCTTTTGCGCGGCTTCGTCGAGGATGGCGGCGACCCGGTGGAGGGTTTCGGTGTCGACGTCCGCCGCCAGCCGATGATGGATCGCGGTGCGCAGATTCGCACGGGCGCGGTGGATCGGGCCGGCATCGGTGCGGGCGCGATGTTCGCCCAGTGCCGCAAGCCGTTCGAACAGTTCGCCGACCTGCGCCGCATCGGTCGTCAATTGCGCGGTGCCCGCTTCCGTCACCGCGAACCGCTTGCGCGTCCCCTCGCTCGCCTGCTCGTCGATCAGCCCCATGTCGGTCAGCAGCGTCAGCGTCGGATAGACGACGCCGGGGCTGGGCGCATAGGCACCGCCGGTCTTCCCCTCGATCGCGCGGATCAGGTCATATCCGTGGCGCGGCGTCTCGGCGATCAAGGCCAGCAGGACCAGCTTCAGTTCGTCACCGCCCAGCACCCGCCCGCGCGGTCCGCGCGGACCACCGTGTCGGCCACGCCCGCCCATGCCCGGCCCGCCGGTCCATGAATCATATCCCAATCCAAATCGCATCTTCATTCTCCGATATATCTTGAGCGGTAAGATATATCTGAAACAATCGCATACAAGATCAGCTTTCGGGTTTTTTCGCGCACCCTATATTGCCGGCATGGCCGACCTTTTCGCCGACTTCGCCCCGCCCCCGCCCGAAACGCCGAACGGTGGGCCGCTCGCCGACCGGTTGCGCCCGACAACGCTGGCGGAGGTGGTCGGACAGGATCACCTGACCGGCGCGGATGGCGCGATCGGGCGCATGGTCGCGGCCGGCAAGCTGTCGTCGATGATCCTGTGGGGTCCGCCCGGCACCGGCAAGACGACGATCGCCCGCCTGCTGGCCGATGCGGTAGGCCTGCGCTATTCCCAGATTTCGGCGGTGTTCTCAGGGGTCGCCGACCTGAAGAAGGTGTTCGCCGAGGCGCGCGACCATGGCCGGATCGGCAAACGCACGCTGCTGTTCGTGGACGAGATCCATCGCTTCAACCGCGCGCAGCAGGACGGTTTTCTGCCCTATGTCGAGGATGGCACCGTCACGCTGGTCGGGGCGACGACCGAGAATCCGTCGTTCGAACTGAACGCGGCATTGCTCAGCCGGGCACAGGTGCTGATCCTGCACCGGCTCGACGCCGCCGCACTCAACGAATTGCTGATCCGTGCCGAGGCGACGGAGGAACGCCCCCTGCCCCTGACCGATGCCGCGCGGGCGGCACTGGTGGCGAGCGCCGATGGCGATGGGCGCTTCCTGCTCAATCAGGCGGAGACATTGTTTTCGATCCAACTGCCCGAACCGCTCGACCCTGCCGGGCTGTCGGCGCTGCTGCAACGGCGCGTCGCGGTCTACGACAAGGACCGGGAAGGGCATTACAATCTTATCTCGGCGCTGCACAAGTCGCTGCGCGGATCGGACCCGCAGGCCGCCCTCTATTACATGGCGCGGATGCTGACGGCGGGTGAGGAACCGCTCTATGTCCTGCGCCGGCTGACGCGGTTCGCCAGCGAGGATATCGGCCTCGCCGATCCGCAGGCGCTGGTGCAATGCCTCGCCGCCAAGGATGCCTATGACTTTCTCGGCAGTCCCGAGGGCGAACTGGCGATCGTCCAGGCGTGCCTGTATCTCGCCACCGCGCCCAAATCGAACGCGGCGTACAAGGCGCAGAAGGCGGCCTTCGCCAGCGCGCGCGAGACGGGGTCGCTGATGCCGCCGCAGTCGATCCTGAACGCCCCGACCCGGCTGATGAAGGATATCGGCTATGGCAAGGACTATGCCTATGACCATGATCATCAGGACGGGTTTTCGGGCGCGAATTACTGGCCGGAGGAGATGACGCCAAAGCGGTTCTACGAACCGACCGGGCGCGGCTTCGAACAGCGGATCGCCGAACGCATGGCGTGGTGGGACGAACGGCGCCAGTCATGAGGGACTGGACCGAGGTCGTGGCGATCGGCTGCACTTTGCCAGGCGTCGAGCCGGGCAGCAGCTATGGCCGGCCGGCGCTGCGTTTCAGGAACAGGACGCTTGCGGGCACGACCGCGCCCGGGTCCGACAGCTTCGTGCTTCATGTCGCGGAAGGTGAGAAGGACATGCTGATCGAGACCGATCCGGCGACTTTCTGGCAGACCGACCATTATCGCGGCTGGCCGGTGGTGCTGGTGCGCTACGGAACCAATGCCAGCGATCGGATCGCGACGCTGCTGCACCGGGCATGGTGGGACCGGGCGACGGTCACCCAGCGCAAGGCGTGGGGCGAGCGGCCCTGACCCGGCGCTTCACCCGGTTCGCGGCGATCGACTGGTCGGGACAGGCGGTCGCGCACCCGGAGGGACTGGCGGTCGCCGAAATCGGTGACGCCGGCCCCGAACTGATCGTGCGCGAAGGCGGATGGTCGCGGGGCGCGGTGCTCGACTGGCTGGCCGGGCTGGCGGCAGCGCGAGCCGACATGCTGATCGGACTGGACCTGTCGCCGGCGCTGCCGTTTGTCGACCTAGACCGCTATTTTCCGGGCTGGGACGCGTCGCCGCCCGATGCACGGGCACTCTGGGCGATGGTCGACACGATGGCGGCGGACGATCCGTTTCTGGCGGCGTCGTCGGTGGTCGCCGATCCGGAACTGTCGCGGCACTTCCGGCGGCAGCGCGCGTGCGGCGACTTGTTCGGTGCCGGACGCGGGCGGTTGCGAGTGTGCGAGGAACGGCAGTTGCTGGCTGGGCTGTCGCCGACCAGCTGTTTCAACCTCGTCGGCGCGGCGCAGGTCGGGAAGTCGAGCCTGACCGGCATGCGCGTGCTGCACCGGCTGCGCGGTGCGATCCCGGTCTGGCCGTTCGATCCGCTGCCCGATGCCGGGCCGGTGATCGTCGAAATTTACACGACCATCGCGGCGCGGGCGGCGGGGGTGCGCAAGGGATTGAGCAAGTTGCGCGATGCTGCGTCGCTGGATGCGGCGCTGGCGGTGCTGGGCAGCCCCGCGCACGTTCCGATCGCCCGCTACGACGATCATGCCACCGACGCGTTGTTGAGCGCGGCTTGGTTGCGGCAGGTCGCGGGAGATGGCCGGTTGTGGACACCGGCCGGGCTGACGGCGCAGGTCGCGCGGACGGAAGGGTGGACGTTCGGGGTGCGGTGAGGCGGAGACCGTCGCGACGAGCGGGTCGAATATCCCGCCTCACCCGCCGTTGTGCTGAGGCACGCCGCTTGGTACAGAGCGCGAGGAAGTGCCCCGTTACGTTAATGGTAAACGGCTTCCTTTGTAACGAAGAGACGCGGGTTCGATTCCTGCACGGGGCACCACCATCCCTTATTTCCCGCTCGGGCGGACCAGCTTAGCGCGGTGGCGCGAGCCGGTACCCGACGCCCGGTTCGGTCAGGATCAGCCGGGGATCGGTCGAATCCTCCTCCAGCTTCTGCCGCAGATAGCCGATATAGACGCGCAGATACTGACTGTCCGCCGATGGCGATCCCCAGCCGACCTCGAGCAGCCGTTTGTGCGTGACGACCTGTCCGGCGCTCATCGCCAGCGCCTGCAACAGGTCGAATTCCTTGCGCGACAAGCGGATCGGCTCGTCTTCGATCCGGACCGACCGGGCATCGAAGTCGATCGCCAGCGGGCCGCTGTGATAGGTCCGCGGCTTCACCCGCACGCTGGCACGCCGCCGCACCGCCGCGCGGATGCGGGCGGTCAGTTCGCCGATCTCGAAGGGTTTGTTGACATAGTCGTCGGCCCCCCCGTCGAGCGCCGCGATCTTTTCGCTTTCCTGATGCCGCGCCGAAATCACGATGACCGATGCCGCACTGATTGCGCGCACCGCGCCGATCACGTCCTTCCCGTCCATGTCGGGCAGGCCGAGGTCGAGGAGGATCAGTTCGGGGTCGATCCGTCGTACCGCCTCGACAGCGGAGTCGCCGTCGCAGGCGGTTGCCACGTCATAGCCCGCCGCGCGCAACGTCGGCTCCAGCACCGCGACCAGCGACGGTTCGTCATCGACGATCAGGATGCGGGTCATGTCGCAGGCATTCCGCTGGCGATCGGCAGTTCGATAACGATCTTCGTGCCTCCGTTCGCCACGCCCGGCGTCTGCGCCGCGATCGATCCGCCCAGCGCCTCGACGAAGCCCTTGGCGATCGCCAGCCCCAGGCCGCTGCCGCGTGGCGATGCCTCGCTCCGGCGCACCCGGTAGAAACGCTCGAAAACGCGGACTAGGTCGTCCTCCGGAATACCGCAACCCTCGTCGGCGATGCCGATCCGGCAACGATCGCCCAGATCCTCGGCGCTCAGCACGATGCGGGTGCCGTCGGGACCATAAAGGATCGCATTGTCGAGCACGTTGATGAGCACCAGTTCGAACAGCGCCGGGTTCGCCGATACGACCAGTCTCGGGTCCATGCCGACCGTTTCGAACCGGCGGTTGCCGGCGCGCGGGCGCACGCGCTGGATGGCGACGCCGATCATCTCGGCAACGCCCAGCGTCTGCAACGATGCCGGATCGTCGCCGACCTCCAGCTTGCTCATTTCGAGCAGGTTCGCCGTGTAGCGATTGAGCCGTTCGCAATCGTCGACGATCTGGCGCAGAAACTGTTCGAACGTGTCGGCATCCAGCTTGTCACGGTAGATCAACAGGCTCGACGCCGAGGCGCTGATCGCGGTCAACGGCGTGCGGAAATCGTGGCTGACCGAATTGAGCAGCGCGGTCTTCAGTTCCTCGGCCTTCACCGTTGCGCGACGTTCGGCATTCTGTTCCGACAGGATGGCGCGTTCGAAGGCGACCGAAACGCTGCCGCCGAACGTCTTGAGCAGGGTCAGGTCCATCGGGCCAGCGCCGGTTTCCTCCAGCAGCAGGACACCGATCGCGCCTTCGCTGCCGTCCAGCCGGATCGCCACCAGCGGACGCTCGACCAGGATGCCCTCGTCGCTGGCGAGCAACGCCGCGATCATGTCGTCGATCGCACAAAGGGTCTCGTCCGGACCGACGCGGTCGAGACCGCCCGGCCGCAGCCGGAAGATCGTCAGGCGTGCGTTCAGGATCGGTTCGGCGACGCGGGCGAGCGCAGCGGTGATATCGACGACCCGCCCGGCCGATTGCAGCGCCCGACTGAGCCGCAGCAGGTTGGTCAGCCGGGCATTGCCGAGCCGCGCCAGTTCCGACCGGTCGCGCAACCGCCCGGCAAGGATACCGGTCACGATCGCGCACAGGTTGAAGATGAACAGCGGTGCCAGATCGCGTTCGGTGCCTAGCCGGAACGAGAAAGCAGGCTGGGTAATGAAGAAATTGAAGATCAGGAACGCCGCTACCGCCGCGATCAGCGCGCTGGACAGGCCGCCGACCGCCCCGGCGACAGTGACGCCCAACATGAACACCAGCGCAGCGGTGACCTCGTCATAATGCGCGGCGACCAGATTGCCGACCAGCGCGAGGACGAGGATGACGGTCGCGGTCGAGGCGAGCTCGTGCCGGTTCAGCGACAGTTTCAGTCCACGCGAGGCAAGGTCGGCGGTGATCGGATAGGACGGCATAGCGGCAGGCTGACTCCCACGAACGCGCCGCGGCACGGCCCGTACACCCGGACCACGCGTAGCCGGGCACTGGACGCCGTCCATACATAAGAAAGCTATAGTAACGGCTTAACAGGTCTTTGGCCTAGCGATCCGTTCGGGCATCGCCACGGCTGACTGCGCGGGACCAGTGTCCCGTCCGGCACCTTCCGCTGCCCTCCATATCTACGTCGTATCGGGAGAGGACCTATGCAGTGGCCGTTTATTTATCGTCAGCGTCTGACGGACGCGTTGCTCGACGCCGATCGTCGATTCAATCAGATCGACCGCGCAGCGCGGACCTATCGCGACGAACGCGACCGGCTGAAGGCGGCACTGTCCGCGGTCAGCAATTATCCGCATTGATGATGGTCGACATCGCCGCCTTCGTCGCGATTCCGATCGGCAACATCGTGATGACGATCGGCTTCCTCAAGCTGATCTGGGTATCGGACGGGGCGTTCGCCTATGCCGGCGGGGGCCGCGCGACGCGGAACCTGCCGGGTCTGGCATGGGTCGCGGTCGGGGCCGCGCTGTGTTTCCTGCCGCTGGCGCTGCGCTATCCGGGATAGCGTGACGCACCGGTCAGGCGGCGTGGCAACGTAGCCGCGCCAGCATGTCCTCCAGCGTCACTTCGGACAATTGATCCTGCCCGTCGCCACCGCGCAGCACGCTGGCGAGGTTGAGCAGGATCTGCGTGACGTGATCGATCGACTGCAACCCGGTCAGATGCCGGCGCAGCGTCGCTTCGTCGCTGCCGAGTTCGAAGGCGAGGTCGCCCAGCATCCGCGAGGCGCGCACCAGTTCTTCGGCCAGTGCGCCGCCCATCGGAATCGGCTGTGGAAAGGTCACGGGCGCGTTCATTTCGAGCACAGTTTCAGGACGCTGGCGGTCAGCGCGTCGGGCGCGACCGGCTGCGTGACCATACCCCGCGCCAGCGTGTGACCGCCGCCGCCCTCCGCCGGGGAAAAGGCATAGCTGCCCGCGCCCAGCATCGCCTTCAGACCGCCGCCGCCGTCTTCGCTGCCGTCGATCATCAGCACGCCGACCGCATTGGCCCCCGCCGCCTTGGCCGCAGCGGCGAACAGCAGCGAGATCGACGGACGCTCGCCCGCGACCGGATCGCGCGCCAGCAACCGCAGCTTGCCCGACGGCCAGGCGTCGACGACGACGTGATGGTCGCCCTGCGGCGCGAAATAGATCGTGCCCTGCTCGATCTTCATCCCGTCCTGCGCAACGACGACCTTCGGCGCGACCTGCGTCCCGAGCTTTTCGACCATGCCCTCGACCAGACCCGGCCCGAGATGCTGCACGACGATCGTCGGCGGGCAGTTGGCAGGAAACGCACCGAACATGCCGAACATCGACGCAGTGCTCGACGCATCGCCGCCCAGCACGATCAGGCGACCGTTCCAGTCGATCGGCGCCGCGGCCTTGGCCGCCGGTCCCTTGCTCTTCATCGGCGCATTGCGGGCCGACTTGATGCGCTTGCCCAGCTTGGCGATGATCGCGTTCAGTTCGGCCGGGGCCGCGACGCGCGGCTTGGGCAGGCAGTCGATCGCTCCCAGCCGCAGTGCCTCGATCGTCTCGCCCGCGCCATCCGTGGTGCGGGTGGAGAACATGATGACCGGCATCGGCTTCGATTCCATGATCTCGGCCAGATATTCGATGCCGCTCATGCCCGGCATTTCGACGTCGAGCGTGATGACGTGGGGTTTCAGCGACGCGACCATCGAACGTGCTTCCGCAGCACCATCCGCAAGGCCGACGACCTCCACACCCGGAATCCGTTCCAGCGCTCCCGAAATGAGCGCCCGCATGGTCAACGAGTCGTCGACGACGAGAACCTTGGTGCTTGCAGCCATGATGTCAGTGTCCCAAAAAGATTACGCGGTACTTCAGGCGGCTTCTGCGACCTGCTGGTCGACCAGACGGTCGAGCGCCAGCACCAGGATCATGCGATTGTCGATCGTCGCCAATCCTTCGAGGAAGCGCGAGGCTTCGGTGTCGCCCATGTCGGGGATCGGCTGCATCGCATCGGGATGGATCGACACGATGTCGTTGACCGCATCGACGATGATGCCCTGCAACTGTTCATCGATGCGCACGACGATGATGACGTGGCGGGCCGACGGATCGGTCATGCCCCAGTTCAGCCGGTGGCGCAGGTCGAACACCGGCAGCACGACGCCGCGCAGGTTCACGACACCGCGGACATAGGGCGGCACGTTGGGCAGCGGCGTCGCCGGCGACCATGCGCGGATCTCGCGGATCGCCATGATGTCGACGCCCAGAATCTGGTCGCCCAGCTGAAAGGTGATAAGTTGGCGGGACATGCTCTAATCCTCGGGCGGGAAACGGGTCAGTGCAGCACGCGGCGAATGGCAGCCGCGAGCTTTTCGGGGTGGAACGGCTTGACGATCCAGCCGGTCGCGCCGGCATCGCGGGCGCGCTGCTTCTTTTCGTCCGAGCTTTCGGTGGTCAGCACCAGGATCGGCAGGCTGCGACGCCCCTGCCCGCGCACTTCGGCGATCAGGCCGAAACCGTCCATGCGCGGCATGTTGATGTCGGTGATGAGCAGGTCGGGCTGTACGCCGTCGAGCTTTTCGAGCGCATGGACGCCGTCCTCCGCCTCGATCACGCTATAGCCCAGGTCGGTCAACGCCACCCGCAGCAACATCCGCATGCTGGGCGAATCATCGACGGTCAGGATCGTCTTTGCCACGGTAGGCTCCCTCGGTACGAAATCAGTCATCAAAAAAATTCCACGTCGCCGACGGCGGCGGGTGGCGGTGGTGGTTTGCGGACCACGATCACCGGCGGTGCCGCATCGACGACCGACCGGCACCGGGCCAGTCCGACCGCCGCGCGAAACTCGACGCGGCGTGCCCGCGTCCCCCCGACGTCCTCGCCGACCAGCGCGATCCGCTCGTTCCGCAGGAAGGTGCGGGCAAAGGCGATGTTGGCACCCCCGATATCACGAAATCCTTCCCGCATCGTTGCACCGCCGAAGATTCGTGCGCGCAAACGCGATCTTGCGGCACCCATGGTCAACATTGCGTTGATAAGTACTTCCATCGCGTAAACGCCGTAGCGTTGCATCGATGCCTGGTCCGATGCCGTGCCGTCCGCCAGCAGGTAATGGTTGATGCCGCCGATCTGCGCGACAGGATCGTAGAAGCAGGCGGCGACGCAGCTGCCCAGCACGGTGGTCAGCACGACATCGGGTTCGCGGCTGACCTGAGTCTCGCCCTGCGCCACGGTGACCCGGCGCAGACCGTCCCGCGCGGACAGGGCGTTCACAGCGCACATTCGGCGA
This sequence comes from Sphingomonas sp. Leaf62, assembly GCF_001421915.1. Lineage (NCBI taxonomy): Bacteria > Pseudomonadati > Pseudomonadota > Alphaproteobacteria > Sphingomonadales > Sphingomonadaceae > Sphingomonas > Sphingomonas sp. Leaf62. The sequence continues at coordinate 280,732 of NZ_LMLN01000028.1, read as the reverse complement.
GCAGCCGTCCGGCGATGCGGCGCAGCGGCAATTGTTCGGCAACGCCGCCGATCTGCCACGCGATGGCGGGCATGCCGTACACGACGCTGGTCGCCTTGTCCTGACCGAAGGTCATCGCACCGGCGGCACGCATCGCCTTCATCCCCTCCGCGCCGTCGCTGCCCATGCCGGTCAGGATCGCGGCGGTGGCATCGCGTCCGGCCAGACGCGCGACCGAATGGAACAGCCGGTCAACCGAAGGACGATGGCCATTGACCTTGTCGCCTTCCAACAAGCGGCAATGACGCCGGTCGCCGGTACCCGCCAGTTCCATGTGACGCTCACCACCCGGCGCGAGATAGATCTTGCCGACGCCCAGCACCGCGCCGGGGCGCGCTTCCTCGACGCTCGGCGCGCACAGCCGGTTGAGCCGGGCAGCGAAACTGGGTGTGAAGGTCGCCGGCATATGCTGAACGATCATCGTCGGCGGGCAGTTGGCGGGAAACGCCGACAGCAGTTCGATCAGCGCCTCGACGCCGCCGGTCGACGCGCCGATCGCGATCATCGATCCGGGACGCGGCGTATAGGTCGCACGTTCGTGAACGACCGGGGCCGCAGGCACGACCCGCGCGGCGGGCCGCGTCTGCGACGCCGCGCGGACCAGATCGGCAAGGTCCAGTCCGCTATGGTCGTTGTGCGCCATCAGCCGGTTCTTGTCGAAACAGTCGAACGCCCCCCGCTCCAGCGCAGTCAGGCTGGCCTCCGCGCCTTGCGCGGTCAGCGTCGACAACATCACGACCGGCGTCGGGCGCAGCCGCATCAACCGGTCGAGAAAGTCGAGTCCGCTCATCCCCGGCATCTCGATGTCGAGCGTCACGACATCGGGGTCGAGCGCCTTGATCTGGGCCCGCGCCTCGTCCGCGCTGGCGGCGGTGCCGACGACTTCGATCGTCGGATCGGCCTGCAGCTTGCGACGGATGATCGCCTGCATCGAATAGGAATCGTCGACGATCAGCGCACGGACGGTCATGCCGCCACCTTCTGATAGGCAGTGCGACCGATCGGACGGAATTTGTCGATTACCGCGCCGAGCAACCGCTCCGAATGACCAATGTACAGCATCCCCCCCACCTCCAGTCGGTCGGCGAGCCGGGCCAGGAGCTTTTCCTTCGTCGGTTCGTCGAAATAGATCATCACGTTGCGACAGAAGATCGTGTCGAACCGCCCCTTGATCGGCCAGTCGCCGAGCAGGTTGAGCGGCCGGAACGCGATCGCGTCGCGCAATAGCGGGTCGACGATCAGATCGTCGCCCTCCCCCCGGGTCCATGCGCTGCGCAGCGCGGCAGGCACGGTCCGCATCGTTTCCTTCGAATATTGCCCGGCCCGTGCCTTTTCGAGGACGCTGGGCGACACGTCGGTCGCCAGCATCCGCAGATCGGCCTTGAGCATTCGCTGCGCGAGGCTGCGGTCGGCACCGAACGCCGCCATCAGCCACGAATAGGGTTCCTCGCCGCTCGAACACGCCGCCGACCACAGGCGGACGCGGCCCCCCTTGTTCAGCCGGTCGACCAGCCCCGGCCAGATGCGCCCGACGAAATCCTCGAAATGATGGTTTTCGCGAAAGAAACTGGTGTGGTTGGTGGTCAGTGCATCGACCGTACGAGCGCGCTCTTCGGCGTCGCGGCCGATGAACGCGACATAATCGGCGAAGCTCGACAGGCCGCAGGCGCGGACCCGCGGCGCGATCCGGCCATAGACGAGCTGCGCCTTGCCGTCGGGCAACAGGATGCCGACCTCCTGATACACCAGCGCGGCGATCGCGCGGTGGTCGGCCGTCTGGAAGTCGAACTCCCGTGTCCGGCCGTTGTCGAGGGCGGCGGTGGCGCTCATGCGGCGATGGCCGCCGGCGCGCGGTTGGCGAAGCGGCTGCGCGACGTCAGCGCGTCGACGTCGGCGATCAGCGCGACGCGCCCGTCGCCGAGGATCGTCGCCCCGGCCACGCCGTCGATCGCCTGATAATTGGCCTCAAGGCTCTTTACGACGACCTGCCGCTGATCCTGGATCGAGTCGACCAGCAGCGCGGCCTGTCCATGATCGCCCTCGACCACGATCAGCACCGCGTCGGTGGCGTTGCGCTGCGCGCCGGCGATGCCGAGATGATCGGCGATACGCAGCACCGGCACATAGGAACCGCGCACGTCGAGCAGCGTCCCCTCCGGCCCCAGCCGGTTGAGCGTCAGCTCGGTCGGTCGCAGGCTTTCGACGATGTGGCCGAGCGGAATGACGAACGTCTGTTCGCCGACCGTCACGATCATGCCGTCCAGCACCGCCAGCGTCAGCGGCAGGCTGAGCGAGAAGCTCGACCCGAATCCTTCGCGCGACTGGATGCCGATGCGTCCGCCCAGGGCCTGGATGTTCTTGCGCACCACGTCCATGCCGACGCCGCGGCCGGAGACGTTGGTGATCGCCGCCGCAGTCGAAAAGCCCGGCGCAAAAATCAGGTTGTCGATCTCTTCATCGCTCAGGACCGCATCAGGCAGGATGATGCCCTTCTCGATCGCCTTGGCCTTCACCCGCGCCCGGTTGATGCCCTGTCCGTCGTCGGCGACGGTGATGACGATGCGGCCCGACTGGTGCGCGGCCGACAGGCGGACGACGCCCTCGGCCGGCTTGCCGGCGGCGACGCGCACGTCGGGCATTTCGAGGCCGTGGTCGACGGCATTGCGGATCAGGTGGGTCAGCGGCTCGCCGATGCGTTCGACGACGGTCTTGTCGACCTCGGTCATCTCGCCGTCGACTTCGAGTCGGACGCGCTTGCCGGTCTCGCCCTCCAGTTCGCGGACGATCCGCGGTACGCGGCTGAACACCGTCTTCATCGGCTGCGCGCGGATCGCCATCGTCGATTCCTGCAATTCGCGCGTCAGATGTTCGAGGTCGTTGAGCTCGGAAATCCCGCCCATCGCATTTTCCGCAAGACGCTGGGCGAGCATCGCCTGGGTGATGACCAGTTCGCCGACCAGGTTGACCAGACGGTCGAGCTTGTCGAGGTCGACGCGGATCGTCTGCGCCGCCGGGGCGACAGCCGCCGCGGCGCGCGGCGAGGCCTTCTCGTCCGCCGGAGCCGGCGCGACCGCAACAGGTGCCGGCGCGGCAGGTGCGGGTGCAGGTGCGGGCGGCGGAGCGACCGGTTCCTCGACCGCCGCTACCGGTGCGGTGACCGTGTCGAGCAAGTCGAACAGCGAATCGACATCGTCCATGATCGACGCTTCCGGCGCGCCCTTGCCGAGCGTGATCGCGTTGCTGTCCGAAAATTCGAAGACCGCACGGATATCATCCTCGGCAACGCTGGCGGGCAACGCCACGTCCCATGCCAGATAGCCGGTTTCGGGATCGAGCGCGTCGAGACCCGGCAGCGCGCTGCGATCGCACTGCGTCACCTTGCCACCCAGCAGCGTCAGTTCGCGCAGCAGCAGCAGCGGTTCGGCACCGTGTTCGAACGCCTTGGCACCCGGTTCGTAGCGCAGCCGCCAGCCGTCATCGGCATCGGCGCCCTCCTCGGACGGGGCGACATCGCCCAGCATCGACATCAGATCGTCGAAATCGTCGGAGATCGCCGGGGCCGGTTCGGCCGCAGCCGGGGCCGCTGCCGCCTTGGCCGAACCGCCATGCGCCGAGCCGCCGCCCGCCGCCGCCGACAGCCGGTCGAGCATCGCCGCGTCGGACGGCGGCGTTCCGCCATCGCGGGCGGCGGCGACATGGTCGGCCAGCATGTCGAACGCGCCCATGACCACGTCGAGCAGCGGTGAGGTGAGTTCCAGCGTGCCGTTGCGGATCAGGTCGAGCAGCGTTTCATATTGATGGGTATAGGCCTGCAGACGTTCGTGACCGAACGCCCCTGCCCCGCCCTTGATCGAATGTACGCAGCGGAAGACGGCGTTGATCGTTTCCGAATCGCGGTCGCCGTCGCGCAGCAACGCGAAATTGCCTTCCATCGCGGCGAGACCTTCCTCGCACTCCTGAAAGAAGATCTGCTGGATTGCGTCGAGGTCCATGGGTTCGCTCCGGAATCAGGCGGCGAGAAGGGTGTCGAGCGCGGCCAGCGTGGCCATGTCGGCAAAGGCGGGGCTGGCACCGACGATGCGGAAGTCGAGGCCGGCAAGGTCCGCCGCCGCTTCGGTGGCGGCAAGGATCTGTAGACAGGCTTGCCCGATCCGCTCGACCGCGGATGCGTCGAGGATAATCGACTGACCGGTGTCGATCGCGGCGCGCAGCGTCAGCCGAAGCGGAGCGGCGGCGGCGGTGTCGAGCACGGGAGCGAGTACGATAGGCATCGGAAATTCCTGTTCGGAAAAGACGTGGGTCGCCGGAGCGATCAGAATTCGGACCAGTCGTCTTCGTTGACGACCGGTGCAGCCGCAGCGGCTCCGCCACCGCCGCCAACAGCGACCTTCTTGCGCGATCCGCGGGCGATCTCACGGCCGACCTGCGCGGCGCGGGCTTGCAGGCGGTGCACCGCGCTCGGCATCTGCTGGACATGGCCGCCCCCGCCCATGCTCATGCCGCCGCGGTAGCTGCCGCTGTCGACCGTGAAGCGGGCGACCTGTCGCGCGAGCTCCTGTGCCTCTTCGGCAAGGGTCCGGGCAGCAGCGTTCGCCTGTTCGACCATCGCCGCATTCTGTTGCGTCACCCCGTCCATCTCGCCGACGGCGGTGTTGACCTGCTGGAGGCCGGTCGCCTGCTGATCGGCCGAGGTGGCGATGGTGCCGACCAGCGTGCTGATCTCACCGATGCGGTTGATGATCCGTTGCAGTGCCTTGCCGGTCTCGCTGACCAGTTCGACGCCCATGGCGACCTGTTCGGAAGAAGCGGTGATCTTGGACTTCACGTCCTTGGCCGCATCGGCCGACCGCTGGGCGAGTGCCCGGACTTCGCTGGCGACGACGGCAAAGCCCTTGCCCGCATCGCCGGCCCGCGCCGCTTCGACACCGGCGTTCAGCGCCAGCAGGTTCGTCTGGAACGCGATCCCGTCGATCACGCTGATGATGTCGCCGATTTCGCCCGAGGCGCGCTCGATGCCGTTCATCGCCTCCACCGCGCGTCGGACGACGTCCCCCGACTGTTCGGCTTCGTCGCGGGTTTCGATGACCACCATGTTGGCGCGGCTGGCACCGGTAGCGGTTTCCTTCACCGTGCTCGTGATCTGGTCCATCGCCGCGGCGGTCTCTTCAAGGCTGGCGGCCTGTTGCTCGGTGCGCTGCGACAGGTCGTCGGATGCCTGACGAATGTCGTTGGCTCCGTTGTTGATGCCGCTGGTCGCATCGCGCACGGCCGACAATACTTCGGACACCGCGTCCATCGCCGCGTTGAAATCGATGCGGAGGCGTTCGTAATCCGACGGGAAACTCTGTTCGATGCGATAGGTAACGTCGCTGGCGGCTAGACGCGACAGCCCCTGCCCCAGCGAACCGACCACCTGCTGCTGCGCGGCCGCCGCTTCCTTCACCACCCGGCCGTTCTCGCGGAATACTTCCATCGCCCGCGACATGCGACCGACACAGTCCTTATGGTCGGCGAAGCCGATCGGCGTGGTCAGGTCGCCTTGCGCGAGCCCCTCCATCCGTTCGACCGTGCCGACATAAGGTCCGCAGACGATGTTACGGAAAAGAACGCCGAGCACGATGGCAACGATGACGGTCGCGCTGGTGATGCCCAGCAACACCGGTTCGGACAGCGTCTCGTTGACGGCCAGCACCGTCGTGACGAACGGGACGCACATCAACGCGACATACACGATCCCCATGACGAGGAATTTCGTGCGGATCGGTGCGTCCTTGCTGAACCATCTCATCGTCAACCTGCTCCCCCCCGAAACGCTTCCGCACGGACGCGCTGTCGTATCGATCCACGGGTAGTAGCGGTGAGGCGATAACTTACGGTTAACGTCGAGAATGCGCCGTTCCTGCCGCACACAGGGCATCGATCCCGACCTAAAAAGAATACAAGATAATATCTTAGCAGCAGCGAACCGCACCGTTCGCGCATTGACAACGCTGGACAGATTGGTAGCGTTACCACAGCCGGATCATCCGGCGAGAATGATGGACGGATTGAACCGTCAGAACCACTTAGGGGAGATTCCGTATGAAGGGCCACCTTCTTCGCACGCTCGCGCGCACGTCCTCGACCATTGCGCTCGCCGCATTGTCCGTCGCACCGGGCGTCGCCGCCGCACAGACCACCGATACCGCCACCAATGCCCAGCCGGGCGCGACCGAAGGCGCGGCGGGCAGCGTCGCCCAGCCGACCGGTCAGGACCCCGTGCAGGAGGATGGCGGCGAGATCGTCGTCACCGGCATCCGCGCGTCGCTGAACCGCGCGATCGATATCAAGCGCAACTCGGCGGGCGTCGTCGATGCGATCTCGGCCGAGGATATCGGCAAGTTCCCCGACACCAACCTTGCCGAGTCGCTGCAGCGCATCACCGGCGTATCGATCAACCGCGTCAACGGCGAAGGCTCGCAGGTCTCGGTCCGCGGCTTCTCGGGCGGGTTCAACCTCGTCACGCTGAACGGGCGTCAGTTGCCCGCCTCCAACGTCGACACCAGCGGCGCGGGCGACTTCGCACGCGGCACCGGCCGCTCGTTCGATTTCCAGAATCTCTCGTCCGAAGGCGTATCGGCGCTGGAGGTCTACAAGACCGGCCGCGCCGCGATCCCGTCGGGCGGCATCGGCGCGGCGATCAACGTCGTCACCCGCAAGCCGCTCGATTCGCGCGAAACCGGCGTCACCGGGTCGTTCGGCGTCAAGGCGCTGCACGACGTCAGCACCAATGCCGGCGAAGGCGCCCGCGTCCTGCCCGAAGTGTCGGGCCTGCTCAGCTGGCGCAACGACTCGCGCAGCATCGGCCTGTCAGTGTTCGGCAGCTATCAACGGCGCGACAGCACCTCGGCACAGAGCGCGCCCAATTATTTCACCGTGGTACCGACCGCCAACGTCCTCAACCCCGCCGGCCCGTATGTGAACGGGCAGACGCAGATCGAGAACCGGCCGACCACCCCGTTCGCGCTGATCCCGAACGACAGCCGCTACCAGTTCTCCGAGAACAAGCGCGAGCGCATCAACGGGCAGGCGGTGCTGCAACTCGCCCCGACCGACCGGCTGACCTTCACCGCCGACGCGCTGTTCGCGCAGAACCGGCTGGAGGAGCAGCGCAGCGAGCAGACCAACTGGTTCAACCGCCCGTTCGGCCAGATCCGCTTCAACGGCAACGACGTGATCGCAACGCCCGACTTCATCGCGGAATCGATCAACGGCGTAAAGGATCAGGGGTTCGAACAGCAATTCCGCGCGACCAAGACCCAGCTGCAATCCTACGGCCTGAACGGCAAGTGGGAGATGACCGACAATCTTACACTGAACCTCGATGGCTATCATGCCGTGTCGAAGTCGACGCCGGATGCCGCCAACGGCACGTCGGTGACGCTGGTGTCGCTCGGCGCGCCGGTCATCAGCAGCCAGGCGATCGACTATAGCACCGGCTTCCCGCGCGTGACGCAGACGATCAACGACACGATCAACGGCAACGGCAACGGCGTCCTCGACATCGGCGACCTCGGCACGCAGATCGCGCGCACCAACACCGCGACCCAGCGGCAGCGGATCAATGGCGGTCGCGCCGATCTCGGCTGGGATCTGGGCGGCGGTAGCCGGTTCGATTTCGGCGGCACCTATACCGATGCGCAGATGACCAGCGCGCGGGTGCAGACGCAGCAGCAGCTCGGCGACTGGGGCATTACCGATCCGGGCATCGTGCAACGGCTGGCGTCGAACGTCGTCAAGACTTTCTGCCTCGACTGCAAATTCGACACGTTCAGCCCGGCGGACGTGAAGCGGACGGCGTTCCGCGGCAATGCGGTCGTGCTGAACGACCTGTTCTCGAACTTCTATGCCGCCAACCCGATCAACACGACCGCCAATGATTTCGATAGCGTCGGCGAAAAGATCTGGGGCGTGTACGGCCAGATCACGTGGAAGGGCGAGATCGCCGGGCGCACCGCCAACCTGGTGTTCGGCACCCGGTACGAAGAAACCAAGGTCCGCTCGACCGCGTTGCAGGCGATCCCGTCGGCGATCAAATGGGATGCCGACAACGACTTCTCGTCGGTCATCTCGTCGTCCGCGTCGACGGTGACGCAGCGTGGCAGCTATACCAACCTGCTGCCGGCGGTCGATTTCAATATCGAGGTGTTCGACAACTTCATCGCCCGTGCGTCCGCCAGCCGCACACTGGCGCGCGCCGATTACGGCAACCTGTTCGCATCGACCACGGCAGGCGCGCCGTCGCGGCCGGTGGCACTGGGCGGTCGTCCCACTGGCAATTCGGGAAATGCCGGGTTGCTGCCGCTGGTCTCCGATAACTTCGACGTGTCGGTCGAATGGTATTACAAGCCGTCGAGCTATGTCTCGCTCGGCTTCTTCGACAAGCGGGTGCGCAACTTCATCGGCACCGGCGTCTTCAACCGCAGCCTGTTCGACCTGCGCGATCCGTCGTCGGGCGCAGCGGGCACGCGGTCGGGCACGGCGGCCGACCGGCTGCGCGCGCTGGGTGCCGACCTCAGCGACGTCAACCTGTTCACCTACACCGCGCTACTCAGCCAGAACGGCGGCAACACCGCCCAGGCCGACGCCAATTTCCAGGCGAACCGGAACGCGGCGGGCGCGCTGAACCAGGATTACGTCAACAGCATCCTGCAATCAGTCGACATCTTCGCCAATGGGCAAGACCCGCTCTACGACTTCGCGGTGTCGCAGCCAGTCAACAACCGCGACGGCCATATCTATGGCTTCGAACTGGCCGGGCAGCACTTCTTCGGCAACACCGGCTTCGGCGTGCAGGCGTCGTACACCAAAGTGTATGGCGACGTGAACGCCGACATCGCCGCGGACCCCAGCGTCAACGTGTTCGCGCTGACGGGGCTTGGCGACAGCGCCAACGGCTCGATCATCTATGACAAGAGCGGGCTGTCGGCGCGCGTGTCGTACAACTGGCGCGACAAGTTCCTTGCCGCGACCAATCAGGGCGACAGCCGCAACCCGCTGTTCGTCGCGCCGTTCGGCACGCTCGACTTCAACATCAGCTACGACCTGAACGACCGCATGGCGCTGTCGATCGAGGGCGTGAACCTGACCAGCGAACCGCTGGTGCAGTACGGACGCGATCGCAACGCGCTGGTGTTCGCGCAGGAACTGAAGCCGCGCTTCCTGCTAGGCGCCCGCTACCGCTTCTGATCGCGGTCAAGTAACTGGAAAGGGCCGTTCGGACTGCCGAACGGCTCTTTTCCTTGCCACCGCTTCTTCATAACGTGGCGGCACCCTGCCTCGAGGATCGCGATGCCCAACCCCGTGCTGCTCAACAATGTCGACCATCATGACCTGACCGTCACGGTGGTGCACGACGCCGCGCATGGCGATGCGGTGAATCAGGTGCTGCTGTTCCCCAACGAGTTCGAGGCGGCGCAACGCGACTATCCGATCCTGTTCAGGCGCGACGATCGTGGCGGCATCTATGCCGTCGCGCTGCTCGGGCTCGACCCTGACGACAATCTGTTTCTCGGTTCCGACGGCGGCTGGTCGGCAAGCTATATTCCCGCCGTCCGCCAGCGCGGACCGTTCGTCGCCGATCCGTCGGGAACGGGTGTGCGCATCGACCTCGACGATCCGCGCGTGCTGCGCGACGGTTCGGGCGAGTCGCTCTATCTGCGCCATGGCGGCACTGCGCCCTATCTCGCGCATGTCGAAGCAGTGCTGGGCGTCATTCGCGAGGGGCAGGCGATCAACGCCCCCCTCTTCGCCGCATGGGAGGCAGCCGGATTGCTGCGCCCGACCGCGATCGACGTCGATCTGGGCGACGGCCAGACCTGTGCCATCGCCGAGATCCTCGTCGTCGCCGACGACCGGCTCGATACGCTGGATGCCGAAACGCTGGCGACGCTGCATCGTAGCGGTGCGCTGCGCGCCGCGTTCATGGCGTCGGCGTCGCTCGACAATATCCCGCGGCTGATCGAGCGGCGGCAACGGCGGTACGCCGCATGACCCACCCGCGCGTCGTCCGGTCGATCGAGGCGGCGCGCACGGGCGACTGGTCGCCGGCGGCGCTGGTCGCGGCGAACGAGCCGGTGGTGCTGCGCGGCCTTGCCGCCGGCTGGCCGCTGGTCGCAGCGGGGCGCGACGGCCCGGATGCCGCCATCGCCTATCTCAAGCGGTTCGATGGCGGGCGGCCGGTCGTCGCCTTTACCGGCGATGCGGCGATGGGCGGGCGGTTCTTCTACCGCGACGATTGCAGCGGGTTCAATTTCGATGCGAACCGGGTCGGGCTGACCGCCTGTCTCGACCGCATCGTCGGTGGACGGAACGATCCCGCCGCCCCCGCCATCTATGTCGGGTCGACCGACCTCGACCTGTATCTGCCCGGACTGCGCGGCGAGAACGACCTGCCATGGCCCGCCGGGACGCCCACGCCGATGGTCAGCATCTGGATCGGCAACCGCACGACCGCCGCGACGCATTACGACATGTCGAACAATCTGGCCGCGTGCATGGTCGGGCGGCGGCGTTTCACCCTGTTCCCGCCCGATCAGGTCGCCAACCTCTATCCCGGGCCGCTCGAACCGACGCCCGGCGGACAGGTGGTAAGCATGGTCGATCTGCGCGCGCCCGATCACGACCGTTTCCCGCGCTTTGCCGAGGCGCTGGCGCATGCGCAGGTCACGGAGCTGGAGCCGGGCGACGTGCTCTTCTACCCGGCTTTATGGTGGCACAATGTCGAGGCACTGTCGCCGTTCAACGCCATGATCAACTATTGGTGGAACGACGCTCCCGCCTTTGCCGACAGCCCGATGACCACCCTGCTCCACGCGCTCCTGTCGCTGCGTGACCGGCCGGCGGCGGAGCGGGCGGCGTGGGCGGCGATGTTCGACCATTATGTGTGGAGCGGCGGGGAGGAAGCGCGCGCGCATCTGCCCGCCGTGATCCAGGGCGACCTCGCCCCACTCGACGAACCCGCGGCCCGCCGGTTGCGCGCGCGCCTGTTGCAAAGGCTGAACCGATGACGCGCATGCGGATCGTGATCGCGGGCGGCGGCACAGCGGGGTGGCTGGCCGCCGCGTTGCTGACCCGGCAGCTGTCGTCGCTGGTTGAGGTGACGCTGGTCGAATCCGAAGCGATCGGCACGGTCGGCGTCGGCGAAGCGACGATCCCGACCATCCGTTCGTTCCACGCGCTGCTCGGCCTCGACGAAGCCGAATTCATGGGTGCGACCGGGGCCAGCTTCAAACTGGGCATCGCGTTCGAAAACTGGGCGCGGGCGGGCGACCGCTACATCCATTCGTTCGGCGAGGTCGGCCGATCGACCTGGATGGGCGATTTCCAGCATTTCTGGCTGGAGGCACGGGCGCAGGGCGCGGCGGGACCGATCGGCACCTATTGCCTCGAACACGAGGCTGCCGAGGCGGGTCGATTCGCAACCGGGCCCGACGCGTCGCTCAACTATGCCTATCATTTCGATGCCGGACGCTATGCCGCCTATCTGCGCACCCGCAGCGAAGCGCAGGGGCTTACCCGGGTCGAGGGCAAGATCGCCCGCGTCGAACGGACGGGCGAGAGCGGCGACATCGCCGCGCTTGTGCTGGACGACGGACGGCGCGTCGCGGGCGACCTGTTCCTCGATTGCACCGGGTTCCACGCGCTGCTGATCGAACAGACGCTGGGTGTGGGGTTCGAGGATTGGGGCCATTGGCTGCCGACCGATCGCGCACTGGCGGTGCAGACGGTCGCGACCGGCCCCGCCCCGCCCTATACCCGCGCCATCGCGCACGACGCCGGCTGGCGCTGGCAGATCCCGCTCCAGCACCGGGTCGGCAACGGGCTGGTCTACAGCTCGCGCCATTTGAGCGACGGTGCCGCGCGCGACCGGTTGCTGGCGTCGGTCGAGGGGCAGACGCTGATCGAGCCGCGGCTGATCCGGTTCCGCACCGGGCGGCGGCTGACGACATGGGAACGCAATTGCGTGGCGATCAGCCTGTCGAGCGGATTCGTCGAACCGCTCGAATCGACCAGTATCCATATGGTGATGATCGCGCTCACCCGCCTCGTCCAGCTGCTGCCGTTCGGTCATCCGGGCGAAGCGGCGCGGGCGCGCTTCAACGAACAGTCGCGCCGCGAGATCGAGGCGGTGCGCGATTTCGTGCTGCTGCACTATCATCTGAACCAGCGGCCCGAACCCTTCTGGCGCGAACGGCGCGAGGTCGCGCCGCCCGACACGCTGGCAGAACGCATCGCGCTGTTTGCGCAAGGGGCGCATGCCTATCAATCGGCCGACGACCTGTTCCGCGTCGGATCATGGCTGCAGGTGATGTTGGGCCAGCGGCTGGAACCGGCGGCCCATCACCCGCTGGCAAAAATGATGCCGCCGGGGCAACTGGCGGCCGTGCTGCGCGACCTGAACGAAGGTATCGCGGCGCGGGTGGCGGCGTTGCCGACGCATCAGCAGTTTCTCGATCTGTATTGCCGCAGCGGCGCGTGACCCGGGCGTCGGTGGACGGACGCTATTCGCCGCGTCGATAGGGGCTGTGGATATTGTCCAGCCAGCCCGCGACCGTGCGCGACGCCGGCACCACCGTTCCGCGCGGACGACGGGCAGCGGCGATGTCGACCGTCACCCCCTCGAAATGCAGCCCGGCGCGCCCGTTATCGACCCAGCGTACGGTCGCCTCGACATGGTGGACCGTACCCATGGTGATCAATACCCGGTCGCCGGCGGCGAGATCGGCAAGGTTGTCGATGCAGGTGCCCGTTTCGGACAGGTTGCGGACGCGACATTCGACGACCTGACCGTGGGTTTCGATCCGCGCGTTCAGGATCACGCTGTGGCGGCGCGGTCGTTCGACGGACGATTCATCTTCGTTCATGACGACCATATCCTGGCAGATCGTCCGTCGATGCCGGGCGAGGTACCCGGCACTCGCGAAATTGGTGCCCCTGGCCGGGCTCGAACCAGCACTCCTCTCGGAATCCGATTTTGAGTCGGACGCGTCTACCAATTTCACCACAGGGGCACGCAGCGGTCCGTTAGCGCAAGCGAAACGCCCCTGCAACCGTCAGGAAAAGACCTGATCGATATCGACGCTTCCGTAAGGGTCTTTGGGATCGGCACCGAAGCGGTTCGGTCCGGGCGTCCCGTCGGTGACGAACAGGACGAACAGCCAGATCCAGCCGATGATTGGCAGAAACACCAGCAACATCCACCATGCCGAACGATCTGTATCGTGCAGCCGACGAAACGCGACCGTGAGCCCCGGTATAAATAGTGCGATGCTGCTGATGCCGCCGACCGGTCCGGTGGACTCCATGTCAAAACCAAACACGGAATCGATGATCGTTGCTACCACGCCGACCAGCGCCGAAAAAAGGGAGAACATCCAATATTCCATCCGGCGCGATCGCCCGCGCACCTCGAAATACCGGTTCAAGGGCAGCAGCATCCATTCCATCACAATTCCCCTTCGTTACGATGTAGCAAGCGTCGCAACGCGGCGCTGGCAACGCAATGCTTCAATTGACCGGTGCCCGCCGCCGATAACTCAGCGCTTCCGCGACATGCGCCCGACCGATTCCATCTGCGCCTGCCAGATCGGCGATCGTCCGGCTGACCCGCAACACGCGGTGAAACCCGCGCGCCGACAGCCGCATCGTTTCCGCCGCTTGCGCCAGCAATGCCCGCGCCGCCGCGTCGAGTACCGCTGCCTGTTCCAGCACGCTGCCGTCCGCCTCGGCATTGGTCCGCACGCTGGTTGCGGCATAGCGTTCGCGCTGCACCGCCCGCGCCCTTGCCACCCGCGCCGCCACCTCCGCCGATCCCTCGGACGGCGGCGGCAGGACCAGATCGGCGGCGCTCACCGCTGCCATTTCGATCGCCAGGTCGATCCGGTCGAGCAACGGCCCCGATACCTTCGCCTGATAATCGGCGGCACAGCGCGGCGCCCGAGCACAGGCGAGCGCCGGATCGCCCAGATGCCCGCAACGGCACGGGTTCATCGCCGCGATCAGCTGCACCCGCGCCGGGAAGGTCACATGCGCGTTGGCCCGCGCGACGCTGACCTGCCCGGTCTCCAATGGCTGGCGCAGCGAATCGAGCACCGCGCGTTGAAATTCAGGCAGTTCGTCGAGGAACAACACGCCCAGATGCGCCATGCTGATCTCCCCCGGCTTCACCCGCAACCCGCCTGTGGATCGCCATCGGTTCGATGCACTGTGCGCAAGTTTCTGACCGGATCTTACCGCCGATTGACTACACTATGGGGAACGATAGCTTGCACTGGCGCTGCTTCTGCCCTCTCCAGACGTCATCGGAGCCAGTACCGTGACAGACTTGCCGAAACAGGTAATACCGCTGGGACAAGCGATGATCTCTGGAACCGTAGACGGCGACGACATTATGGCATCGCCCGAACGGCTCAGGATCGCGACGCTTAGAAAACCAGTGTTGGATCGGCTGCTCGCACTCCCCAAGCGGACGAATCGGGAGATACGCATTGCGGCTGAAGAGCTAAACTGTTCAATTCGAACCGTATTTACCTTACTGAAAAGATACGGTGCGTCGCGGCGGCTCGCAGACTTGGCTCCGCGTAGACGCTCCTCATTGCTCGGCAGGAGCATGGTCGATGCACGTGTCGAGGCTATTATGGCCGAGGTGATCGCTTCTTATCACCTCAGTCGTATGAGACCCACTATCACTCAGACGATTCTGGAAATACGTCGGCGCGCTCAACAACTCGGCCTTGCGCTGCCCGATCAAAAGACTGTGCGAAAGCGCATAGCAGCCATCCCAGCGGTGCAAATTGTACGATCGCGTGAAGGTGCGAAGCGAGCGCGCGAACAGTTTGGTTTGGTGTCAGGCTCAACGCCCGAAACCGAGTTCCCCCTGCAACGAATCCAAATCGATCACACACGCGTCGATCTTATTGTCGTGGATGAAGCGCTGCGTCAGCCTCTTGAGCGGCCTTGGGTGACAGTTGCGATTGACGAATATTCCCGAGCCGTGCTGGGCTTTTATCTTTCACTAGAAGCGCCATCGTCTACGTCGGTCGGGCTGTGCCTAGTCCATAGCATTCTACCGAAAGATGGGTGGGCAGCACGGATCGGGCTCGTCCCCAAATGGCTTCCGTATGGCCGGCCCGACGAAATCTACACTGACAATGGATCGGATTTTCGATCCGAAGCCGTGGAGCTGGGTTGTCGATCTTGGGGCATGGTGATCAACTTTCGTCCCGGCGGGATGCCCCACTTTGGCGGGATCGTAGAGCGAGTGATCGGTACAGCAATGCGATCGCTGAGAACCTTGCCCGGTGCGACCGGCGGCTCGATAGCTGAACGCGGTGACGTTGATCCCGCCAAAGGCGCATCGCTGACGATGCAAGAGTTGGAGCTACTGCTCGCGACCTTCATCGCGGGTCATTATCATTGCAAAATCCATAGCCATCACGGAATGACGCCGAACGCGCGTTGGCAGGCTGGTATTTTTGGAGATCAGCAGCGAGCCGGTAGAGGCATCCCAACGCCAATCAACGATCCCGCAAGGCTATTGATAGACTTCCTGCCGATAGAGCGCCGGTCAGTGAACCGCCGGGGCATCCGGTGGGGTGGCATCCACTATATGGATGATATCCTTAGGCCTTATCTGGACGATCAAAGCCAGACCAAATTTGTTGTTCGGCGTGATCCCCGTGATGTCTCGCGTATCTGGTTTCTTTGTCCCGACGATAATATTTATTATCCGGTACGCTCGCGCGATATATCCCGCCCGAGTATTTCGGCATGGGAATTGGAAAATGCTCGCAAGCACCTGCGCGCTAGCGGCCAACGCGGTTATGACGAAACAGCGTTGTTCCAAGCCGCAGAGCTTCAACGAGAAATCGTTGCAAAATCTTTAGAGGCTCGCAAAGCCTCGCGAAAAAACCGGCTGGCGAAAGAGCGCCAGATAGGCGCGAGAATCAGTCAAAAATACTCGGAAACCCATCTCGACAGTCATGAGCCTGCTTCGGCATCCCCTTGGCGTCGCATCATTGACGATGATCTAAAAGGCGACGAATTTTACGAGGTCGATGAATGATCGATCGGGCCCGCGAACTCACTGCGACCGCTAAGGAGCTTTTAAACAGTTCTGACGATGAGCGGGTCGGCTCGCTCTCTCGAGAGCCGTTCGTGTCCTATGGGACAGCGAAGCGCATCTTGATCCGCATGAATGCCCTTCTGCACAGCCCTAGATCGCATCGGCCTGCAAGTATGCTTATTGCGGGCGCTACAAACAATGGAAAAACCATGCTCGTGCGCCGGTTCACCGACGCAAATTTGCCAGTCCATGACGAAGATGCGGATGCGGTGATCTGCCCCGTAATTTACATTCAGATGCCGCCGACCCCCGACGCTCGACAATTCTACCTCGCCATTCTCGAGAAACTTCATGTCCCGATCCAGCGGACAGCGGTCCTTAGCCACGTTCAGGCCCAAACACTAAAAATATGCAAGATTGTCGGACTTAAAGTCCTTATTATAGATGAGCTACATAATATACATGGCGGCAGGATTGAACAGCAAAGATATTTCCTAAATCTTCTTCGCTATATCTCAAACGAACTTGAAATACACATTATAGGATGTGGCCTAGCATCCGCATTGAGAGCACTGCAATCCGACGAGCAACTCACCAACCGCTTTGAACACTGGCCACTTCCGATATGGAAAAACGACAAAGCCTGTAAAGTGCTCCTGAACACGATCGAGTCCACATTACCACTACGACGACAATCGAGCTTGTCGGAAACAGAGATGATAGAGCGTATCTTAGGCCTTTCCGGGGGAACGATCGGCGAGATCGTTCGCCTAATTAGAGAAGCCGCTGAGACAGCGATACGGTCAGGAGCGGAGCGTATCGACACTAATCTGTTGGATGGTCTGGGATGGGTTGCCCCCGAGAACAGACGGCGAGCGGCTGAAGCTGTTTTAGGCCATCGCGGTTGACCGCAACCGAGCTCCTCCCCTGGCGACCAAGCCCGAAGCCAAACGAGCTATTCTCGTCGTGGTTACGGCGCTTAGCGCTAGGAAACAGCGGGAAGATTCAGACATTTTGCCATTTGCTGTGGCCGGGTCGGCAACTTTGGAACAGAGACACCGATGCCATCGCCCCTGCCGAGGTGCTCTTGTCGCTCGCCTCGCGAACAGGACGGAATATAGCCCTTCTGGAAAAAACGACGCTTCGCGCATTCGAAGGCATCGTGTTTGAGCACGTGCGCGTCAAGGTCGCGACCCGTTGGGTGTTGCCACTTGGGGTATATCATCGAACCCGGCGATTGGGCGGTCAGCAATGGTGCCCTGTCTGCCTGAGGGAGGATACCCACCCCTACTATCGGTTAGACTGGCGCCTAGCATTTTCAACCTCTTGTTCGAAACACGGGGTAATGCTTCACGATCGATGCACTTGTTGCGGGGAGCCTGCCGTGCCCCATCGCGGCGTTGATCCTGAGTGCCACCAGTGCGGGTTTGATCGCCGGAAATCGCCGGTCACTTTCGGAGATTCCAGAGCGCTCCAGCTCGAACATACTATGCGTGCCGTGGCTTATGGCACCGGAACGCTACCACCGCCGCTTCGCGACCTTCATCCCTTGGCGTATTTCGACCTGCTAAGGCAGGTCTTCAGTATCGTGTCATCGAATCCACGCTCAGCGCAGCTGAGGGAAACTGTAACCCGCCACTCGGGCGGCGACCCCTCGCCCCCGACTCGTTCGATGAAAAGCGCGGCATTCGAGAATCTTTCAACGTCCGACAGGCATCGCATGATCGCGATCGGAGCGTGTTTGTTAGAGGGATGGCCGTTCAATTTCATAGGCCTTTGCGCCGAGGCCGGGATGTGGAAAAGCTGGGCTATGCGCGGCGATCAAAGGCATATCCCTTTCAAATATGCCGATCCCGTCGCTACTTATCTTGCCCCGATCCTACCTTAGCCAGCTTTACGCGGCGCAAGACACGGTCTCCCGTCCTCGCTTTTTTGCATCTCGTTCGGCGGCTGAAGCGATCGCCGCATAATCCCGAAGAACCTTCTGCATGATCTTGACCTCAGCGAGTCCTACGTCGCTCGCGCCTACGAGCATGGCAGCCATGGCGCCCTCAAATCGATTGAGGCCGAACTCCACTTCTAGCACTCCAAGCATCGCCGACAGGCGACTCGCGACAGCATCAAAGTCAACTTCGCTATTTGGCAATTTCAACAAACGCGCCTCCTGCACATACAGAGGCCCCGGTCCGAAGCCGGGTGTTCGTAACCCCGCGCGTAGCACAAGGCGCTGCCGCCTTTGAGCGGAGCCTTGGACATACGCGGCAGCCACCCGGCCGAGAAACTCGACCGGACTACGCCTTCAACGGGGTTACGACGCCCCACGGACGGGATTGACCGTGCCGCACATCGTAGATCGCAGAAACAGACACTATGGGCAACGGCCCGATGCCCTGTATGAATATGACTTCATCTGCAGAGGGCATATTTTCACGTGCGAGCGACATTTGTGCGGCATGGTCAGAGCACCGGAAATGCCGGAATGCCAAGCGACGACCTTTCCTTGATCGAGCTCACCGACCTTGGTTGGCAGCAGGCCCGTGATGTTGCCGCGGTGTGGGATGAAACACCGTCGCTGATAGTCACTTCGCCATACCTTCGCACTCAGCAGACGGCAGCACCTACGATCGAGCGGTTCCACGGCGTTCCAGTTGAAGTTTGGCCGATCGAAGAATTCACTTACCTTCAACCTTCTCAATGGAACGGAACCCTCAGCTCTACGAGGATGCCTTATTTGGAGCGCTTCTGGAGCGCCGCCGACCCGACGTATTGCGATGGAGAAGGTGCAGAAAGTTTTGCAACGCTGCTTCGCCGCGCCGAAACGGCGCTTGGAAGGCTTTCGACCTTACCGCCCGACGCGCTGGTATACGTTTTTAGTCATGGTCAATTTATCCAAGCCGTCCGCGCTGTCATCAATGACAACCATTTGGACGACAAACAGAAAATGGAATTTTTTTGGAAAAAGGGCGCTCCGCCCCCAATAAGTAACGTACAAAGACTTTCGTTTAATTTCGGATCACAGGGATGGAATGAACGGTAAATTCGCATCGATTATCTAACCGATACAATCCGCCAATGCCGTTGCGACCGCGGACTCCGCCGAACTCAGTTTTTAGCCGCTAAAATTCGTCAGCGCTCAAACAAGCCCAATCCGAAGAACGGCTTCGTTCCCGGGAGCCGTATCCGAGAATCGCGGCGCGCAAGCGATGTCCTTCCGCGACGAATACCGACTTGAACATTGCGGTTCGACGGCCCGTGACGGCTTATCCGAAGCGCGTCCACCGTCGCTCATGCCAGGCCCGAGACTGAACCATATCTCCGAACCGCCAGAACCGGGTTTCCCGAGTGTGGAGACCAGCCCGAACGAGAGTCCAGCACTCGCCGGTTGGCAGCTCGACGATGCGGTGAATGTGCGCGGCATCGACGTGGTAGGTTTCGCCAGGGGGCCGGTGAACCAATTCACTGCGCCAACCGCCGCTCGGATCCAGATTGAACACCTCTTCGACATACCCGCCATCAAGGATCTCGGTGTCGAAGCTCCAGGGGTGGTCATGCGGCGTCGCGTGTGGCTCTTCCATCTTGAACCGGTGCAGCGCACGTCCGTCATCGAGATGATATTTGGTGAACGCCCGCGACATGCGCTCGACGCTGACGATCCGCGTGCCGTCGGGAACGCGAGCAACGGCTGCTCGCGGTAGTCGCATACTCACGGTTCGATTACCTCTTCATAACAGCCGGCGCGGCGCAGCTGGCGGACGATCCCGTTGAACGCCGCGGTCACACCCTGTGCCCTGCCGATCTCGTTCTCCTGCCGGGCGGCGTCCCAGTAGAGTTCGAGCGGCCAGCGTTCCGGGCAGTGCGGCAGCAGACAGCGCAGCGCCAACCGAATCTCTACGACATCGACGCGTGCGTCCGAGCAGCGCGCCACACCGCCGCGCAAAATATGCACCGATAGCGCGATGACAACGCGTTGATGACGGACGAGCTTGGCCATCAATGAAAGTCGTGAGATTTGAACTTCACGACGGCTTCCGGATCCATGCCGTCCGCATGGGGCGGCCAGTAGGAGTTGCGCGGGCCCGGGCTCCAGCCCTTGTCGCCGCGGTCGGGGGAGCCGGCATGCTTCGCACCGTCACCGCGGCCGGTCCGGTGGGGGAACGACATCTCGCCGACCCAGTGCAGCAGATCGCCGTGGTCGATGATCCGGTCGCAGATGACGTGGATGACCTCACCTTCCTTCTGCACCCTGCCCTTCATGCCGATCATCGACGCGGACATGACGGTACGGCGTTGGCGCTCGAACCGATCGGGCCACAGGATGCCGTTGGCGATCCCGGTCTCGTCTTCGATCGTGATGAACAGAACGCCTTTGGCAGACCCCGGCTTCTGACGGACGAGGATGATGCCGGCGACCTCGACATGCCGTCCGTCGCGGATAGTCGCGAGGTCCGCGCATTTGGTGACACCACGCCGCGCCAATTCATCACGGACGAAGGTCAGCGGATGCGCGCGCAGCGAAAGTTGCAGCGCGCGGTAGTCCTCGATCACCTCGCGACCATCGGTCAGTGGGCGCAGTTCGACATCAGGCTCGATCCCTTCCGCACTGACGGCCTGGTCGGCGCGATCGGCCGCGGCGAACAGTGGCAGCGGCGCTTCGCCGAGCCCCCTCACCTTCCACAGGCCCTGCCGACGATCGGCGCCAAAGCTATGAAAGGCATCGCCGTCCGCGAGCTTCTCGATCGCGGCGCGCTGCACGCCCGATCGCCGCCATACGTCTTCCACGCTTTCGAACGCGATCAGCTCGCGTGCGCCGACGATCTTTGCACCGTCCGCGTTCGACAGGCCGCGGATCTGCCTGAGACCCAGCCGTACCGCGAGGTACCGCCCGCCATACGGCTCCAGCGTGCAATCCCAGCGGCTCGTGTTGACGCAAGGGGGGCGAACCACGACGCCATGCTCGCGCGCATCGCGCACGATCTGGGCGGGTGCGTAGAACCCCATCGGCTGCGCGTTCATGAGACTCGCGCAGAATACGTCCGGGTGATGATGCTTCATCCACGACGATGCGTAGGAAATCTTGGCGAACGAGGCGGCGTGGCTCTCGGGGAAGCCGTAGGACCCGAAGCCTTCAAGCTGCCGGAAGGTGCGCTCGGCAAACTCACGCGGGTAGCCACGCTCGACCATGCCCCCGATGAGCTTTTCGCTGAAGTGCGACACGCCGCCTGTGAATTTGAACGTTGCCATGGCGCGGCGCAGCTGATCGGCTTCAGCCGGCGTGAACCCGGCACCGACGATAGCGACCTTCATCGCCTGTTCCTGGAACAGCGGCACGCCGAGCGTCTTTTCCAGCACCGCGCGCAGCTCAGGTCGCGGGTATTCCGGTTTCTCCAGCCCTTCGCGCCGTCGCAGATAGGGATGGACCATGTCGCCCTGAATCGGTCCCGGTCGTACGATCGCGACCTGGATGACGAGGTCGTAGAAGCGCCGCGGCTTCATGCGCGGCAGCATGCTCATCTGCGCCCGGCTCTCGATCTGGAAGGTGCCGAGCGTGTCGGCCTTCGAGATCATCGCATAGACGTCGGGATCGTCATCTTGCAGATCGGCCAGACCGACCCGCAGCCCCTTGTCTGCCTCGAGCATGTTGAAGGCGCGGTTCATGCAGCCGAGCATACCGAGACCCAGCACGTCGACCTTCATGAACTTCAGCGCATCGATGTCGTCCTTGTCCCATTCGATGATCTGCCGATCTTCCATCGCCGCGGGTTCGATCGGGACGAGATCGTCGAGACGGTCATGGGTGAGGACGAAGCCGCCTGGATGCTGGCTCATATGGCGCGGTACGCCGATGAGCTTACGGGCAAGCTCGAGCGTGAGGCGCAGGCGGCGATCGCCAATGTCGAGGTTCAATTCGTTGACCTGCTTTTCGCCGACGCCCTCGGCTGACCAGCCCCACACTTGGCCGGCCAATGACGAGGTCAGGTCCTCGGGCAGGCCAAGCGCCTTGCCGACGTCGCGGACGGCGCCGCGCGCCCGGTAGCGTGTGACCACCGCGGTCAATGCCGAGTGATTGCGGCCATAGGTCTCATAGATCCACTGGATGATCTCTTCGCGTCGCTCATGCTCAAAGTCGACGTCGATATCGGGGGGCTCGCGGCGCTCCCCCGATACGAACCGTTCGAACAGCAGTTCGTGCTTAATTGGGTCGATCGAGGTGACGCCGAGCACGAAGCAGACGCAGCTGTTGGCGGCCGAGCCACGGCCCTGGCACAGGATCCCGCGCCGGCGGGCTTCGCGGACAATCGCGTAAACCGTCAGGAAATACGGCGCATAGCCAAGCTCACCGATCAGCCGCATCTCATGCGCGATCTGCTCGGTATAGGCAGCCGGCACCGTACCGTTGAACATTACGTCGACGGCGTCTTCCGCCAGTTTTTGCAGCGCCTCTTGCGCGGTCAGCCCGTCGATTAGCCGCTCATGCGGGTACTGATAGGCAAGCTCACCCAGATCGAAGGTGCACAGACGGGCGATATCGGTGCTGGCACGCAGCGCATCGGGATACGCCTTGAACCGCCGGACCATCTCGTCGGGGGATTTGAGCGCACGGTCGGCATTGACCTCGCGCCGGTAGCCGAGCTCGTCGACAGTGCATTTCTCGCGCACGGCCGTCACCACGTCCTGCAACAACCGTGCTTCGGGCGCGTGGTAGAGGACATCACCCGTCACCACCGCGCGAACGCCAGCGCCACCTGCCTGCCGCGCCAGCGCGTCGATCCGCACGGCATCGTCCGGCCGACGCCGTTGGAACAGCGCCATGTACCCGCGACGGCCATAGACTGTCTTCAGGTCGGCGAGCGCCGCCAGATTCTCCTCGTCCGGCTCAACCGGCAGCAGGATGGCGATCATGCCCTCCGACCAGGGTTCGAGGTCATGCCAGTGGAGAAGACACCCGCCCTTCCCCGCCCGCTTCTTGCCCACCGTCAGCAGACGCGTCAGACGCGACCAGGCGGGGCGATTGGTCGGGTACAGCAGCAACTGCCGCCCGCAGAACAGATTGACGCGTGTGCCGGCGATCGAGCGAACGCCCGTCGCCTTCTGCGCTTCCCAGGCGCGCACCACGCCCGCGACGGTGCCGATGTCGCTGACCCCGATCGAGGGATAGCCGAGCAGCGCCGCAGCCGCGAACAGCTCCTCGGGGCTCGATGCGCCGCGGAGTAGCGAAAAATGCGTCAGGACCTGGAGCTCGACATAGTCGGTCATGCGAACACGCCGTGCATCCACCAGCTGAGATCGCCGGTATCCTCGACGAATCCGTCCCCACGCCGGAACACCCAGTAGCGACCGCCTGTCTCGTCCTCGACGCGGTAATAGTCGCGAACCGCCCACACTTCCGCGTCACGGCGCCACCACTCGCCGTGGATCCGCTCGGGGCCGTCGCCAGCAACCACCTTGTGCGGCCGGCCGCGCCATTCGAACCGCCGGGGCGGCTGATCGGGCATCAGCGCGATGACGCCCCACAGCGGTTCAGGTCTGGCCAGCAGGCGCGTCGGTCGTCGCCATTTCGGCCAGCCCGCGGGCGCCACCACTGGATCGGCCCGCATAACGGCGCGCTCGGGCACGTGACTTTCAACGGGCGCGATCCGGAACACAGCGTCAGCGCCGATACGGCCGGCCACGACATCGACGAGACGGGCGGGATCGCGCACGAGAACCTCACCGGCGAGAACCGCGCCGAGATCGACCGCGTCGAGCGGCTCGGTATGCGGCGCTGCCAGGTAGAATTGCTCGAGCCCCAAGCCTGGATCGATCCGTTCGATCCTGAGCTTCATGAGCCGCAACAGGTGCGAGACCTCACGCGTCGGGCGTGAGGTGCCGACCGCGACGACCTGTTCGCTGCCATCGACGCGCAACCCACCGAGCCGTAGCGATCGTACGCCGAGCCCTTTCGCACGCAGCAGTTCGGCCATGTCGCCGAGAAGATCCTCCATGACCTGCGCAATCGCGTCCGCGGTGACGATCGGTTCGAGCAATCGGCGTTCGACGATCGGCATGACCTCGTTGGTGCGCGGCGTGATGGGTTCGGCGACCGCGCCGAGTGCCTGATCGAGCCGCGTGATCGCAGCCAACCCGAGCCGGCGTGCCAAAGGCCCGCGCGCGACCGGTAGAAGATCGGCGACGCGTTCGAAGCCGAACTTGCGGGCGGCAACGAGCGCGGTGCCTGCTAGGCGCAAGGCCGCGACCGGTAGGCCGCTGAGCGTGTCAACCGTCCGCCCTGTGGGCACGATCGCGATGTCGGCAGGCCCGAACCGGGCAACAGCGTGTGCCGCGCCCGGCGTGTCTGCGACCGCCACTCGCGCGGTGAACCCGGCACGCTGGCAAAATGCGCGCAGACGCCGGCAGAACCGCTCTTCGCCGCCATGGAGATGCGCGCAGCCGGTCAGGTCGAGCCACAGCCCGTCGGGCGGTGTGGCTGCGGCGATCGGCGACCAGCGGCGCACCGCGCGTAGCGCGAGGCGGTCCAGTAACGCGGCATCCGCCTCCGTATCGGACGGTCGGATGTCGAGATCGGACACCAGTGCGCGCGCATGGGTCGCGGCCATTCCGATCGTGATCCCCAACGCGGCTGCGCCATCGCAGGCGGCCACGACCTCTTCGCGCCGCCCAACCTTGCCGACCAGCGCCAGCGGCGCCCTGTGGAACGCAACAACGGTCGCCGCGACCCTGTCGTGACTGTCGGCTGGCGCTGGTCCGTGGAACGGATGGTTCGCCGCTTCCGAGCGTCGGCCAAGTTCGCGCATGGGCGGCTTGGCATGCGCAGGCAGCGCTGCGATCTGGCCATCGACATCTTGCCTGGTCGGCAGGTCAGCGCGTGCCCAGCGCGCACCCGGCCGCCACCCGCCGCCCCGCGGTACCGAACACGGACCGGGATCGTCGTCGACGGGAAGCTGAAGGGCTGGCCGCTCAGGCGGCCGCGTAGCGTGCCGGTCCAGCCGTCTCAGCCGTTCGATGGCCAAGTGCGGCAGGAACAGCGAGACAACCCGTCTCATCGCAGCCCTCCAAAATCATCGAAAATGCTTCGCCGCTACGCTGCCGTGCGACTTCGACCTGCCACCGCGATCGGCCGACGCCGGCAACACCCAGGCGTTCGGACGGCGCACTGGCGATCCGCCAACGCGTCCAGGCAGCAGACGGCTCGGCGAGTGGATCCTGGTCACGATTACGCCGGCGTCGCAGGACGAGAACGGGAATGTCGGCATCGGCCGCGACCAATTGCAGGCGCCGGGTCGCCACCATCGACATCCGGCTTACCTCGGCGATCACCGCCGACGGTGTTCCGTCGCGCACCGCGTCCTCGACGACGGCCAGTAAGGCCGCATCGTCATGGGGTTGTGCATGGATCAGGTCGGCAGGCGCCAAGCCCGCCTGCTCGAGGCCAGGTGCATAGAGATCGTTGCGACAGCTCACCCATAGCACCGGTCCGCCTGTGTGAGCCGCCTCTCGCGCCGCAATACCTGCCAGGAACAGCGTTGCTGCGGCATCGTCGACCATCGAACAGCTTTGTGCGGCGACCTCATGCAGCGCGCCGGCCCGAAGGCCTCGGCTCGCGAGCCGATCGTCGAGCGCGGGGATACCGAACGGCATGATGCGGTGATCCACCACCGGCGTGGCGATCGTCCGCAGGTGGGCGATGGTGGTCGGCAGGGACTCGAGGGCGGTGATCATGATGTCTAGACTCTACCTGTTCCCTTTATGTTCCTTACCAGAACCGTTTGGTCAAGCGTCAGACTCGAGACTCATGTGGATAAGGTTCTCCCTAGGAATGCTGCCAAGCGCGTTTGGCTGTGCGCCGCGGAGCCGGGCTACGGCGCGTGCGCGTATGGGCCGTAGAACAGATTGCCGAGCGCACGCCTGTAATGCGCGTTCATCTAACGTCGACGGCGATGCTCGGGACCGTCGTAAATCATGTGGCAACGCTGACAGAGCGCTGCCAGTTGGTGAAGCGCACTGTCGCTGTCAGAGAAGCCCAAGAACATGCAAGGTCCTCGCCATAACCGGATAAGGATGTGCCACGTGGCACACCTCCTCCGCCGAGCTGGCGTCGATAATTCTGGACGTTGTGACGGCAACCATTAGTTTCGGGATGACGACTTTGTGCAGAGCGCGACCCGTAAAGGATAACTCATGTTTTCAGCTCCCGCCCAAAGGATTCTCAATCTTTTGAAGACCAAGGTCGCCATGGATGGACCCGATATTGAAGACGCAACCGGCCTAGACGAGCCGACGATCAAGGCAGCAGCTATCGAACTCCGGAATGCCCGCCTTATCACCACCAGTGGCGCGTCGGATGGCAATGAGGATGACGGGATGGCGATCGACAGGTTGACGATTACTCGGTTGGGGACATCAGCCTGAGTAATCGCATTTAGCTATGGCGGGCTTTTAAGATGTGCCGTTTTTACACCGTCCGCTGAAACGACGATCAAAGGGGCTTTTCCCGGTTTTTGACGCTCCTGAAGTTCAGGCTGTCGGCAGTACCCGGGTGCATCGGTGTGCGACGGTCAGCTTTGGCGATCGACAGCGCCTCCGCCGACGTGCAGCCGGTTCGTTTGATCATAAGATAGCCCTACTTCCGTAGATACGGGACGTACAATGCCACTTGGGAACGGCCAGCGAGACAGCCGAGGCGTTCTCACGAGGATCGAATATCGGAATGATCGGGTCTGTCTTGGCTGCTGACCAGCCGATTTTATCCACGCCGCTTGGCAAGCCGCCGACTAAATATATACCGTGCTTCCCATGGAACTGTACCCTGCCGTCCGCTCTCGGATCGTACTTGGGCTTTATTCAGCCTGCTTCGGAATAGGCGCGTTCAACCATGCGCGCGATTTTATGGCATATGGTTGGCGGCCTTATAGTTGGGGACCACCACTACTTGAGGCTTTCTGGACGTGATTAGTACTTTTAGACCTACTTACGATCACATTGCTTTTATCGCGACTTAGGCGGTGTGGCCTGCTTTTGGCGGCAGCAGTCATGCTTACTGACGTGATAGCTAACACCTATGCCTTGGTCGTTTTGAAGATTCCCGCATTCGGCTTGGCCGTGCCGCTCCAGGCGACATTTCTCGGGTTTGTGCTTGGCTCACTTCCGTTCGTTTGGCCTCAACGAGGACCATCAGCACTAGGTGCATGAGCGTCTGAGACTGCGCCGGGAGCGGCCGATCCGACATTCCCGATTAGGAAGGATGGTTGGGACGGCTGACGTTTGCAGGGTCCGCTGGTTGGCATGGAAGCAGCCGTTTCCCGAAATGTGTTCCCGATTGCTCTTTCCCGAAATGGCCCTGTGGAAACGGAGAAATGGGACAGCCAAACGCAAAAGCGGAACCCGCCGTTGGTATCCACCCGCAACGGATAATGTAAGCACGAAATCTTGATTGCGAGCGGCCGCTATGTTTGCGCGCCGCTGCATCTAGCGTCGCCGCTAGATCTCGATGGCGACCTCAGGCGCGACTTGGGCAGTAACCTCGGTGTACAGTTCTGTTCCTGGTGCCGCGCGGATGCTCGCGATCAGGCTATATCGTACCGCCTCCCCCGCATGGCCCTTCGCAACATTTTCTCTCCACCACCCCCCTGTTGGATAGACGATGATCGCGTCACGAGCGGCAAGCTCCGTCGCGGTGCCTTCCCAAATATCGGCGTGCAACGATCCTCTATTTCGCAACTGAGGACCGATAGTCCAGCCGGCATCCGACGCCGCGCGCCTTGCAGGTCGAGCACCTGCCTCAGACGTTCTACGTCGAATAAAAGTATCTAGTGAGTCATCCGCATGCTTTAGGTCGAAGCGTAATCCATGGCTTGCGTAAACGTGACGTCGTGACAATCCCCGCTCACCAGGGTTAGGCTCTATGAAATAGCTCAAGGTTATTCGCAGTTGGACAAGCGTCGCAGGATCAAGTGCGAGCAGTGCGCCTCTCGGCCACGGAAGCTGGTGGACTGCCAACTCGTCCGTAATCGCTGCTCCACCCTTCATCTTGAATGGCACGATCTCGTCTTCGGTAACAATAGTTAGATCGTGATCGAGGCTGCCGAGAGCACGCACTAAGGAAGGAACGCCAAAGCCGTAGCGACGCACAAGAGCAGGCTTGCCAATGGTGTTCTGATTGGCACGCATAGCATCGGTCCACTCTGCGGAGTGAACGATGAGACCGCGTACCGTCTCCGGCCACAATGTTGGCTTTTCCGCCATGATCTGTGCCGCCATTCGGGCGGCAAGCGCAGTAGCCGCGCTGGTGTCACCGGTTGTCGTGAAAGGTCGCTCGGCGATCGTGCGATATGTGGTCAGTAAGGCGAGGTCATCAACATGATCGCCCTGCCCCGTCGCTGGATCATGGCCTATGTTTCCGCCCTCGAACACAACATCGGGCTTCAAAGGCCATTCTCGAATCCAGCTGACGGAGGTTCGGCTCCGCGGCATGATGTCACCGGCGGCACCAAGCGCATTCCAGCCGGCATAAGTCGGATCCGAAATGAGCGTGCGCTCAGTGTACGCTCCAACAGTCAACGCATTCCATGCTTGAGCCGGATTTTCGATCGGCATTGTATCGTTGCGTGCTGGATAGTCTGCCGCAACGATCGCCTCGCGGATATTGCCAGCAGCGACCGCAATGAAGCGTTGCACCTCGTCGCGACCAAAGGTGATCGCATCTAGCTTGGCCGACCATGCCGATGGTCGGCCGCGACCGTGATCGCCTAGGCTTGTAACCGCTAGACAGATAGCTCTTGGTCGATTTGGCGCAGCAATCTCTGCTCGCGCAATCGCCTGAGCAGTGATTGCACCATATAAATCCGGGGCATTGGCGCCGTGATCCGGCAGGATCTTTACTGACTCCAACCGGTGCCGGACGACGATCGGCCCGGTCCCATCAAGTACTTCCATAAGGTCGCCGTACAGCGATGTCCCCGACATCTGCGTACCGTGACCTCCGTGACCTTGTGCACTGACATCCTCAGCATTCCAAGCGGCGTCGAATGCCTGCTGATCAACAGGTAGAAGGTAAGGTTTGATCAAAGGATGGTTGATGGTCGTACCGGAATCTAGCAGGCATACGGCCGGGGCTTCGTCATCGATCGGCACGAGCCGCTTTGCTAGATCTGCGCTCCACGTTCGTTGCTCAGCACCATCCATGCCCATAAAAAGCGAGGGCGTGTCTCGCGCGAGACGGAGCTCGGCAACGCTGTCAGTGTTGGCGATCACTCGTCCGAGCTGCTCAGGCGTACCTTTAGCGATAACCACATCACGTTCAGCGAACTCGAGGGTATGCTCGCGTGTGACCATGCCAAGCGCCTGCGCGGCCTTGTCGAACGACCCCTTTGTTCCTTTGCGAACCCACACCTCCCACCAGGCCTCGCCCCCCGGCGCGGGAAACAAGTTAGCCTGGTCGGTGTAGAAGGATCGAGCGACCGCTAAACGCGCGGTTTCGATCGACGCGATGAGGCGCTGATTTTTTGGCTTGCGAAGCTCTTCGACGGAGCCGTCGTCGTGTGTTTTGTAGGTGACATTGTCGTCGTCACGATAGGCCGCAACTTTTCTAAGGTAATAGTCCTTCTGCGCCTCGGGAACGAACACGGTTGCCGAAACCTGCCCCTCCTCCGCCGGGTGCACGTTCACTAGTTCAATCGGAAAGCGGCCCCGTCGGTTCTCCAGCTTGTCGACGATGTCCGCCTGGCCCGAAGGCAGAGTGAACTCGACATAGAAGCCTTTTTCTCCAGCAGCGATATTCGCGTCCCGGTTTGCGAGGACCGTCTCGCCTTGCTGCACAACCGCCGTCAGGGCTTGGGTTAGGGCATTTGCATGGCCAACCCGATCGCGCTGCGGCAGTCCACCGCCGCCATCACCGCCCGCCTGGTAGGCTGTGTAACCCCGCCGCGTGCCTGTACCCCGAAGATAGATATGCGGATGCGGCCGCGCTTGTTCGTCTGCCATTCTTACCGACGAGCCGCCGCCTTCCGCTCAGCGATCGCAGCGAAAAGATCCGCTGTCTCCACACCGTCACGCCCTGCGAGCAACGTCCTTTTTGCTGCTTCGTCCGCAACACGAGAAAGGTCTGCCTGACTTAGCCCATCAACCCCTTCGGTTGCGTCTTCCCAAGACACGGAAGCCGTGTCGAAGGCCGATAGCCGAGCTTCAAGGATCGCCCGAGCTACCTGCGCGTCTGGCAGGGTGTATTCAATCACGTCGTCGAAGCGCCGGAAGAGCGCTGGGTCCAAGAGCTCGGGATGGTTGGTCGCAGCAACGATCAATCCTTCGCTGTCATCCTCTTCCAAGAACTGCAGAAAGGAGTTTAGAACGCGCCGGATTTCTCCTACATCGTTGCGTTCGCCACGGCGTGCTCCAATCGCATCGAACTCGTCAAAGAAATAAACGCCTCTAGTCTCGGTCATCGCTGAAAAGACCGTGCGAAGCTTCGAGGCTGTCTCGCCCATGAACTTTGTTAGCAGCCCGTCCAAGAGGACCGAAAACAATGGAAGCTTAAGCTCGCCGGCGATGGCTGCCGCGGTCATCGTCTTACCTGCTCCAGGCGGGCCTATGAGCAGAAGCTTGCGGCGCGGCTGCAAACCATGCTGGCGCAAGCGATGCACCTGCCGCTGCTCGAGGATTACCCTTTGAAGACGATCTCGCAACTCAACTGGGAGGACCATACTCGATAGCCGCGTATCGACATATTTGGCAGCGACCAGACTCGCCAACTCGCCACGAGGCTGAACAAGGGGAACGGCATGCGCCCGCGCTTTTGTCTTGCCCCGTGCTCGGGCATCATCCACCATCTCGCGCAGCTGCTGAGCGACCTTGCCATGGCCAAGGCGCGCTTCATTAGCGGCCGCCTGCATCGCGACACTGAGAAACTGCTCGTCATCGCCATCGATGTGACTCTGCAGCAGCGCGACGAAATGAGTCGCCTTTGTCACGCTAATTCGCCTGTACGATGCCCCATCATGCCTCATCTCGCGCTGTCTGTTGCGGCAACGCTCGGAAGACGCGCTTTGGTCGACTGCTCCCAAGTACTGGCCGTTCTATCGTCGTTCCATCAATGTGACAACGAGTTCCGCACAGTGGCTGCCGGGCAGACACGCGGACCCAAGCTCGATCTACATACCGCTATTGCCCTCAAGCGAGATCACCGCCGTCCCGGTCGGTGCTTTTTGGGTATGCCCCCAGCGCATCCTTCCAGGCCGGTCCTTTTTAGATCAATAGATGATCCATAGAATTCGGGGCTATTTGTTGCCTTGGTCCGGCTGAAGTCCCAGCCAAGGAGGACCATACGGCACCCAATCAAACGACACCGTCGATTTCTCACTGCAGGGGTAAGTATCAGGGTTTCTGTCTTAGCATCACGATCCTCGGTAGCGGTGTCGCGGGCATCGCAAAACCCTCGACTTATATGATGATTGCTGGCGACGCCTGGCAAAGGATCCGTCACACGAAGCCGTTAAGTCCTATGGGACTACTCAGGAGGCGCAAGGGCTTCGATGATCCGACAGTCGGCGACGGTGTTCCGGCTACAGGAATCTATCAGCGCATCGAGTTCACCAGCCAGTGCGGTGAGATCGGCAATCTTACGCCTGATCGCGTCGCGGTGTTGATTGGCAACGACATCAACAGCGATGCAGGACTGATCTCGTCGATCGGCAAGCCCCATCAACTCGCGTACTTGGTCGATCGAGAAGCCAAGATCGCGGGCACGACGAATGAAGGACAGGCGGCGCAGGTGCGCACCCTCATAGGTCCGATAGTTCCCCGCCGATCGCGCAGGTGCCGGCAGCAAGCCAATCTGCTCATAGTAGCGGATCGTTTCGACCTTCGTGCCAGTCGCACCAGCCAATTTTCCGATTGTCAGTTTCTCAGACACAGCGCTTGACCCTCTAGCGACTAGAGGGTGCATATAGGCTGTCAGATCGATTCTATCGAGGTGGCGAACATGGCCTGCACAAGCTGCGCGTCCGACAAGGCGGGTACTCTCAACGATCCAAAGTGGCGCCGGGCGCTATGGATCGCGCTTGCCGTCAATGGCGGCATGTTCGTTATCGAGATCATAGCCGGCATCACGGGCGGATCGAAGGCGCTCCAAGCCGACGCGCTCGACTTTTTTGGTGACACCGCGAACTACGCAATCAGTCTTGGTGTTGCCGGAATGGCGATAGCCTGGCGCGCACGCGCTGCGATGTTGAAGGGGGCGACGCTTGCTTTGCTAGGCGTCTATGTCCTGTTCGCGGCGGGATGGGGTGCGCTCCACGACGCGACGCCCCATGCCGACATTATGGGTGTGGTCGGCATCGCCGCGCTGATCGCGAACCTTGTCGTCGCGGTCATGCTGTACCGCTTCCGAAGCGGTGACGCGAACATGAGGTCAGTATGGATTTGCTCGCGCAATGACGCGATTGGCAACATTGCCGTCGTGCTAGCCGCAGGCGGGGTGTTCGGCCTCAACAGCGCGTGGCCTGATCTTGCCGTCGCCACCTTGATGGCTGTGTTGGGCATATCGGGCGGTGTTCAGATCATGCGGCAGGCACGCGCCGAAATGCGTAGCGAGCCCTCACCCGTCCCCGCTACTTACGAGCAGTCGTTACATGGCAGTCGGTAAGCTGCTAAGACGCGGGCCGATGCACCGCCTTTCCGCCCTGTTCCTCAGTTTCATGCTCGTGCTTATGCTCGGGCTTGGATCAGTCGCGCATGCGACCGAAGGCGTGACGTGCATTGATACCACAGCGGTCAGCTCCCTCGATCATTGCGACGGTGACGCTGACCAAGTGCCGGCAGACGCCGACAAGGCGTATCCTCACCATCATGGCGGTTGCCACGGCCATCATGTCGGCGTGCCGTTCGCGTCCGATTCAACCGGACCAGCCAGCAGCGTTCGTATGAATGCGTCGGTGTGGCGCAATGCGCCCAAGGCCCCGGTAGCGTCGGACCCAGCCCTACGTCCTCCCCAAGCCTGACCAACGCCTAATCTCGCCGGGAAAGCCCGTGCGGATGCTCAAAGGTTCGTCAGGAGTCCGTTCCCATGCACCGTTTTATTGCGGCCTTATTGGCCGTGGCGTCATGCGCGTCGATCGCGCAGGCGCAGTCAGCCGATCCAACATCGACCAGTCCCCCGCTTACCCTTGATCAGGCGCTTTCACTTGCCGGAGCGACCGCCCCTAGCCTTGAGGCTGCCACAGCAGCCGTCCGGGCAGCAGAGGCAGGCCGCACGGTTGCCGGCTACCGCCCTAACCCGTCGATCGTCGCCGAGACCGAGAACATTGCCGGTAGCGGTCAATATCGCGGCCTTCGCAGCGCCGAGACAACAGCAGGATTGGCACTACCGATCGAGCTGGGTGGCAAACGATCGGCACGGATCGCCGTCGCGGATGCGATTGGTAATCGAGCGCGGATAGGCACGGCGTTGGCTGAGGCTGATCTACGGCTTGCCGTCACTCAGCTCTACATCGAGGCGACAGCAGCGGAGCGTCGGCTTGTGATCGCCCGTCAGCAGGCCGGTATCGCCCGCGAGGCTTCGCGTGCAGCCGGCGTCCGCGTTCAGGCGGGGCGAGCATCACCGCTCGAACAGCAGCGAGCCGATGTATTGCGGATCAACGCGGAGACGGCTGTGGAGCGCTCGCAGCGGCTTGCCGAGGTCGCGCGAAGCAATCTTGCCCGACGGATCGGCCAACCCCTCACAGGACCGTTGGACTTGGCGTGGTTCGGCCGTGTCGAGAGCTTTGGTCCAGCGCGGCCGATCGAGACCGCCGGGACGCTGGCATTGGCAGCGACACGCGCGGACGTAAAAACGGCAGAGGCCCAGGTGCGGCTTGCCAGGTCGCAGCGCATTCCCGACGTGACACTCAGCGCCAGCGCACGACGGCTTGAGGCTACGAACGACGTGGCAGCGGTGTTCGGCCTGTCGATCCCGTTTCCGCTGTTCAACAACGGCAAGGCGGCAGTGGCGCAGGCGCGGGCGCAGACCGATTCGGCGCAGGCGCTACGTCGCGCGGCCGAGCTGGATACCGCGCAGGATATCGCAAGCGCACAGGCGAACGTCGCGAATGCCGCGACGACCGCTCGCAACGCCAGCGGGCCGGCATTGGCATCGGCAAGCGAAGCCGCTCGGATTGCCCGGATCGGCTACCGGGAGGGCAAGTTCGGTCAGCTCGATTTGTTGGATGCCGAACGTACCCTGTCCGAAACACGAACCGCCGCGATCGATGCGCTCGCCACCTATCACGACGCCAAGGCACGCCTCGAACGGCTCGTTGCCGCAGCGCCCTCGCCCGAGGAAACCAATCAATGACGAAGACCATCATGCGGGCGCTCGCGCCTATGACCCTGGCTATCCTCCTTGCCGGATGCGGCGGGGGTGGCAGCAGCGAGGCCGGTGAGAAAGCCGGAGCCGAGAAGGCGGAAGGTGCCGAGGCCGGCGAAGCCAAGGAGGGCCCAAAGGATATTGTTACCCTGTCCGCCCAGCAGATCGCGGATGCCGGGATAGAGGTTACGCGTCCTACAGTAGGCGGCGTGGCCGGAGCGATCGAGCTATCGGCGACGATCGAGGGCGATCCTCAGGGTGTGCAGGTTGTGTCCACCTCCGTAGGCGGTCGGCTCGTTTCCCTCACCCGCAATCTCGGGCAGTCAGTCAGCCGGGGCGACCCGCTGGCTATCATCGAAAGCCGGGAAGCGGCATCACTGAAAGCGGAGGTAGAGGCTGCGCGCGCGCGTTCCGCACTCGCCCAATCGAACCTTCGCCGCGAACAGCGCCTGTTCGCCGAACGCGTTTCGCCGGAGCAGGATCTGGTCGCGGCGCGAACGGCCGCAACGGAGGCCAGCATTGCCCTTCGTCTGGCGCAGCAGCAGTTGTCAGCGACGGGCAGCGGAGGCGGCGCGCTCAACCGCATCGCGGTCCGCTCGCCGATCGCCGGCCAAGTGATCGCGCGATCGGCGACCCTCGGGCAGGCAGTCGCGGCCGATGCAGAGCTGTTCCGCGTCGCCAACCTGTCGAAGGTCACTGTCACCACATCACTCGTTCCCACGGATGCTGGTCGGGTGAAACCCGGCGTGCGTGTCGAAGTGACAGCGCCGGGGCGGCGTCAGGAGGGACGCGTCACGTTCGCGTCCCCCATTCTGGACGAGACGACCCGATTGGTGCCGGTGATCGCCACCCTCGACAACGCCGGCAGCACATGGCGCGTCGGTGAGACGGTCAACGTATCGATCCTCGTTCCTGCGACCGGGGACCGCACCGTCGCTGTACCATCGGCCGCAGTACAGATGATCGAGGACAAGTCGTTTGTGTTCGTCCGGACGGCGACAGGTTTCCGGGCAATTCCAGTGACACTTGGCCGCACCAATGGCGGACAGGTTACCGTAACGGCAGGCCTTACCGGCTCGGAGCGCATCGCTTCCACCAACAGCTTCACGCTCAAGGCCGAACTCGGCAAGGGCGCAGGCGGGGATGAGGACTGAGCCATGATCGGTCGCATCGTCACCCTATCCGTCGAGAAGCGCTGGCTCGTCCTGCTTCTCACCATCGCGGCTGCGTTGCTCGGGATTGGCGCGCTGCGTCAGCTTCCAATCGACGCCGTACCCGACATCACCAACAACCAGGTGCAGATCAACGTCGTCGCTCCTGCCCTGTCCCCCGATCAGATCGAGAAGCAGGTTGCGTTCACCGTCGAAACCGCGCTCGCGGGCATTCCCGGCCTTGAATACACCCGCTCGCTAAGCCGCAATGGCTTTGCCCAGATCACAGCAGTTTTCGGTGAAAAGACCGATATCTACTTCGCGCGGGCGCAGGTCGCCGAACGCCTGAGAACCGCCGAGGAAGACCTCCCCGAAGGCGTGAACCCGGAGATGGGGCCGATCGCCACGGGCCTGGGCGATATCTTCATGTGGACCGTTGAATACCGCGAGCTGGATCAGGTCCATCACCGCAACGGCGAACCCGGCCTGCAACGCGATGCCAGCTATATCACCCCCGAGGGGGATCACCTCGTCAGTGACGCCGACAAGGCGACCTACCTGCGCACTGTGCAGGATTGGATCGTCACGCCGCAGCTAAAAAGCACGGCCGGGCTTGCCGGCGTCGACTCCCTTGGTGGCTACACCAAGGAATATCTCGTCGTTCCGGACGTACAGCGCATGGCAGCGATGCGGCTGACGCTTCAGGATCTCACCACCGCCCTTCAGCGCAGCAATACCAGCGCGGGCGCGGGCGTGGTCAACCGCAACGGCGAAGGGCTGGCGGTTCGATCGGATGGGCGTGTCCGCAACGCCGACGAGCTGGCCCGTACCGTCGTTGCCACCCGCGAGAGCGTTCCGATCCTGCTCAACCAGATTGCGGCCGTTCGCACCGGACAAGGGCTGCGCATGGGATCGGCGTCGGAAAACGGCCATGAGGTTGTCGTTGGGACCGCGGTCATGCGGATCGGGGAAAATAGCCGCACGGTATCGACTGGCGTTGCCGAACGGCTGACGCAGATCGGCCGCTCGTTGCCGGTCGATGTGGTTGTGAAGCCGGTGATGAACCGGACCGAGCTTGTGAACTCCACGATTTCGACGGTTGCCCGCAACCTTGCCGAAGGTGCGGTGCTGGTGATCGTCGTCCTGTTTGCGCTGCTTGGCAATTTCCGCGCGGCGCTGATCGCGGCCTGTGTCATTCCAATCACGATGCTGCTGACCAGCATCGGCATGTTGGAAGCGGGCGTTTCGGCCAATCTGATGAGCCTTGGTGCGCTCGACTTTGGTCTGATCGTGGATGGCGCGGTCATTATCGTGGAGAACGCATTACGGCGTTTGGGCGAGGCGCAGCATGGTCGCGATGACGTGCTGACGATCGAGCAACGTCTCGGGATTGTCGCGGCATCGGCACGCGAGATGATCCGCCCATCAGTGTACGGGCAGGCTATCATCATCCTTGTCTATGCGCCGTTGCTCACCTTCACGGGCGTCGAAGGCAAGATGTTCGAGCCGATGGCACTGACGGTCATCATCGCCCTGGTGTTCGCCTTCATCCTGTCGCTGACCTTCATACCGGCAGCGATTGCGATCTGGCTCAGCAAGCGGGTCGAGGAAAAGGAAAGCCGCGTCGTCACGTTCCTCCGGCAGCGCTATAAGCCGGGACTCGATGCGGCAATGCGCCGCCCCACCCTGACCATCGGCGTCGCGATCGGTGCGCTGGCACTCGCCGGGGCCGCTTTCATGACATTGGGGCAGGAGTTCTTGCCGCAGCTCGATGAGGGCAACATCCTCGTGCAGGCGGTCCGCATCCCGGGCACATCGGTCGATCAGAGCCAGGCAATGCAATTCCAGGTGGAAAAGGCACTCGCCAAGGCCCCTGAGGTCCGTTTCGCCTTCTCCCGCACCGGCACGTCTGAAATCGCGTCGGACCCAATGCCGCCTAACGCGACTGACACGTTCGTCATCCTGAAGCCGAAGAAGGAGTGGCCCGACCCCGGCCTGTCCAAGGAAGAGCTGGTGGAGCGGCTGGAAAAGCGCCTCTCCACCCTGCCGGGCAACGCCTATGAGATCACCCAGCCAATCCAGATGCGATTCAACGAGCTGATTGCAGGCGTGCGCGGCGATATCGCGATCAAGGTCTTTGGCGATGACTTTGGCGAGATGAACGCGACCGCAGACCGGATCGCCGGCATCCTTCGAAAGACGCGGGGTGCAGCAGACGTGCGGGTTGAACAAACCGAAGGTTTGCCGATGCTCGATATACGGCCGAACCGTATCGCCATGTCCCGCGTCGGGGTAACGGCCGGTGACGTGCAGGACACGGTTGCCGCAGCCATTGGCGGCCGACAGGCTGGCGTGATCTTTGAAGGCGATCGTCGCTTTCCCGTCGTGATCCGGATGGCGGAAAGCTCACGATCCGATCTGACGGCGGTTGCCCAGGTGCCGGTACCGACCGGCAGTGGCGGCTTCGTACCGCTATCGACTGTAGCGGATATCGCCGTGGTCGATGGTCCCAATCAGATCAGCCGCGAGAACGGCAAGCGCCGTGTCGTGGTGCAGGCCAACGTGCGCGATCGGGACGTGGCCGGTGTCGTGGCCGATGCCCGGTCAGCCATCGACGCTCAGGTGAAATTGCCACCCGGAACGTATCTCGAATGGGGCGGTCAGTTCGAGAACCTGGCATCCGCCCGAGA
Source organism: Sphingomonas sp. Leaf62 (assembly GCF_001421915.1). Lineage (NCBI taxonomy): Bacteria > Pseudomonadati > Pseudomonadota > Alphaproteobacteria > Sphingomonadales > Sphingomonadaceae > Sphingomonas > Sphingomonas sp. Leaf62. The sequence goes on along the minus strand of NZ_LMLN01000028.1, from coordinate 242,416 downwards.
TCGGCTCAGCGTTGTGGTGCCGATCTGCTTCGTGGTCATCATGTTCCTGCTCTACGGCGCGCTTGGCTCCGTCAGGGATGCGTTGATCGTGTTTACCGGCGTTCCGCTGGCGCTGGTCGGAGGCATCCTTGCGCTGGTGCTAAGGGGCATGCCGTTCTCCATTTCAGCGGCAGTCGGCTTCATCGCGCTATCAGGTGTCGCGGTTCTCAACGGGCTGGTCATGGTGTCGTCCATCCATGATCTGATGCGGCAAGGCATGGATCGTGCGGTAGCGGCGCATCAAGGCGCTCTGGCGCGGCTCCGGCCGGTTGCGATGACGGCTCTCGTTGCGTCGCTTGGCTTCGTGCCGATGGCGCTTGGTCATGGTGCCGGAGCCGAGGTGCAAAAGCCGCTGGCGACCGTCGTCATCGGTGGCCTCATATCCGCAACCCTGCTCACCTTGTTCGTGCTGCCGACCCTTTATGCTCGTTTCGGACGGCGCGAGCTGCCAGCCCCATCAGGGGGACACATCGAACTGCCGCCTTTGGCTCATGACAGCGTGAGGGCCTAAGCTATGCAGGCCGTTGCCTTCACGCTCATTCCCGTCGTTGCCGTACTGATCGGCTCGCTATTCGCGGTATCGAGACGGCCAAGTGATGCCTTCGTAAGCGCCATGCAGCACTTGGCGGCAGGCGTCGTGTTCGCCGCAGCGGCTGCCGAGATCCTGCCGCAGGTGATGCACGAAGGCTCGCCGATCGCGACATTCACAGGCGGCGCGCTAGGCATAGTCGTGATGCTGTCACTCAAAGCCCTTGAGGGTCGCGCCAGTGGACCGATCGCTATGTTGGGCGCGGTCGCAGTGGATATCCTGATCGACGGGCTTGTTCTCGGGTTGGCGTTCGTCGCTGGCGGGAAGGCCGGGGTGTTGCTGACGATCGCGTTGACGTTGGAGGTGCTGTTTCTCGGACTGACCGTGACGACCGAGTTGGGCGAGACGATCAAGTCCAAGGCGCGGATCATCGCGATTACGATGGGGATCGCGTTGTTGCTGCCGATCGGTGCGGCGATAGCGACTCCCGTTGCAACGTTTCCGCCCGTCGTCATCGCTGGGTTTCTCAGTTTCGGTTTGATGGCGCTGCTCTACCTCGTGACGGAGGAGCTATTGGTCGAGGCGCACGAGAAGCCTGACACCCCGCTTATCAGCGCGATGTTCTTCATCGGGTTTCTGGGATTGCTCCTGATTGAGGAGGTATTGGGCTGACCGCTCGACGTGGAACGGCGTGGACCGATGATGATGACGCCGAGCTTCGTCGGCGTATCGAGGCCAAGCAGACTCTGGCGGTAATCGCACGCGAGATGGGCCGAACGATGGATGCAGTTCGGGGAAGAGCCTCAACCCTACGGGTAACTCTCCGCTCGTCACAGCGACCATGGCGCGACGGCGTGCCGCGCCGAGTAGATGTAGACTAGGAAAACAGGGGCGGTTGCCCGCCCCTATCCAGCTTTTAGCCGTGCTTCATGCCGCCCTTGGCATGATCGCAGCAGTCCGCGGCCTTGGCTTTTGCGCCATCCTTGCAGCAGTCCGCACCGTCCTTGCAGCACGCCATGTCGGCGCAGCAATTGGCGACAGCGGCGAATGCGCCAGTCGACAGGGTGAGGGCGAAGGCAGCGCTGATGAGCTTGAACTTGGTCATGATATTCTCCGAAATTTACGTGTGATGGTGTTCGACGTCACACGGTTTGCGGAGGGGGTGTGGCCGGAGCGTATGCCATGCCTAAAAGGCCCGTCTGTGGAGCCGGCCAAGGCGATAGACGGGAGGAAGGAACCAGCTCGATATGCTCGACGGTTTCGCCAGCAACCGCAACGCACGGTATGGCGCAGGCCGACGCAGGCGCCTTTTTGACGGGAGCGCCTGCTGATTTGCTGGCGCAGTCCATCATCGCGGACGCAGCCGGAGGCGCGGCCATCGCCATCGTCTCGCAGAGCGGGCCAAGCCGGACCAGCAACATTACTGCCAGGACGAAAAACGCCATGGAATGCAATATCTTGGAGAGTGGGCGACCCCAGCGTTTCATCCGGTCTAACTAGATGCACATAGGATGATGCACAACGTCTGATACGCCATGCGATCAGCCAAGAATGGTGTCGTCGTTGAGTAGACGCTGCCACCACCCTACATCGTGCCAGCTATCAAACTTTCGCCCAACCTCTCGGTAGATGCCTAGAGGAATGAACCCCATATTTTCGTGCAATGCGATGCTGCCGGGGTTCGGCAGGGCGATCCCCGCAAAAGCCGTATGAAAACCGCGGTGGGCAAGGTCAGCAATCAGCTTTGTATATAAGCTGCGGCCAACCCCCGACCGCTGCGCCTCAGGCGCGATATAGACCGTCATATCGACAGACCAGCGATAGGCGGCACGACTGCGATGCTGGCTGGCATAAGCATATCCAATAACCCGACCACGCCGTTCCGCCACGAGATACGGGTAGTCCTTTAAGGTTGCCTCGATGCGAGCGGCCATATCGGCGACAGAGGGCGGCACCTCCTCGAATGAAATTGCTGTTTCCTCCACCACAGGTGCGTAGATTGCCTGGATCGCACCCGCGTCTGTGATGACTGCCGACCGGACGATTACGGCACTAGTCATTTGCGCGGCGCTTGGGGTGCAATGGCGATACTCGACAAGTCCGTGGGCGTATTGAGCGGCACGCCAGCTTCTTTCCGTTCCGAGTAACGATCGACGAGTTGCGCCGTGTGCGGTCGCAGCAGGATCGTGAAGCGCACCAGCTCTTCCATCACATCTACGATCCGGTCGTAATAGCTGGACGGCTTCATCCGGTCGGCGTCGTCAAATTCCGCAAACGCCTTGGCTACGCTGGACTGGTTGGGGATCGTCACCATTCGCATCCAGCGGCCGAGGACGCGCAGGGTGTTTACACTGTTGAACGACTGAGATCCGGCCGACACCTGCATGACGGCGAGCGTGCGGCCCTGCGTCGGGCGCATCCCACCCATGGACAGCGGCAGGTGATCGACTTGCAGCTTCATGATGCCGGTAATCTGGCCGTGCCGCTCAGGGCTGCACCACACATGCCCCTCCGACCACATCGACAGTTCGCGCAGTTCGTGGACGGCAGGGTGATCGTCCCCAGTCACCTGATCGGGTAGCGGCAGGGTCGAAGGATCGAAGATCCGCGTTTCGCAGCCGAAGAATTGCAGCAGGCGGGCGGCTTCCTCGACGCAAAGCCGCGAGAAGGACCGCTCCCGCAGGGAGCCGTAGAGCAACAGGATGCGCGGAGGCGGATCACCAGCGCCCAGCCCAAGAGCAGGACGATCGAGCGCATAGCGCCGATCGAGCGCGGGCAGATTATCGGGATCGGAGAGAGTGCGGAGCGGCATCAGGCGGTCCTTGGGCCAAGCAGAATGATACAGGTGCCAATCAGGCAAAGTGCGGCCCCACCCGCGTCCCAGCGATCGGGCCTTACCCCTTCTACAGCCCACAGCCAGATCAACGATGCACAGATGTAGACGCCGCCATAGGCAGCATAGGCCCGCCCTACGGCATCGCTATCTACGCGTGTCAGCAGCCAGGCGAACAGTATAAGCGAGACCACGCCTGGAGCCAGCCACAGGGGCGATTTGCCCAGCCGCAACCATGCCCAAAAGGCAAAGCAGCCTGCGATCTCCGCAAGCGCAGCAGCCGGATATACGAGTGCAGTCATGCGACGCTGATCCTAATCGCCAGTGCCGCGAGCGTTACTAGCAGCACCGGAATTGTTAGTGTCGCACCGACCTGGAAGTAATAGCCCCAGCCGATCCGGATGCCCTTTTGCCCGAGGACATGCAGCCAGAGCAGCGTCGCGAGCGACCCGATCGGCGTGATCTTCGGGCCAAGGTCGCACCCGATCACGTTGGCATAGATCATCGCTTCCTTGATCGCGCCTGTGGCGTGCGTCGCGTCGATCGACAGCGCACCCACCAGCACAGTCGGCATGTTGTTCATCACCGACGACAGCAGCGCCGCGATGATTCCGGTCCCGAACGCGGCACCCCACACACCGCCTTGCGCGGTGCGATCGAGCAGGCCCGCGAGATGGTCGGTTAAGCCAGCATTTCGCAAGCCGTAGACGACCAAGTACATGCCGAGCGAGAAGATCACGACCTGCCACGGCGCACCGGCCAGCACCTTGCGCGTCTGGATGACATGGCCGCGCGTGGCGATGACGAGCAGGAGGACCGCGCCGGCAGCGGCAACGGCGCTGACCGGCACGCCGAGGGGTTCAAGCAGGAAGAAGCCGGCGAGCAGTAGAGCGAGGACGACCCAGCCCGCCTTGAACGTGGCAGGATCGCGGATCGCGTCAGCTGGCGTGCGGAGCTGCGCCACATCATAGCTGCCCGGTATGTCGCGACGGAAGAACAGGAGCAGCGCGACCAGCGTCGCGGAGATCGACGCCAGATCGACCGGCACCATCACCGAGGCATAATCGGCAAAGCCGATCTGGAAGAAGTCGGCCGACACGATGTTGACGAGGTTGGATACGATCAGCGGCAGGCTGGCGGTATCGGCGATGAACCCCGCCGCCATAACGAACGCCAGCGTTGCCTTGTCCTTGTATCCCAGCGCGCGCAGCATCGCGATTACGATCGGCGTTAGGATCAGGGCCGCGCCATCGTTGGCGAACAGTGCCGACACTGCCGCACCGAGCAGCACGATCAGCACGAACAGCCGGCGACCATGCCCCCCGCCCCAGCGCGCGACATGGAGCGCCGCCCATTCGAAGAACCCGGCTTCATCCAGCAACAGGCTGACGATGATGATCGCGACGAACGTCGCGGTCGCATTCCAGACGATACCCCACACAACCGGCACGTCGGAGAGCGAGACGACCCCGACGAGCAACGCGATCGCCGCTCCGCCCAATGCGCTCCATCCGATGCCGAGGCCCTTGGGCTGCCAGATGACGAGCGCGATCGTGGCGACGAAGATAGCGAGCGCAAGCAGCATCAGGCGATGCGCTGACCCGAGGCGTCCACGACCTTTTCGCCGTCTTCCTTGGCAAACGCCCCCTGTTGCGGCTCGGACAGCAGATCAAGGACCGCTTCGGACGGTCGGCAGAGCTTCACGCCGACCGGAGAGACAACCAGCGGCCGATTGATGAGGACCGGATGTGCCATCATAGCGTCCACCAGCGCGTCGTCGGACAGCGACGTGTCGCCCAAGCCTAGCTCTGCATAGGGCGTGCCTTTCTCACGCAGCAGATCGCGGGGCGTGATCCCGGCGCGATCGATCAGCTCGACCAGCAGCGCGCGCGAGGGCGGCGTCTTCAGATATTCGACTATATGCGGCTCGATGCCGGCATTCCGGATCATCGCCAGCGCGTTGCGCGACGTGCCGCACTCGGGGTTGTGATAGATCACGATATCGACGGCCACGGGGCGTCCTTTCAGCAGCAGGGGGTGAGTTCGGCTAAGAGTGGCGCGCACAGTTCGGGCGAGCCGGCGCAGCAGTCTTTGACGAGGAACAGGGTTAGTGCGCGCAGTCCGTCCAGATCTGCGCGGTAGACGATGGAGCGGCTATGCCGTTCAAAGCGGACCAGGCCCGCACGCGCGAGGATGCCAAGGTGCGCCGACATCGTGTTTTGCGGCACATTGAGCTGCCGAGCAATATCGCCTGCAGCCACGCCGTCTGGCTCGTGCTGAACCAGTAGGCGGAACACATCGAGCCGTGTTCCTTGCGCTAGTGCGCTAAGCGCGGCGATCGCGGTGTTATTTTCCATATATCCAGCATAGACGATATAGTGAATTAAGCTAGAGCCGGGTGAGACACTTGGCTCCCCTCCCCTGCTTTCCCGCAACATTGATCGAATTTTTGCTAGTGCTTTTTAGGTATACCCTCTGCGTTCCTACTCTGGCCGGTCCGATTTCCGCCAAAAAGGGACATTAAGAATTTAGCTCGGATTGGCCCTTTGGTCCGCCTGGAGTCCTAACCAAGGAGGACCAAACTGCACCCTACCAAACGGCACCGATGAAGCTTCATTGAGGGTTGAAGCTCTTCCTTCTGTCCGCTCGCAAGGCAGTGTCGGCGCGTTGCAGTTCACTGCTGGCGACCGTCCCACAAACGATGGAGACCGTTGATAAAGGCCTGCGCGAAATCGGCGTGGCGGATGGCTGGTGACGCCGGCACAGTCGGATACGCCGCGTATCAGGCCGGCGCAGCCTGCCGGGCGAGCAGCTGAAGGTTGTATGCCGCGGCGGCCATGGTGAACTCCTCGGCGGCTCCTGACAGGCCTCGCAGCTTGAGCGTTCGTAGCCCCAGGTTGCGTTTCAGGTGGCCGAACACGCGCTCGATCCGCTGTCTTCGACGCCGTGCGTGCACATAGGCGTCGGTGCCGGCAAGGGCGCGCACGGTATCGCGGGCTTCCTCGCTGACGAGCCGGGTGACACCTCGCTTCGGACCGATGGTACATTGCGGCTTCAGCTCGCAGGCGGCGCAATCGGCTGGCCGGCTTCGGTAGACACGCACCTGTTTGGTCCGGTTGGTGCCGCAATAGCTGAGCAGCTTGTCCGCCGGACAGCAGTAGGCATCCGCTTCCCGGTCGTAGCGGAAGGCATCCCGGGTGAAGAAGGCGTCCCGCTGGCGGGTCCGGTCTATGACCGGGATGTATGGCGTAATGTTCCGGTCGATCAGCCAGCCGAGCAGCCGACCGCTACCATACGCCTTATCGGCCGAGAGACTGGCGGGTTCGATGCCCAGCCTGGTGCCGGCGCGTGACACCAGCGTCCGGGTCGCCGCCACCTCGGCTGCGAAGCGGGCGGGCGTCGCCTCCACGTCGAGGATGCAGTCGGTGTCGAGGTCGAGCAGGGGGTTGATGGCGTATGCGTAGCGCGCCGGTCCGTGCTTGCAGGTGAGCGCCGCCTGCGGGTCGGTCGGCGAGATGCTGGTCGGATCGACGGGCGCTGGTTCGTCGGGGTCCGGCGGCAACGCGGCATCGAGCGCCGCCAGATATTCGGCGACGGGTCGCGATATGCTTTCCCCGGCACGAAGCTCGTCTGCGGCGTCGGCCCCCTTCAGCTTCTTCTCGCGGCTGGCGTCGGCGATGATCGTGCTGCCGTCCACCGCCAAGTCGCGCCCCGTTACCAGCCCGGCCGCGGCGCACCGCGCGACTACCTGCTCGAATAGCAGACGATGTAGGTCGCAGGCGCGGAAGCGGCCGTGCCGGTTCTTGGAGAAGGTGGAATGGTCGGGCACTCGGTCGCCCAGATCGAGCTGGCAGAACCAACGATATGCGAGGTTGAGGTGCACCTCCTCGCACAGGCGGCGTTCCGAGCGGATGCCGAACAGATAGCCAACCAGCAGCATCCTGAGCATCAGCTCCGGGTCGATCGAGGGTCGCCCACTCGTGCTGTAGCTCGACGCCAGCGCCTCGCGCACGAAGCCGAAGTCCAACACGCCGTCGATGCGTCGGAGCAGGTGGTCGACCGGCACATGCTCATCGAGCCGGAAACCATAGAACAGCGCCCCCTGCGCCACCTGCCGACCCATCATGTCCGTGATCCCCCTACCGCCTTCCAGGAGTGAATCACGCCCCCGTCACCGTCGCAAGCAGCCGTTTTTCAACAGCCTCGATGGTATTTCGGGATTATGGAAGGAGATCGGTTAGCCTGTTCCACCTGAGGCATCGGGAGCCGCCTTGGGGTCGGGATCCTGTGCCTTGCCTGTCGCGGGTGCCGCCTTGTGGCTCGGCATAGCGATGAGATAGGCGACGATCGCGTTGACGTCCTTCTCGGCCACCGGAGCCTTGTACACTTCGCGCATCTTGGTGACGGTCGCCTTCCACTGATCCGCCGATAGCGCAGGCTGGGTCAGCGCCATGCTGGCCGAGTGGCACGAAGTGCAGTTGGCGTTGATGACGTCGGCGTGCGGACCATCGGGGTAGGTAACGTCATCGACCGGCAGGTCGACGCTGGTCGAGGCGAGCGAAAAGCCGCGGGCTGAGACGCTGGTGGGCGGTGCCGGCTCGGATGTCTCGGAGATCGGGGCAGGCGCCTTGCGGCTGCTCGGCGCCCCGATCGAGACGAGGATAATACCGGTCAGGCCGATCAGGCCAGCGGCCATGATGCCGGTAGACGGGGTCTTCATGCTACTCGCTCCTCAGGCCGCGATGATGGTGGTGGTTTCGATGTTGCCGCGCATGAACCCGCCCGGGTTCCAGATCGGCTTCATCGGCTGGGCGACCCCATTGGTGTTCCAGCAGCGCACCATGATCGGGTTGGGACCGCGTCTCAGCGGCACGCGACCATCCCACCGACGGAAGCTGTACCTGCCCTCGTCCACTCCGAGCGTCGTCTTGTACCAAGTGCGCCCACCATCCGACGAGACATCGACCTTGGCGACGCCGCAATCGCCGCCCATCGCGATGCCGCCGACCGGGATCGACGCCTCATAGGCGATCGCCTGGCCATCGGGCAGGCTGGTCATCCAGCTGCGCGGGATCATGCGATTGATCGGCACGGTCGGGAAGTCCTTGGCACCGGGCGCGACATTCGCGCCGGGTGTCGCCGGTATCTTGTAGGCCTTGGCCATCCAATACTGGTCGTCAAGGCCGGGCAGTACCTCGATCGCGTTCAGCATCTTGACCCAGTAGGTCGAATACCAGCCCGGGACGATCAGCCGGCAGGGAAAGCCGTTGAGGAGCGGCAGCTGCTCGCCGTTCATGCCGAAGGCGATCATCACTTCGCCGTCGCGGGCATGGTCGATGTCGAGCGCCTTCTCGAAGTCAGGGGCGTCCGCCACAACCGGCTGATCGAGCGCGCCAAAGCGCACCTGTACCGCGCCTGCCTTGACCCCCGCGAGGTCCAGCACGTCGCGCAGGCGCACGCCGAGCCATTTGGCATTGCCCATCGCGCCGTTGCCCCATTGCGCGCCGGCGACCCGGGGCTGGAACAGCCCACGGCTGTTGCCCGAACACTGGTTGACCGCCGCCATCTCGACCCGCGGCAGGCGCAGCAGTTGGGCGAGGCTAATCGACAGCGGTCGGTTGACGTGGCCGAAGACGTTGAGGCGGAAGCTCTCGACGTCGATCGAGGTTGGAATGTCGGCCCAGTGCCAGCGAACGAAGAACTGGTCGTTGGGCGTGAACACCGACTTGTCGAACACGTCCATCGGCGTCTCCAACAGCGGAGGATGGATGCGTTGGAGGATCATGCTGCCCTTGCCAGGAAAGGCGTTGGTCATCGGCCGCTCGGCATTGCCGCCAGGCAGCTTCAGGTCGACGAGCTGCTGCGCCAGCGCAGGTGCTGCGGCAAGGCCGGCGGTGCCGAGCGCCGTACGCCTGAGAAAGCGGCGACGGCTGGTTTCACTCGCCAGCGCGGCGTCAAAATTGTCCATGACAAGGCTCTCCTGTGGCCAGCCACGCTGGCGGTTCGAAGCGGCGTTCTGCAAGTGATCGGACCGATTGATCCGATCATCAGGGTGGATCAGTTCGGGGTAGCGATGCAGGGCGAGACGAACAGGTTGCCGCGCCATGCTCCGGCGAGTGTCTTGGCACCGACCAGCAGCCACATCGCCGCGAGCGCGACCGTCAGCACTGTGCCGACAATACCGAAGAAGCCTAGGTTCAGCGTCGTACCGAGGCGGAAGGTGGCGACGGTGTAGACGCCGAGCGGGAAGGTATAGCCCCACCAGCCAAGGTTGAATGGGACGCCGGCGCGCCAGTAGCGGATGGTGATGAGCGTCGCGAGCGCCAGCCACCACAGGCCGAAACCCCACAGACAGAGCCCGGCGACGACGCCGATCCCTTGCGCGACGGTACCGACACCGACCAGCCCATGCGCCGCGAGGATCGCCGGCGCATCCGCCCCAAGCACCAGCATACCCAGCGCCCCGGTGCCGATCGGCCCCAGCGCAAGCCAAGAGGATGCCGCCATGCTCTCGTGCGGGAGCTTGTGGAGCGCCATGCGCAGGATCAGGATAGCGAGGATGCCAAACGCGACCGGCACCGAATAGGCCCACAGCACGTAGGAAGTGGCGAGCGTCACGATCTGCGCGTGAGGATCGGTCAGATGCGGCGCGAGCAGCCCGCCGCTGGCACCCGCCACTTCCGCTGCGACGACCGGCAGCAGCCATACCGCAGTCATGCCGTCCAGGCTGTGCTCGTGGCGGGTAAACATCAGGTAGGGGATCAACACGCCGCAGGCGAGCGACATGGCGACGTCGATCCACCACAGGACGTGTGCGACCGGCACGATGCCGTTACCGAACCGCGCGATCCCGAAGGCGAGGCATCCGTTGATGATCGTCGCCAAGCCCATCGGAATGGTCCCGATGAACATTGACACGGTGTTGTGGCCGAAGATGCGCCGTGCCTCATGCCCGAACATCGCCCAGCGCGCGCCATAGAGACCGGCGAACAGGATGAAGAGCGCGATGTTGAAGAACCACAACACCTCGCCAATCGGTTTGAGCGCGGGGCCGATATTGGGCACCTGCGGCAGCGCGAGAGCGAGGATGCCGGTGCCCATCGTCGCGGCGAACCAGTTGGGTGTGAACTGGCGGATCATCTCGCGCGGGTGATCGAGCCTGCTTAGCGGCTTGAGGCCGGTCAGGGCCGAAGGTGCGTCGGCAGTCATGCGACCTGCTCCTTGATGAGGTCCGTCAGCGCGTCGGCCGCGCGGGTGCGATAGCGTTCCTTGTGGCGCAGCGCGTGGAAGGCGCGATCGGGTAACCCAAGCGGCAACTCGACCAGATCGCCGGCCTTGAGCGCGCGTGCGACGACCAATCGCGACAACACAGCGACGCCGGCACCGGCCTCGACCGCGGTACGCACCGCCTCGTTGGACGGCAGCGTCATCGCTACTGTCAGCTGGGCCGGATCAAACCCGCGCGTTCGCAGCACGTCCTCGAAGGTCGAGCGCGTGCCCGAACCCTGCTCGCGGACGATCCAGCGTGCAGCGCGAAGCCAGTCCTCGTCGACGCGCCCGGCGTCCTCATGGCCGACCAGCACCATCGGGTCACGCCCGACATTCCAGAGGGCGAGCGCCGGTTCGTCCACCTCGCCCTCGACGAAACCGAGCTCCGCCGCGCCGCTCAGGATCTGCGCTGCTGCACCTTCGGTGTTGTCGATCGCCAGTTCGACCGCGATCTGCGGGTGGCGTTCGTAGAAGGAGGCGAGCTTTGCCGGCAACCAGTAGCTCGCGATCGTCTGGCTTGCGACGATCCGCAACGAACCACGGGCAAGCCCGGCATAGTCCGCCAGCATCGTCTCGGCATGCGCTGCCCGCCCCAGCACTGCGCGCGCTTCCTCCAGAAAGCCGCGGCCTGCTTCGGTCAGCTGGATGCCACGCCCGACACGGTGAAACAGAGGAACCCCGTAGCGCGCTTCGAGGGCCGCGACCGCGCCGGAGGCAGCGGACTGCGTGACGTTCAGCACCTCCGCTGCCTTGGTGACGTGTTCGCGCTCGGCGACACCGACGAATATTCTGAGTTGCTCCAGGGTCATGCAGCTTATATCGCGCAATCTTATCGATACGACCAACCGTTTGATCCGTTTATTTCAATCTGGATATCGGAACGATCGGTAATCCTTCGTCTGCGATAGTCTTGAAGATTTGAAGCGATCCGCGCGCTTGCGGCGTTGGTTCGTCCATGACTGATATGATCGAGCGCAAATCCGAGCCCTACAACGCCGAGCCGACGCCCGGCGCGCTGATCGAGCGGTTCCTGACGCCGCAGGCGCTGTTCTACGTGCGCAGCCATGGTGCGGTGCCTGATCTGCCTGCCGATCACCGGATCGAGGTCAGCGGGATGAGCATGGAAAGACGCTCCTTCTCGGTGGAGGAGTTGAAGAGCGCGTTGGCCACGCGGACGGTGACGGCAGTTCTCCAGTGCGCCGGCAACCGGCGCACGGATCTTCAGCAGTTCGCAAAAACGTCCGGCGACCCGTGGGACGTGGGCGCGATCGGCAATGCGGAGTGGACCGGCGTACGACTGTCCGACGTACTGGATGCCGTCGGTGCGCCGGATGCGTCCGACCTGTTCGTGGCGTTCACCGGAGCGGACGAGGTGGACGTCGAAGGCGAGGAAGCATTGTTCGGGGTCTCGATCGCCATGGATAAGGCGCGGCAACCCGACGTCCTCATTGCCTGGGCGATGAACGGCGAGCCGCTGACGCCCGAACACGGCGCACCGATCCGCATGGTGGTGCCGGGCTATGCCGGGGTGCGGAGCGCCAAATGGCTGACACGGATCGAGGTGCGCGAGACGCCATCCGACGCACCGATCCAGGCGCACGACTACAAGCTCTTTCCTGCCGATGTGACGAGCGACACCGTCGACTGGAGCCAGGGTCTGACCATCAATGCCATGCCGCTCAACGCCGCGATCTGCGTGCCCGGCTCTGGCGAAAGCTTGCCGGCCGGGGAGGTGCGGATCGAGGGCTATGCCATCGCCTATGATCGCCGCGTCTCTCGGGTCGAAGTGTCGGTAAACGGTGGTCGCGACTGGCAACAGGCGACGTTCACCGATGATCCGGAGGCGCACTGGGGTTGGCGGCGCTGGACCCTCGACGCCACGCTCGACAAGGGGCGCCAGCACCTTGTCGTGCGCGCCTTCGACGACACTGGACAGGGTCAGCCCGAGCGGCCGGATACGATGTGGAACTTCGCTGGCTATCTGTGCACCGCCTGGCATCATGTGCACGTGCTGGTCGAATGATCGAAGCGTCAGCGGCACCGGATCTCGGCTTTTGGATCGATGCGATCGGGCGGCTGGTGGTGGCGACCGCGGCTGGGATGGTGCTCGGCTGGGAACGCTCGCGCGAGAACCGGCAGATCATGGGCTTGCGGACGCTGGGCCTCGTCGGTCTGGCGAGCTGCATCGCCGTGCAGGCGATCGTACACAGTGGCTTGCCGAATGTGAACGCCGATGCCGCAGGACGGGCGATGCAGGGCATTCTGTCCGGCGTCGGCTTCATCGGTGCCGGCGCTGTGCTGCGGGTCGGCCAGGGTCAGGAAGTGCATGGATTGGCGACTGCCGCATGCATCTGGGTAACAGCCACGATCGGCGCGGCAGCAGGGTTGGCGGTGTGGCCGCTCATCATCGGCGGGTTGAGCCTTGCGATGCTCGTACTGTTCGTCGGCGCTCCACTCGAACGTCGCATTCGCGAACGGGCCAGGCTGACTCCGGCAGAGGCCGACCGGAACGATGCCGCGCGCAAGCCGTGATCCCGCTGGTCCGCCCAGTGCCTGTCGGCGCTGAGAACTGGCCAGGTGCTATCAGGACACAAGCGCCGCATCGGCCTGGCGCTGGACCTCGTTGGCGATCGGATGCAGCTCGGCAGCGGGGCGCTCCCCCACCACACTATAGCCGATCCCGTCGACCGCCCATGTGACCCGGCCCATGGTCCCGCTGGACGTGCTGGTCATGCTTGCGCTCTTGTCGATTTGCATGGGCCTCGTCAGCACCGCAAGCTTCGACGCTTGCGGTCCATCATAGAGGAGCAGCGCTGCAGGGCCGTGGGGCGTCGCGACCAATCGCCCCCCGCCATAGCGGTAACCCGCTGTGCTGAGGTCCGGGATGGTCACGCGCTCACCCAATCGGCTGGAGGTCCATCGGATCAGCATGGCGCGCTGGTCGGGGCCGATTTCCGCCGGTCGAATCCGGTCGGCGGCATAGACACGGAAATTGTCGCTCGCCTCATTGGCCAGCGCCGCGATGCCCGCGTGGGGTTCGCCGCTCCACCGCGCGCTCGACCAACCACCGCCAAATCCGACCGCCAGCAGAAGCGACGCGGCGATGGCGAGTTGCCAAGGCGGTTGGCGTTGCCGTCCCCTGATGGCTGCGACGCGCATCGTCGCCGGGATCGGTTCCTCCGCGATGGGAGCGAACAGGGACGCAAGGGCTCGCGCCTGCTCCGCCTGCTCCCGCAAACGGGCATGCACGTCCGGCTGGCCTTCAAGGTAAGCGTCGACCAGACGCTGCCGCTCGGGCGACAGCCTTCCATCGATCCACGCGGCCAGATCGTCCTCTCCGATCGGGCTGGTCATCGAATACTCCTTAATCGTGGCCGTTCACCCTCGCGGAGGAGCGTCGCCAGACGGTCGCGCGCCCGCGATATGCGCGACATCACCGTTCCCAGCGGCACGCCGACGACGGCAGCGACTTCCCCATATGACAGACCTTCGACGGAAATGAGGAGCAGCACCGTCCGCTGCTCCTCGGGCAACGCATCAAGTGCGCGCAACAGGTCTCGGTGGTGCAGGCCTACGTCCTGATCGGCCGGGCGGCCGAGCGCAGCGTCGTCGACGAGGTGGAGCGGAACCGCCGTACCTCGCCGACTGTGCTGCCGCTGATGGTCGACCAACAGATTGTGCAGGATCGCGTAGACCCATGGGCGAACCTCCGCACCCCATCGCTGGCGCCAGCGCCCGACCGCGCGCTCAAGGCAATCCTGCACCACGTCATCCGCCATCGCCGGATCGCGCAACCACGACCGGGCATAGCGGCGCAGACCGGGGATCAGTGGCTCGATCGCGGCGGCAAGCGGGTCCATCTCAGTCGCGCTGCACCTGCACGATGCGGCCCGGAGCGCCGTTCACCACCTCGGCGACCGCCAGAAAACGCCGGGGTGCCGCGGTGCTGCCTTGAACGATCTGCCGGATCGGACCCGACGCGTTGACGATCGCCGCACCTGCCGGATTGCTCATGAAGTTCGCAAGCGGCTCTACCGCACCGCTGCCGTCCGCGTTGGCGGTGAGCACGAGCATGTAAGGCTTCTTGGGCTGCAAACCGGTAACGGCACTCTGCACGACCTGAATGATGCCCTGGTCGAAGAGGGTAATGCTGCTTGCAGCACCATTGCCGCGAACCGGCCCCATGTTCAGATGCACCGCCTTGCCTGCCGTACCGAGCGGTTGAAGATTGTCGGTGCCGAGGCCTGTCGGAATAGCGTTCGGCACATAGGCGATCGCCTGCGGTGCCTGTCCGACCGGCACGGTGGCAACGACCTTGTTGCCGGCGGTGTCGATCGCGGCAAGTTCATCAGCATTCTCCAGCCCGACATAGATGCGCCGGCCGTCGCCCGATGGCCAGACACCGTGCGGCATCTTGCCGACCGGGATGGTGGCGACAAGCGCGAAGTCGGACGTGCGGAACACCTTCACCGCGTTTTCCCCGCCTACCGTGACATAGGCGAACTGTCCCCTGACCGTGCGGGCGAAGTTGACGTGATTGGTGATCGGTCCGGTATCCAGCACCTTGAGGATCGCGAAAGGCGGCTTGGCATCGAATGCGACCGTCTTGCCGATGTCCTTCAGCGTGAACCACACCTGCTTGCCGTCCGGCGTCGCGGCGATGTTGGGACAGAACGGACTCGGCTGCGCCACCTGTCCGACCTGCGCGTGGGTCGAGACATCGAACACGGCCAGCACCGGATTGAACGAGGAACAGACATAGCCGTATCGGCCATCGGGAGAGAAGATCGTCATGCCCGGACCACCGGGCGTCTTGATGCGACCGGTCTCCTTGTACGTCTTGGGGTCGAGCACGGCGATGTAATCCTCGCCGCGTACCGTAACCCACACCTCCTTGCCGTCCGGCGTGAAGAACGCCTCATGCGGGCTGCGCCCGACATAGGTCGTGTGCTTGACGGTGTTGGTGGCGGTGTCGATCCACGACACGGCGTTGGATCCGATCGACACGACCGCCAGTGTTTTCCCGTCCGGCGAGAAGCCGAGGCCGTGAACCAGCACCTGCCCCTTGTAGAGCGGGGAAAAATTCATCGGCTGCGGATCGCCGAGCTTGATGACGCCGAGCAACCTGTTGTCGGCCGGGTCCGTCACCGACACCGTGTTGGAGAATTGTTCGGATGCATAGACGCGGTCGCGGTGGCTGACAGGCACGTCCTTGGCGTTCCACGGCGCCTGCTGGGCCATGGCAATGCCCGGTGCGGCGCTCATCAGCAAGGCGGCCGAGCGCAGGAAGGTCCGGATCATGTCAGTGCTCCATATGGCTGTGGTAGTCGCCGCCCTGCGTCGGGGCTGGCGTCGAAGGGGGTAGCGGCTGACCAATCGCCAACTTCATGGCGGCGATCTCCTGCTGCTGATCGATGATGATCTCCTGCGCAATGCGCTTGAGCTGCTCGTTATGACCGTAGCGCAGCTCTGCCACCGCCATATCAATGGCGCCCTGGTGATGCGGAAGCATCATTGCGACGAAGTCGCGGTCGACGTCGCCGGACGGCTTGACCATCATGCCCGCCATCATCCGGTCCATCGCGGCAGATACCATGCTGGCGTAGCCATCGGCGGGGGCGGCCGCGACTGCGCCGGTGAGCATGGCCGAAGCAGTCAGACCCAGCATCCAATTTCGTCTACGCATAAGCCTCCGGCGCATCAGTCTCGAAAGCGTAGACGACGCCCGTCGAGATTTATTCCATGGTTGAGCCAATTATTGATCCTCAGCAAAACAATGGTCTCATCGTGACCCTGCCGATGGTTGACCAGGTCGCCGTCGGACAGCATATGCTCGGCACGGCGATGGATTTCCGCCGGGCCATTCGGCCGAACCGCCCTCGCAAGGGTCGATGATTCCTACCAGGCGCCGCAAGGCAGCAAGGAGGAATCGTGCGCGCGACATTTCGCAATCTCTACGACCAGTTCAACATGGCAGCGTTCATTCGCGATCGCCGCACCCATGCCATGTCGGTGCTGCGATGGGCCTTGATCCTGGTCCCGATGGCCGCAATGGTGGGAACGCTCTGCGCGGCTTTCTTGTGGAGCCTCGATGCCGTGACCCGGCTTCGCTTTGCCTTTCCCTGGCTGCTCTACCTGCTGCCGATCGGCGGGTTCGTGGTCGGACTGCTTTACCATCTGACCGGCCGCTCGGTGGAGGGCGGCAACAACCTTATTGTCGAGCAGATCCACGAACCGGGCGGGGGGGTGCCACTGCGGATGGCACCGCTGATCTTCTTCGGCACGGTGGTGACCCATCTGTTTGGCGGTTCGGCCGGGCGCAAGGCACCGCCGTCCAGTTGGGCGGCAGTCTCGCCAGCGGTTTCGGTCGCGCGCTCAAGCTCGATGCTGACGGCACCCGCATCCTGCTGATGGGGGGCATTGCGGCCGGGTTCGGCGCGGTGTTCGGCACGCCCATCGCAGGGGCGGTGTTCGCACTGGAGGTGTTGGCGATCGGGCGTGTCGAATATCGCGCGCTGGTGCCGTGCCTGGTCGCGGCACTGGTCGGCGACTGGACGTGCCTTGCCTGGGGCATCCATCACGGCGTCTACCGGATCGATGCGCTGGTGCCGGTCGATGCGCTGCTCGTCACCAAGGCGGGCGTCGCCGGGGTTGCGTTCGGGCTGGTCGGTCTCGCCTTCGCCGAAGCCAATCACACGCTCGGCGGGTGGCTCAAGCGCATCGTCTCCTATGGCCCGTTACGCCCCGCCATTGGCGGCATCGCGGTCATCGCGCTCGTCTACCTGTTCGGAACGCGCGACTATCTCGGACTCGGCACGTTGGCAGCGACGCCCGACAGCCTCACCATCGCCAGCTTCTTCGGACCGGACACGCATCCGTGGAGCTGGGCGATCAAGCTGCTGTTCACCGTCGTCACGCTCAGCGCCGGCTTCAAGGGTGGCGAGGTGACACCGCTGTTCTTCATCGGCGCGGCGCTCGGCAACGCACTCGCCCCCATGTTCGGCGTGCCCACCAGCGTATTCGCCGCGCTCGGCTTCGTCGCGCTGTTCGCGGGCGCGGCCAACACCCCGCTCGCCTGCACCTTCATGGGCATCGAACTGTTCGGCGCTGCCTATGCGGTGCCGATCGCGGTGGCCTGCTTCGTCGCCTACCTCTGCTCCGGTCATAACGGCATCTACCTGTCGCAGCGCGTCGCGGTGCCGAAGGTGCCGGCGACCGGCCTCACCCCGAACGCGACGCTTCGCGAGGCGCGGGCACACCGCGCCTCGCGAAGCCCACGCTCCTGATCCCCCCACCAATCGAGGGTTTGTCCATGCCCAATCGTTTCACCGTCCAGCATCGCGAAATCGGCATGCTGCGTATCTACATGAAACCGTCCGACCGAATTGGTGAGCGCAGCCTGCGTACGCTGTGGGCTGCCAAGCCGCTCTATCGCGAGCTAATCCAGACGGCATCATCAATGCCGTCGCGCAACACACGCACTATGGGTTCAGCAACCACGGCCAGATCCGCGAGAACGGATCGGAGGCGGCCGATCCCCATCTGACGATCTGCGTCGAACTCGTCGGCGAACGCGACCAGCTCGACCGGTTCTGCCGGCGACATGGCGACCTGCTCGGCGACAAGGTGATCGTCTACAAGCAGCTGGAACACTGGTCGGTCATGCCGCGGTTCGACCGATGACACCAATGATCGAATATGGGCTGCTGATCGTCGGTGCATTTGCGGCTGCTGCAATCTCGGGTTCGGCCGGGTTTGGCGGGGCACTGCTGTTGCTGCCGCTGCTGATTTAAGTCGTCGGCGTGACCGAAGCGGTGACGCTGCTGACGATCGTCCAGATCATCGGCAACGGTGCGCCGGCCGGGATGGGCTGGGCTGGCGCCAATCCGTTGGCGGCCCGTGTTGCTGTTCCTCTCCGCTGCCATACCGTTCTCGATGCTGGGCGCATTGTCGTTCGCGTCGCTACCGACGGCGCTCGTTGCGCGGATCGTGGGCGTGGCGATCCTGCTGTTCGTCATCCTGAAGGCCACGGGCATGATCGCGTTTAAACCCTCGCGCCGCGTGCTGGTGATCGGGGGCGGTGTGACCGGCCTGTTGTCCGGGCTAGTCGGGAGCGCCGGGCCGCTCGGCGCAGCGGTGTTCCTGAGCCTCGGTTTGCCACCGCTTGCCTATGTCGCGAGTGACGCGGTCGCCTCGATCGTGATGCACAGTTCCAAGACAATTGTTTACGGCGCGACGATCGACCTTGGACCAACCTTCTGGCCGCTGGCGATCGCGATGGGGCTGGCGATGATCGTTGGCACCTGGGCGGGGTGCTTGCTCATCAAGCGTCTGCCCGTTGAGCGCTTCCGCCAGCTCGTCATGGTCCTGCTCGCGCTGATCGCGACCGAGATGATCGTCATGGGTTAGTGGGAGGATTGTCGCGAATATCCTGAGTTTCGCTACACCAGCTCAAGCGTGGTCGGCTGACGGCGTAGCTGTCGCGAATGTCAGTCGCGGAATTACGCGACTTTCAACGCACATCTGCGACACGCTAACCTGTGCGTTAACGGTGTCGCTACGCAGGAGCCGGTGCCCGGCTCGTTCAGCTGAGCCGCAGCCAACCGCGCGGCCGGACGGCGGCTTTCAGGGAGCAGAAAAGTTGTCCTGAATGACTTACTATGGGTCGGAAGTCGCCCGGCAGCTTTCGCCGAAACGCCGCCCAACAGCGGACAGGCGGTTTTCCACCAGGATGCAGACCTTCCGCTTCCAGAGGATCGACAGGTGGTTGCCCCCTGCCCTTCCCGCCAAGTTCTAGCGGATCGTCACGACCTTGACCTCGACTGCATCCGCGATCTTCTTCCAGTTCTGGTCGCTTGTCCAAGCGGGCAATCCATCCCGTCGGGCTAGAGCCAGACAAAAGCGATCTCCAAGGCTAAGGCCCGCCTCGGCCGTCGCGGCGCGCAGCCGCCCGGCGATTTTCGCCAAGGCCTTGTCGGCCGGCACTACCGTCAGTGGCAGCGGATCAAGCATGGCATCAACTTCTCGCTCGGGCATTCCGGTATGAATGAAGTGGGTCACCACCTCAGCGTAGTTCACGCTGCTCACTCGCGCACCGGCGATACCGGCTGCAACCTTGGTAGATCCCTTTTCACCCTTGATCATTGCGATGAGAGCCGAGGCGTCGAGAACCACGCTCATTCGCCGCTATCTTCGCGACGCCGATTGAGGAATGCGTCAACAGAGGCGTCGGGATTACCGCCGGTATATTGCTCGGCCAGCGCCTGCGCCCTTGCCACCGCTTGGCTGGCGGTTCGCAGAACAACGCCATCTTCGGTTTCGTCGAGATATACCGCACCGCCACCCGTCAGGCCCAACCGCTTGCGAACGTCAGCGGGCAGGCTCATGCGCCCGTTTGGCGTTATGTTGATCTGTAGCGTCATGACGGCCTCTGTACCTCTGATCAGCATCGTCATCATCTTCTAGGGATATCCCGGCTTAGCAGCAACCGTCCCCACGGTATGCCAGCGAGCCTCGTTTGTACCACACCGTTTGGATTATGGCTCATCGACGTGAAGCTGCCCCACGTGCATAATCTCCGGTGCTTTTAACGTATGCCTTTCGCAGACCTTTCAATAGCTGGTATTTTAATATCGTCCTGACGACGTAAAAAGGACTAGACTAATAAGCACCACATATAGAAGACTACGGGATGTTCATTCGAGCCTATCTGCGCGCTTCTACCTCCGAACAGGATGCGTCGCGCGCGAAGAGCGCCCTCGACGTGTTTGCGGCCAAGCACGGGCTTCGGATTGCGGCCCGCTATGTCGAAAACGAAAGTGGAGCCAAGCTTCACCGGCCAGAGCTGTTCCGCCTGCTGTCAGATTGCGAGCCGGGAGACGTGCTCCTGGTCGAGCAGGTTGATCGGCTTTCCCGCCTCACCTCACCCGACTGGATCAAGCTGCGTAATCTAATCGACGCCAAGCAGGTCCGGGTTGTTGCACTCGACCTGCCGACGTCGTGGATCCTGACGGCACCGACGGATGAGTTCACCGGCCGAATGTTCGCAGCGGTCAACGCCATGATGTTGGACGTACTCGCCGCGGTTGCCCGTAAGGACTATGAGGATCGCCGTCGTCGACAAGCCGAAGGCACTGCAAAAGCCAAGGCAGCGGGCCTTTATAAGGGGCGTCCCGAGAACAAGACCCGCAACGCTGCGATCTCGAGCCTTCTTCGCGATGGCCGAAGCTGGCGCGATATAATGGATGCGACTGGGTGCAGTCGAACGCTGCTCGCCAAGATTGCTCGTGATCGCCGTCGACAGGCAGAGGCTGATGCAGCAATGTCAAACGCGCAACCCTAATGTGTTCAGGCAGACTCTAAACCCTCATAATGAGGTGTCCGATTTCGCTGCTACCGACTGTTTGAACGGGTTTTGCGTACCAAAGCCTATGCCCATTCAGAGTATACCCTGCGGACACGATACCAATTTACGCTTGAAATCAGTCGAAGCGAGCGAGAGATGTGCATTTTCACTAACGGGTGAAGACTACCATTCGCTCTTCAGCGGAATGTAAATAAGCCATGATGCGCTTGCCATATATATCCAAGCCCCGGCCTGATGAAAAGCTTTCCGGCTGGCTTCGCCAGATCGCATTTGAGTTCGGGCTACCTAGCGCGCAATCATTGCTACGTGCATTCGGCCTTACGCCCGTAAGCTCTTTGATACTAGATTTCTCATGCCCCCCGGATTTACTTCGGCGTCTTTCAACTCTGACCGGTCTTTCAATGCAAGCACTCGAACAGCTCGGCGACTCGCAGCGATCTGATCAATCAAATGCTGTAGGCGGACCCAAGAGAGTACGGGTGGGGTACGTATGGGGGACTTCTCATCGCAAAATATCTTTGATGCTAGAATCGATCAACCTAGATGAATGCGAGCGCGTAATCCTGCGTCCGCCCAAGCCAAGAAAATACAATAACATTCAGCGCGAACTAGCTCGAGCTGAGATATTTCGTGCAGAACCTGGAACAACTTTTGTATTTTACGATCTTTCTACGCTCGCTTACTCAGCAAATGATTTATCAGATCTTTTTGAAAGATGCCTTTCTCGTGATATACACTTAGAGTTTTTAAAAGAAGATATTTTATTGTCAAACGGTCATAATCTATCTCTACTAAGGATAGCTTCTACTATATACGATAACTTGGAAACCGACCTTGAAAAAGAGTCTGGTGAAGAGGAGGATCTGCTGATCGAGAGTCGTCGACGTAAGCAAGACTTTCGCGCATTTCGGAAAGGTCGCAAACGGGCTTTAACTGTTCAACAAGCGCAGGAAGCCGCAGAGCTATATCTGGAAAATGGTACCCCAGTGGCCGAGATCAGTCAGCGGTTTGGAACTAGCCAACCAACGATCTATCGCGTCATAATGGACCACCGCTTGGGTAGAGCCCCCAGGGATCGGATTGCTCCAGAGGAAGAATGACGCACCTTGTCGCAACGGTGGTGATCGACAGACTGGCTCATCGCGCAGCCCTCACCGCCGGTGCAATGCAACGATCCCCGATGCAATTAAACGCTCACCCTTCACACCGCCCCCGGTCAGCGCCGCCATCGACGCCGAGTGGTGCGGCGTTCGGAACGGCCGCACCCGCGTCATCCGCCCGCCGGTCAGCGATCCCGCGACCGACGCGACCATCGACACTTCCAGCGCCTCGGCGGCATCGAGCGGCGGGAGGATGCCCGGCAGGCACGACGCCAGCAGCGATTTGCCTGCGCCCGGCGGTCCTACCATCAACAGGTTGTGACCGCCCGCCGCCGCGATCTCCAACGCCCGCTTGGCCGTCTCCTGCCCCTTGACCTGGCGCAGGTCGTTGCCGCTCCATCCGTCCTCCGCGCCGCCGGGCTGCGGATTGCCGAGCAGTTGTTCGCCCTTCAGATGGTTCAGCAGCGACAGCAGATCGGGTGCCGCGATCACCGGCGTACCGGCCCATGCCGCCTCCGCCCCCTGTTCGGCCGGGCAAATCAGCGAGCGCCCCTCCCCACTCGCCAGCATCGCCGCCAGCAGCACGCCGGGCGATCCCGCGATCCGCCCGTCAAGGCTCAGTTCGCCGACAACGACATGATCGGCCAGCCCCTCGGCATCGACCACGCCCATCGCCGCCAACAGGCCGAGCGCGATCGGCAGGTCGTAATGCGATCCTTCCTTGGGCAGGTCCGCCGGCGACAGATTGACGGTGATGCGTTTGGGCGGCAGCGCCAGCCCGATCGCGGCGATCGCGGCACGCACCCGTTCGCGGCTTTCGCCCACCGCCTTGTCGGCCAGCCCGACCACGACGAATGCGGGGACGCCCGGTGCCAATTGCACCTGCACCTCCACCCGCCGCGCCTCCAGCCCAAGATACGCCGCCGTCGATACGATCGCGACCATGAATGCCCCTGTTCCCCTTGCACGGCGTGTCCCGCATCAGGTCGGCCCGGTCAAGCGACAGGACATCGCAGGCGTCTTGAACCGGCAACACACGGGTGGCATGGCAACCTATCATGCAGATCCTCCTCCTGGCGCTCGGTGCCTTGCTGATCCTCGCGACGCCGGTCGTCGCGGTGCTGCCGGGACCGGTCGGGATCTTCACCTTCGCCGCCGGGCTGGCGCTGATCCTGCGCAACTCCCGCCGGGCGCGCCGCCGCTTCGCGCGGACCATGCGCCGCTTTCCGCGACTGCGCGCGATGTCGGACCGGGCGCTGCGCCGTCCCAGTGCCAAACGGCGGCGGCTGCGCGCGGAGACTGTCCTGTCCTCCGTTGACTTGGAGGCGGTGCATCGCTAAGGGGCTCGTCACGCGGCCGCCGTCACTGGCGGCTTTTTACGTTCTAGCAGTTTGAATACCCGGGGAATGAGTGATGAAGCGGACTTTTCAGCCGAGCAACCTGGTACGGGCCCGTCGTCACGGCTTCCGCTCGCGCATGGCGACGCCGGGCGGCCGCAACGTGATCCGCGCCCGCCGCTCGCGCGGTCGGAAGAAGCTGTCGGCCTAACCAAGATGCTTCGCCGCCGGGATTATCTGGCGGCGAATGGCGGACGCCGGGCACCCATGCCCGGCTTCGTCCTGTTGGTGCGACAGCGCCGCGCGGACGAACTGGCCGAATCGCCCAATGCGATGCGAATCGGCATCACCGTATCGAAGAAGGTCGGAAACGCCGTCGTCCGCAACCGGATGAAACGGCGTTTTCGCGCGCTTGCCGCCGAAATGCTGCCCGACATGGGCGTCGCCGGTGCCGATCACGTGCTGATCGGGCGGGCAAGCGGCATCGAACGCCCCTTCGACGATCTGAAGGCCGATCTGACCAAGGCGTTGCGCAAGGTACGGCGGTGACCGGCGACGGCGAATCGCCCCGGCCGGGCATCGCCGCGCGCCTGCTGATGCTGGTCGCGCGCGCGTGGCAATTGGGGCCGTCGCTGATCCTGCCGCCCTCCTGCCGCTATCAACCTTCCTGTTCGGCCTATGCAATCACCGCCATTGCCCGCTATGGCGCGGCAAAGGGGGGCTGGCTGGCCGTGAAACGTATCGCGCGCTGCCATCCCTGGGGCGGGCACGGCCACGACCCGGTGCCTTAGAGCCTGAGGATTTCGCGTGAAGAACGACCAGAAGAATTTCCTGCTGTTCGCGGTACTGGCTGCGCTGGTGCTGTTCGGCTGGCCGTATATCGCCAACCACTTCTTTCCGGCTGCCAATCCGCCGGTAACGAAGCTGGAGGACGGGAAGAGCAAGCCCGTCGCCAATCCGGCGACCGATCCGGCCGCCGACACTGCGAACGCGATTCGCGACCGGGCGCTCGTGCTGCGCGAAACCCCGCGCATTCCGATCGAAACGCCCGCCGTGCGCGGATCGATCAACCTGCGCGGCGGGCGGATCGACGATCTGGTGCTGGTGAAGCACAAGGAAACAATCGAGGCGAACTCGCCGCCGGTCCGGCTGCTGTCGCCGTCGGGCACAGTCGATGCCTATTTCGCGCAGTTCGGCTGGAGCGGCACCGGCGTGTCGGCACCGCCCGCCGACGCGCTGTGGACCGCCAGCGGCACCAGGCTGACCCCGCAGACGCCGGTCACGCTGTCGACGACGGTCGGCACGCAGCGGTACCAGATGCAAATCTCGGTCGATGACGGCTATATGTTCACTGTCCGCCAGAGCGTCGCCAACGCCGGACCGCAGCCGATCCAGGTCGCGACCTACGGCCTGCTCAGCCGCCGCGGCGCGCCGGTCGACAAGGATACGATGACGATCCAGGTCGGCCCGGTCTACGAAGCCGGCAACGGCGTGAAGTTCGACGTCAACTACAAGGACATCGACGAAAAGCCCGAAACATTCGCTACCAAGGGCGGCTGGATCGGCTTTACCGACCATTACTGGATGACCGCGCTGATCCCCGATCAGGGCGTACAGCACACGCTGACGCTCAAGGGCGGCGACCAGCGGCATCAGGCCGACTATCGTTCGCCGACGCTGGCGACGCTCGCGCCGGGGCAGGCGCTGACACAGAGCGTCCGCTTCTTTGCGGGTGCCAAGGAGAACAAGCTGCTCAACGCCTATGAAGCGCAGGGTGTGCCCTATTTCTCGCGCTCGATCGACTGGGGCTGGTTCCGCATCGTCGAGGAGCCGATCTTCGTCTATCTCGACTGGCTGTTCCGTCTGGTCGGCAATTTCGGCGTCGCGATCATCCTGCTGACGGTCACGATCCGTGGCCTGATGTTCCCGATCGCCCAGCGCCAGTTCGCCTCGATGGCGGCAATGCGCGCCATCCAGCCGAAGCTGAAGGCGTTGCAGGAGCGGTACAAGGACGACAAGCCGCAGTTGCAGCAAAAGATGATGCAGCTGTACAAGGAGGAAAAGGTCAATCCGGTCGCCGGCTGTCTGCCGACGCTGATCCAGATTCCGATCTTCTACGCGCTGTACAAGGTGCTGTTGCTGACCATCGAGATGCGGCATCAACCGTTCGTCGGCTGGATCAAGGATCTGTCGGCGCCCGATCCGGCGACGATCCTGAACCTGTTCGGCTATCTCGACTTCACCCTGCCGCACTTCCTCGCGATCGGCGTCGTACCGGTGCTGCTCGGCATCTCGATGTACTTCCAGTTCAAGCTGAACCCCGCCCCGATGGACGACATGCAGAAGCAGGTCTTCGGCCTGATGCCATGGGTGTTGATGTTCATCATGGCCCCGTTCGCGGTCGGGTTGCAGGTCTACTGGATCACGTCGAACCTGCTGACCATCGCGCAGCAGCAACTGCTCTATGCCCGGCATCCGGCGCTCAAGCAGGCGGCTGCGAAGTGAACGACCTGCCACCCCCGCCGCCGGGCGCCGACCGCTTCGATCCCGACCAGATCGAAGCGGCGCGCAAGATCTTTGCCGGACCGATCCAGTTCCTGAAGTCCGCGCCGGCGCTGGAGCATCTGCCCAGCCCCGACGTGCCCGAAATCGCCTTTGCCGGCCGGTCGAACGTCGGCAAATCGTCGCTGCTCAACGCACTGACCGGCCGCACCTCGCTGGCGCGGACCTCGGTCACGCCGGGACGGACGCAGGAGCTGAACTTCTTCGACATCGGCACGCCGCTGAAACTGCGGCTGGTCGACATGCCGGGCTATGGGTTTGCCAAGGCGCCCAAGGACATGGTCCGCAAGTGGCGCTATCTGGTGAACGACTATCTGCGCGGGCGGCAGGTGTTGAAGCGGACGCTGGTGCTGATCGACTCGCGCCACGGCATCAAGGACGTCGACCGCGACGTGTTCGAAATGCTCGACAAGGCAGCGACCAGCTATCGCATCGTCTTGACCAAGACCGACAAGATCAAGGCGACCGAACTGGAAGCAGTGTACGAAGCGGTCGGCGACGAAGTCCGCAAGCGCCCCGCCGCGCATCCCGACGTCATCTCGACGTCGAGCGAAAAGGGCATGGGCATCGCCGAACTGCGCGCGGCGGTGATCGAGTCGATCGGCTGACCCTCCCGTCATTCCGGCCCGTGCCGGGATGACGGGTCAGCTACCCCTGCTTCGAAGCGAACAACCCCGCCCCCAGCCCCACTGCGCCGACCGACAACGCACAGGCCACCATCATCAGCACCCCGTCGCGCACCAGCAGCGCGATACCGAACGCCATGATCGCCGCCATCGGCGCCGTGCTGGCAAAGGGCAGCAATTCCAGCGGCGGCACGGTCAGGCATAACAGGATCACCGCGATCCCGGCAACCTTCACCATCGGCCCCTTGGTCAGCGCCGGCAGCCGGTTATGAAACCATTGGTCGAGGCGTTTGGCGATCGGTCGCCCCTTGTCGACGACCGTCAACAGCTTCCCAGCCGTCATCCCGCGATTGGCGAGGAAACCGGGCAGCCACAAATGCTCGCGACCGAGCACCAGCTGGACCGCGAGCAGCGCCAGCACCGCCGCCAGCGCAGTCGGCAGCCCCGGAATGCCTCCCACCGGCGAAATCTCGATCATCGGCAACACGATCAGGAACGGTCCATAGGCACGGTGGCCCATCGCTTCGAGCATATCGCCCAGCCGAACCCGTTCCCCGCCGGCCTGCTCGCCGAGATCCTGCAACCGGTCGAGCACATCGCCGACACTGTGCGGGTCCCCGCTTTTGTCGTTATCCGCCATGCGATCGGCAACGGATCGTTTCGGGCGCGGTTCCGATGGCTCGACACGCTCCGGGCGACGTGGCACGAGCGGCTCCATGCTGAAGCTCATCATCGGGAACAAGGCCTATTCCTCCTGGTCGCTGCGCGGCTGGCTGGCGGCCAAGCTGTCGGGCCTGCCGTTCGAGGAGGTCGTCGTGCCACTGTACGACGCCGACTGGGACAAACGTCGCGAAGGCGACGAATTCGCGCCGTCGTCGGGCAAGGTCCCGATCCTGTGGGACGGTGACGAGATCGTCGTGTGGGACAGTCTGGCGATCGTCGAATATCTGAACGAGAAATCGGGCGGCGACAAATTCTGGCCGGTCGATCCCGCCGCACGCGCGATGGCGCGGTCGATGGCAGCGGAAATGCATTCGGGCTTCGCGCCGCTGCGTCGCAAGCACAGCATGAACGTCCGCCAGGTCTATGACCCGACCCAGCCCGACAACGATGTCGCCGCCGACCTGTCGCGCATCTACGAACTATGGGCGCAGGCCCGCGCGCGGTTCGGACATGGCGGCGACTTCCTGTTCGGTGAATTCGGCGCGGCCGACATCATGTTCGCACCGGTCGCGACGCGGATCGTCACCTATTCGCTGCCCTGCCCGCGCTTTGCGATGGGGTACATCATCACCCTCATCAACCATCCGTGGATGCAGGACTGGATCGCCAGTGCGCAGGAAGAGGAATGGGTGCTCGAGCAATATGAGCAAGCGGTGAAGTAAAACTCCTCCCCGTGCCGGGGAGGACTTACGCGAGAAACGCCGCGATCGCGTCGCCCAGTTCGCGCTTCACCACCGCGCTCATGTGATTCCCGGGCGTCTCGACCAGCCGCGCATCGGGCAGCACGTCGGCCAGCGCCCGGTGGCTGCCATTGTCGTCATCGTCTTCGCCGGCCAGCACCAGCACCGGCTGACCGATCGCCGCCAGTTGCTCACGTGAGGTATCGACGAAGGTGTCGAGGATGCCGAGCAGCGCCACCGGATCGCCGCCGGTGGTCTTCAGGAACGCCTCCGCCATCCATTCATTCGACCCGCGCTCGAAACTGCCGAGGTTGGTCAGGATGCGCCGGAAATGCGCCGCGCGCCGCCCGGTATCGAGCAACCCCTCCAGCCCCATGCCGCTGAGCACCAGTTTGCTTGGGCTCGCCCCCATCGTCACCATCCGCACCGCTGTCCGCGCACCGAGCGAATAGCCACCCAGATCATAGTCGGTCAGCCCGAGATGCTCGATCAGCGCTATGCCGTCGCGGGCCAGCGCATCGGGTGGATAGGCGGCGGCGTCATGCGGCCGCGCACTCAGTCCGTGCGCCCGCAGGTCGGGCATGATGACCTGGCGGCCGAGCGCCGCGACCTTCGCGGCATGGCCGTATTTGATCCAGTTGGTCTGCGCGTCGCTGAAATAGCCGTGGATCAGCACCACCGGCCGCCCCTCGCCCAGTTCGCTCCATGCGATCTCGACCCCGTCGAAGCTGGCGAAGCGATGCGTTGTGGGTTCAGGATGAGCCAAGTGCGTTCTTCCAGCGTTCGACGGTAGGGCCATGTTCGTCCGCGCGATATTCGGGCAGGCCGCGTGTGTCGAGCCATTGCGGATGCCAGCTTTCGACCCCGAAATGATGGTGCGGTCGGAACCGTGCCGGTTCGTCGAAGCTGCCGATCGTCAAATCGATGTTGTCGCCATCGGGAAATTCGAAGCTGATCGGCGTCCCGCAGTCGCGACAGAAACCGCGCTTGGCGATCGGCGACGACGCGTACAGATCGGGCCGTCGATCCCACGCCACGTCGTGCCTGGCCACATTCTTGAACGCGATCGATACGCCGCCGGTCGCGCGCTGGCACATGCGACAATGGCAGAGATAGGCGTCATCGTCGCGGATCGTCACCGTATAGCGGATCCGGCCGCACTGGCATCCACCCGACATGATCTCGGCCATGCGATATCCTTTCGTTGCGATCCCACAACCGCAAGGACCCTGCGCGGGTTCCGATCATCGCCCCGGTCCGAATTAGCCGCTTCACCTGCTGCCCGATCCGCGATAGGTGTCGGCGCAATAAAAGAACAACAGGGGGAGGATGCCGGCCTGACCGGAGATCGATGCCATCGCCCCTGCCCTGCGCCATGAAGCGGTACCGCACAGCCGGTCCGAAGACGTCTATGCCATCGTCGTCGGATGCGTGATGATCGCGCTCGGGCTGGCATTGCTGCGTGCCGCGGGACTGGTCACGGGCGGCATTGCCGGCATCGCGTTGCTCGTATCCTATCTGGTGCCGCTGCCGACCGGCGTGCTGTTCACGCTCATCAACATCCCGTTCTTTCTGTTCGCCAAACGGGCGATGGGAACGCGGTTCATGGTGCGCACGATCGCGGTCAATGCCGGCATCGCGCTGTTCTCCACGATGGCGCGCTATGGGTTCCGGATCGTCGAGGTACATCCCGCCTTTGCCGCGATCGCCGGCGGTACCGTCATCGGCATGGGCATCCTTGCGCTTGCCCGGCACGATGCCGGGGTCGGGGGAACGGGCGTCGTGACGCTGTGGCTGCAACGCACGCGCGGCTGGAATGCGGGACGGACGCAGATCGCGATCGATCTCGGCATTCTCGCGACGTCGTTCGCGGTGGTGGCGCCGGTGCAGGTCGCATGGTCGGCGCTCAGCGCAGCGGCGATCAGCGGCATCCTGATCGCATGGCACCGGCCCGGACGCTACACGGGCTATTAACGCCTGATGCCATGGCGTTTACGCTCAAGCCGCCAATACGGCCCCGTCATGGTCGCGCAGCATCGTTGCCGCGCGTTCGGTCGCGGCGCGAATGTCGTCGGCCAGCGATCTCACCTCGCGCGCCACGACCGCGAAACCGGAGCCGGCCTCGCCCGCCCGCGCCGCCTCGATCGCGGCATTCAGCGCGACAAGCCGGGTCTGGGCAGTGATATCGCCGATCGATGCGACGATCCCCGCCAATTGCGTCATCGCTGACTGCAACGCGTTCGTCTGTTTCTCCAGTGCCGTGCGGAAGCGATTGCCCTCGTCCAGCCGTGCCTGCACTTCGCGCTCCAATATGATCTGCCGGGTCACGTCGGTGCCGATCTTGACGATCTTCGACGGGCGCCCCTGCCGGTCGAGCACCGGATTATAGGTCGCCTGCAGCCACACATCCCGACCCTGTCGATCGACCCGGCGGTATAGTCCGCCCTCGAACGCCCCCCCGGACAGCTTGCGCCAGAATGCGGTATAGGCCGGAGATATGGCGTCGGCCGACGGACAGAAGATGCGGTGATGCCGTCCGCGAACCTCGGCCAGGGCATAGCCCATGATGCCGAGGAACGCGTCATTGGCCCACAATACCGTGCCGTCGAGCGCGAACTCGATCACCGCCTGCGACCGGCAGATCGCTTCCCATGCACCCCGGTGCACGGCATCGTCGCGGACGCTTCCCATATCCATGCGCAATCCTAACGCCGATCGGTTAACGACCCTTTAGGATATGCACGTACTTCGTAACGAACTGTGTCCGCGCGCGGACGGTCAGTCCTTTCGCAAGTGGCGACGTCCCAGCAGTTCGGCGATCTGCACCGCGTTCAGCGCCGCACCCTTGCGCAGATTGTCCGAGACACACCACAGCGCCAGACCGTTCTCGACGGTCGAATCCTCGCGTACGCGGCTGACATAGGTCGCGAATTCGCCGACGCATTCGATCGGCGTGACGTATCCGCCGTCCTCGCGCTTGTCGACCAGCATGACGCCCGGTGCCTCGCGCAGGATCTTCTGCGCATCTTCGGCCGACAACTCGTTTTCCATCTCGATGTTGATGGCTTCGGAGTGACCGACGAACACCGGCACGCGGACACAGGTCGCGACGACCTTGATCTTGGGATCGAGGATCTTCTTGGTCTCGACCACCATCTTCCACTCTTCCTTGGTCGAACCGTCGTCGAGGAAGCTGTCGATGTGCGGGATCACGTTGAACGCGATCTGCTTGGTGAACTTCTTGGGCTCGGCGCTGTCGCCGACGAAGATGTTGCGGCTCTGTTCGAACAGCTCGTCCATGCCGGCCTTGCCCGCGCCCGACACCGATTGATAGGTGGCGACGACCACGCGCGTGATCTTTGCCGCATCGTGGATTGGCTTGAGCGCCACGACCATCTGCGCGGTCGAGCAATTGGGGTTGGCGATGATGTTCTTGACGCGATAGCCGTCGATCGCCTCCGGGTTCACTTCGGGCACGATCAGCGGCACGTCGGGGTCCATGCGGTACAGCGACGAATTGTCGATCACGGTGCAGCCGGCGGCGGCGAACTTCGGCGCATAGACGGCGGTCGCTTCGCTGCCGATCGCGAACAGCGCCATGTCCCAGCCGGCCGGATCGAAATGCTCGATATTCTGGATCTTGTACTGCTTACCGGTCTCACCGAAATCGGCCATGTCGCCGGCCGAGCGCGACGATGCCAATACTGCCAGATCGTCGATCGGAAATTCGCGCTCCGCCAGGATGTTGAGCATTTCGCGACCGACATTGCCGGTCGCCCCGGCGACGACTACCCGATAACCCACTTGACTTCTCCGCGATCAAATCTTGCGCGCGGCATACCGGTTTTGCACCTTTTGTAAAGTCACGCGGGGACCAGCGTCGGCCCCGGCAGCACCTCCGGGACCAGATCGGGACGACGCCTGAACGGCTGTCGCTGCCAGTAGGCAAGGCTGCGCCATGCCCATTCGAGCGGTCCGATCGCGAACCATCGCGCCCATAGATTGGCGGCGACCGCACTCACCACGATCACCCCCGTCGCGATCGCGAACTGCCCGGCATGCCCGTACTTCGCCCACAGGTTCAGGCCATAGGGCGCGAACAGGATATGCAGCCCGATAATCTGTTCGAGGAAATAGACCGAGAACGCCATCCGCCCGACCGCGCGGAACGGATGGAGCAACCGCGTACCGCCAACGGTCTTCATCGCAAGGTTGACCGCCGCGACATGGCCGATGCTGACCGCGATCCGCGCCGCCTCCTGCGTGAACCAGATCGTCTTGGCCGTCGGCAGCAGCGGCATCATCTCGACCACCCCGATCGCCCGTGCCGTCAGCCCGAATCCATAGGTGGCGAGCATCAGCCCCAGATAGAAGCGCGACGTCCGTTCGCCCTGGATGATCCGCCACTTCCACAGCGCCACGCCGATCAGCATCGTGCAGAACGCTTCGATGACGACCATCACCAGCAATCCCTTGCCGATCATGAACTTCATCCAGCCGTCCCAGTAATAGCTGGCATAGGGCAGCCAGCCGCCGGCATGCGCCTTGCGCTCCTTGACCAGATCCTTCGCCATTTTCTCGTTCGGCCGGCGACGCTCCAGCTTCTTGTTCCATTCGGCCAGCGCCTTGGCATCGTCCTTCGCCACCGGTGTGGCCGCGATCCGTGCCGCCTGCGCCCGCTCGACCTTCGTCTGGAGGGCGACCCGGTCGACATACTCCATGCCGCCCATCGCCAGATTGGCCACCATCATCAGACTGCCCAGCGCGACCAGCGCCTTCGGCCCCAACAGGCGGAACGGGAACAGGAACAGCGACGCGATCGCATAGACGGTCAGGATATCGCCGACCCACAGCACGACGAACACGTTGACCAGCCCGAAGAACAACAGCCACAGCGTCCGGCGATAGAACAGGTCGGCGACTGCCACCGGCCCGTCGGGCCGCATCGCCCGCGCGGTCAGCACCATGAAGCCCGCCCCGAACAGCAGCTCGAGCACGCCGCGCTGCGTCCCTTCGAGGAAGATCGTGACGAAGCCCCACGCGACCCGGTCGATCGGCGTCCACCCGATCCAGCGGAAGTCGGCGAACAGCAGCGTCGTCGCCGACGCCTGCATCGTCACGTTCATATAATAGATGGCAAGGATCGCCAGACCCCGCAGGACGTCCAGCACCTCGATCCGCGCACGCCCCGTGACCGGTGCGATTCCGCCCGCAACTTCCCCCATCGCCCGACTCCCCCAAGCCCCTGCGCCGAAACGCTAGGCGCGGGGAAAGTCGGACGTCAATACGCCATTTGGAGGTTACTTCCCGACGACCTGCCGATCGAGGAAATCGAGGATCGTCTTCCACAGATGTTCGCTGATCCCCGGTCCGCCGACGCGGTGGGTCTGCCCCGGATACAGCATCAATTCGAACGGCGTCGCCGATTTCTGCATCGCCGCCATCATCGCCGTCGAATGTTCGAGCACGACGTTGTCGTCGGCCATGCCGTGGATCAGCAGCAGCGGATCGCGGATTTTCGCCGCATCACCCACCGTCGCCGATGCCGCATAGGCGTCGGGCACGGTACGCGGATCGCCCATATAGCGTTCGGTATAATGGGTGTCGTACAATTCCCAGCGCGACACCGGCGCGCCCGACACGCCCGCCGCGAATACGCCCGGTGCCTTTTCGAGCATCTTCAGCGTCATATAGCCGCCATAGGACCAGCCATAGGTCGCGATCTTGTCCGGCGCGACGAACGGCAGCGTCTTCAGATACTCGGCACCGGCGATCTGGTCGTCGACCTCGACCGTGCCCATTGCCTGATGGATCTGGTCCTCGAACGCCTTGCCGCGTTCGGGCGATCCGCGATTGTCGATCTCGAACCAGATCCAGCCGCGGTCGACCAGATACTGGCGCAGCGCCCCGCCCCATGCCCGGCGCACGACCTGGCTGCCCGGCCCGCCATAATGCGAGAAGAACACCGGATAGCGCTTGCCCGGCTCCAGCCTAGGCGTGATCATGTTCCAGTACAGCGTCGAACCGTCGGCGGCCTTGATCGTCCCGAACTCGGTCGGACGATGGCTGGCGACATAGGGCGCATAGGGGTGATCGCCGGTCAGCGCATTTTCGTTGATCCACGCGATCCGCTTGGCGGCGGTATCGGCCAGATAGGTCTGCGACGGCTGATCGGGGTTGGAGCGCGACACGATCAGCCGCGACGCCTTTCCATCCATCGACGCGCTGTACGACCAGCCTGGCTCGGTCATCCGCGTGACCACGCCCGGCTTGTTCAGGTCGACGCGGTACAACTGCCGTTCGAGCACGTCGTCCTTGTTAGCAAGGAAATAGAGGCGGCCCTTCGCCTCGTCGACACCGGCCAGATCGGACACCATCCATTTGCCGCTCGTCAGCTGCGCCCATTTGCCGCCCTTCCAGCGGTACAAATGCGCATAGCCGTCGCGTTCCGACGACCAGATCAGGCTGCCATCCTTCATCAGATGATAGGCGTCGGACAGGTTGACCCAGCTTTTCGGCCCGGTTTCCTCGGTGAACAGGATCGTCGCCGCACCCGTTGCCGGATCGACGCGCAGCATGTCGAGCTTCGTCTGCGTCCGGTTCTGCCGCTGGACCAGCAGCGCCTTGCCATCGGGGGTCCAGTCGGCTCGCGCCAGATAGATGTCGGGATCGGGGCCGAGATCGACCTTCACCTTGCCCGACCCGTCCGGCTTCATGACATAGAGCTCGACCAGCACATTGGGCGTCCCCGCCTTCGGGTAACGCTGCTGATAGATGCTGGTGCCCTCCGCCCCGATCGCGGAGCGGGTAACGATGCCGACCGGTGCCTCGTCGAAGCGTTCGACCGCGACCAGCCGGTCGTCGGGCGACCACCAGTACCCGGTGCGGCGGTTCATTTCCTCCTGCGCGACGAACTCCGCCTCGCCGAAATGGACGGTATCCTTGCCCTCGGTCGTGACCGGTGTCTCCTGGCCCGTCTTCAGGTCGAGCGTCACCAGATTCTGGTCGCGCACAAAGCTGACATAGCGCCCCTCGGGGCTGACCACCGGGTTCAGCTCGCCGCTCTCGCTGTTGGTCAGGCGGCGGACGCTGCCGTCGATCGACGCGAGATACAGGTCGCCGTCCAGCGGCACGAGGATCGACTTGCCATCGGGTGCCCAGTCATAGGCGAGGATACCGCGCTTGCCGGTCAGCGAGCGGTCGCGCTCGCGCTGCATCTTCTCCGCTTCGGACAGGGCGGCACCAGTGCCGACCTTCTTCGAATCGACCAGCATCCGCCATTCGCGGGTGGTCGTGTCCATCGCCCACAGGTCGAACCGCTCACGCTCATCGGCGCGGTTGCGCAGCAGCGTCACATATTTGCCGTCCGGCGACAGGCGCAGATTCTGCGGGGCCGCCCCGTTCAGGTCGGGACTGGCAAAGACCCGTTCGAGCGTCAGGTCGCCCGGCTTCGCAGGTTCACTCGCCATGCCGGCCTGCCCCATTGCCAGCAACGCCGCACCCATCAACCATTTGACCATATTGCCCCGTATGTCCTGCGGTCCAACCGCGTCGATCGTATCAACGGTTATCGCCGGACTATGGACAGAGGTAAATGGCGGAATCGGGCGGTTGGCGGGCTTCGGGCAGCACCGCATTTGTCGCTCCCGCGAAGGCGGGAGCCTATAAACGCCGACGTCGCGCTTCTTGCCCAAACATTGGCGTTTATGGATTCCCGCCTGCGCGGGAATGACGGAGGGATTTCCTTACATCACCTCGCCCGGATCGACACCCCACAGCCGCGCCTGCTCGACATAGCCGCCGCGCCCGCGCACGTCGAAGAAGCACCACGCGCCGTTGCACCGCGACAGCCGCCCGACCACGCCCGGGGCCGCGCGCCACACCACCGCCGCACCCGATTGCGGCGATGCACGCAGTTCGATCACCTCGCGACCGACAAAGGCGGTGCGGCGGTCGCTCAGCAACCCAACCTGCAACCAGCCGCGCGTGCCATCGGGGTCCTCGACCCGGCGCCAGTCCTGATAGACGTCGACGACCTTGATCGGCAGGTCGGCCCGGCGATACACCCATTGCGTCGGGTAATTCTTGCCCGGCCCGCTGCGCATCCGCGCCTCGCCCGCCGCGATCGACGCATAATAAGGCGGCTTGCGGCGCTGCGCCTCCGCCGATCCGGTCGCCAGCACCACCAGCATCGACGCGACCGCGATCGATCGCCTTGCGAAGCGCATGTTATCGTCCCCTTTTGTCCGAACCTCGCCTCTATCGGCAACCGCACCATGCCCGCAAGCCGTTGACGCAGGTTCGCCCAGTCGCCAATCCGGTATCCATGACCGGTTCCGCTCCCCCGCCCCGCCATCCGCGAGTCCAGGTGACGCGGCGTCTGCCGGCGGCGACCGAAGGGCGGATGGCGACGCTGTTCGACACGGTGTTCAGCCCCGACGACCACGCCTGTACCCGCGACGAACTGGCCGCCGCGATGGCCGATTGCGATGTGCTGGTCCCCGCCGTCACCGACGTGATCGACGCTGCGCTGATCGACGCCGCGCCCGATCGCCTGCGCCTGATCGCCAATTACGGCGCGGGCGTGAACCATATCGACCTGAAGGCCGCCCGCGCCCGCCGGATCATCGTTACCAACACCCCCGGCGTCCTGACCGAGGATACCGCCGACATGGTCATGGCGCTGATCCTCGCCGTGCCGCGCCGGCTGGCCGAGGGCGAGAAACTGGTCCGGTCGGGCGAGTGGAAGGGGTGGAGCCCCGGCGGGATGCTCGGCCACCGCATCGGCGGCAAGGCGCTGGGCATCATCGGCATGGGCCGCATCGGACAGGCCGTCGCGCGGCGCGCCCGCGCCTTCGGCCTGTCGATCCATTACCACAACCGCCATCGCCTGCCCGACGTGGCCGAGGCCGAACTGGGCGCGATCTGGCACGCCGATCTCGACGAGATGCTGGGCGTGATCGACCTGTTGACGATCCACACCCCGCGCAATGCCGACAGCGAAAACCTGCTCGACGGCCGCCGCATCGCCCGCCTGCGCCGCCACGCCTATCTCATCAACGCCTCGCGCGGCGGCATCGTCGACGAAGAGGCGCTGATCGACGCGCTGGAGGGCGGACGCCTCGCCGGTGCCGGGCTGGATGTATGGGCGCACGAACCGGCGATCGACCCGCGCCTGCTGGCCCTACCGAACGTGGTAATGACCCCGCATATGGGTTCGGCGACGCTGGAAGGCCGCGTGGCGATGGGCGAAAAGGTCATCACCAATATCCGCGTCTGGGCGGACGGGCACCGGCCACCGGATCAGGTGCTGGAGGGGTTGCGGTAGGGTGAATGTAGAGAGGCCGCTTTCGCCCGATTGTGTTGAAAAACTCCGCCAGAGGTTGAACCTCGCCAATGCCGCGCAATCCTATTTCAATGCGCGACATACTTTCGCAATTACGCTACGTTTTCATACGTTCAATTGACTAATTGTTTCGCAGTAAAGGCTCAAAATCTGCCCCGTGAGAGTTTTTCAACACAATCGACCCAATAGCGGACACTGCACATTGACGGTAAGGTGGTTGCAGGGGGATCGGACAGGATGCTGATTGCTGGACTCTTGCTGATGGCTTCTGCTCACAACGTCACGAGCGGGCGGGACCTACTTGCGGCCTGCAAGGAGCCGGGCTTCGATACATGGTGCGATGGCTTCATCAAGGGGTTGATGGACGCAGCCTTTGTGAAGGAAAGCAAGGCGAGTGAACGCTCATGCGTAGTTCCTGAACTCGGCATGCGGCAGCGTCGCACGCTGATGCTCAAACATCTCAACCAGCACTCAGACCAATGGGAGCTGCCGGCTGCGACCGTGGTGAACCGTGTGATCGCGGCGAACTGGCCCAATTGCGCTTGAAGCCTTTAGGCTTAGACGTCGGCTTTCCACCAAAGCGGGCCATTCCATACTTTCCTACGAAGCCCATGCCTGCCAACATCGCTGACGGTCCTGCCAGACCCCCGCTCTTTGACACCGCCGCCATGCAACACACAAACACCGCGCAAGTGTGACTTTCGTGACCTTTGGCGGAAAACCTAACTCTCTACGCCCGCCAGCCACTCGCCGATCATCGCCTGCCCCGCCCGCACCGCCGCCGGACCCAACGTCCGATATTGCTCGGTCAGGCTGCCGCGATGGTTCGGGCAATCGAGATAATCGAGCCACGCCTCAAACCGCGCATCCTCGCCCATCTCGGCATGGAATTGCAGCGCCAGCAGGTTGCGTCCCCGCCGGAACCCCTGCCGATAACGCGGCGTCGTCGCCAACAACTCGGTTCCGTCGGGCAGGTCGAACGTATCGCCATGCCAGTGCAGCACCGGCACCCCCGCGAGATGGCGCAGCGGACTCGTCAGGTCCGGCGTCAGGTCGACCGGCGCGAAACCGATCTCGCACCCGCTGCCGTTGTACACGTCGGACCCCAGCGCCGCCGCCATCATCTGCGCGCCGAGGCAGATGCCCAGCGTCGGACGATCCGCCACCAGCCGCCGCGACAGCGCGGCGATCTCGCCCGGAATCCATGGATGCTCGGCCACGTCATAGACGCCCATCGGCCCACCCATGACGATCAACAGGTGGGGCGCGGTCAGGTCGGCGGTGGCGAAGGCCGGATCGGTCACGTCGATCCGGTCGATCGCATACCCCGCCGCCTCCACCGGCGCGCGGTACCCGGCACAGCCTTCATACGGAACGTGGCGAACGATCAACGCGGACTTCATGCGGCACAGTCTATCGCGCCGCAGGTTAATGGCACCTGTAATGTTTCTTTGTGTTGCAATGGGACGGGTTTGGAACCCCTGCGGCGCAAAATCATTGGCCGGACGTAGCGTAAACAGGAGTAACCCGATGAAAAAGATCGTAACTATTGCCCTCGCCCTCGCCGCCGGCAGCTCGCTCACCGCCTGTTCGACGTTGCGCGGCGGCGCGATCGGCGCGGCGGGCGGTGCCGGCATCGCAGCGGCGACCGGCGGCAATGTCGAAAAGGGCGCAGCAGTCGGTGGCGTAGGCGGCGCGGTGGTCGGCACCGTCGCCGACGATTGATGCGGATCGACCGGGGCGGCACGACGCCGCTCCGGTCAGCCGTTCAGCAGCGCGATCCGGGCCATGTCTTTTTCCCGCCCGAACCGCGTGAGCATTGCCACCATGTCCGCTCGGTCGGGCACCGGTACCGCCAGCCCTTCGCCCACTTCGACAAAGACTCGCGATCGGGGCCGGACCTGCTCCCGGCGGCCCGCCCGATGAAGTTCGAAGCCCGCCATACATTCGATCTCGACGCCATTCGCTTCCAGCGCCGCGTAGAAGCGCGACCGGAACAGGCCGTTATCGTCTGGTGCGCGGACCCGGACGCCGGGCAGTTCGCGGATCAGCGCGACATCCTCGATCCCGATCAGGATATCGATGTCGCCCACCGTGACCGGCCGCCGGGAATGCAATGCGACCGCCGCCCCGGCGATGACCCACCACGGCTCCGTCGCAGCCCGCAACACGCCGGCCATCCTCGCCAGCGCATCGCGATGGGCCACCGAAAGCCCGGTCATCAATCCCCGGTCAGGATGCGGTCGACCAGCTGCTTCACGTTCGGCACGAACCCGTTCGAATAGAAGGGATCGCGCTTGAAGTTGTAGGCAGCGTGCCCCGCGAACATCAAATTCCGGTCGGTCGGCCCGCCATGCGCGATGTCCTGCAACGTCTTCTGGATACAGAAGCTGCGCGGATCGGCCAGCCGCCCGGTCGAGTTGGTCTCGCTGTCGGCCCAGCTCGAAAAGCTGCACTGCGACAGACAGCCCATGCAATCGGCCTGATCCTTGCGGATGACGCCCTTCTCCTCGGGCGTCACGAACACCAGCGTGTTGTCCGGCGTCTTGAGCGCATCGGTGAAGCCGAGGCCGAACCATTCGCGCGCGCGGAGCAGATCGCCCTGCGTCACCCAGAAATTCTTGCCCTTCACCCCGACGTCGAGCTGGAAGACATGGTCGCCTGCCTCCTGCGTCGAAAAGGCGATCTGCCGCTCCGACCGCGCTTCGAGGCTGCGGAGAAACGGGTTGCGGACCGCCGACGAATAGAAGCCGGTCGGGCTGAACCGGTGCAACAGCACCTCGCCCCGCTCGATCTCCATCAGCTTCGCCTTCCACTCGGGCGGGATCGGGCTTTCCTGCGTCAGCAGCGGGCGGGTGCCGAACTGGAACGCGATCTTGCCCAGTTCGGGATTGTCGATCCAGTCGTTCCAGTCGCGCAAATACCACACGCCGCCGGCCATCACGATCGGCACGTCGTCGGAAATGCCGCCCTCGCGCATCGTCGCGCGCAGTTCCTTTACGCGGGGATAGGGGTCCTGCGGCTCCAGCGGATTCTCGGCATTCGACAGGCCGTTATGCCCGCCGGCCAGCCACGGGTCCTCATACACCACCGCCGCCAGCCATTCCGCCGCCTTCGAATAGGCGCGCTTCCACAGCGCGCGGAAGGCGCGGCCCGACGACACGATCGGCAGATAGCTGACGCCATAGGACGCGGTGATCTCGGACAGCTTGTACGGCATCCCCGCGCCGCAGGTGACGCCCGACACCAGCCCGCGCGTCCGCTCCAGCACGCCGTGCAGGATGCGCTGCGCTCCGCCCATTTCCCACAGGACGTTGATGTTGATCGCGCCGTTGCCGCCGGCGATCTCCCATGCGCGCCGCACCTGCTGCACCGCGCCCTCGATCGCATAGTCGATCAGTTCCTCATGGCGTTCGCGGCGGGTCAGCGCCTTGTACACCTGCGGGATGATCTTGCCCTCGGCATCATAGCTGTCGGCGTTGACCGCGGACACGGTGCCGATGCCACCCGCCGCCGCCCACGCGCCGGCCGATGCGTGATTGGTCGCGGCAACGCCCTTGCCCCCCTCGATCAGCGGCCAGACTTCGCGACCGTTATAGACGATAGGCGACAGACCTTTGAACAACGCAACCTCCAGCGGGACCAAAGCGGAACGGACGCAACGCGCCACCGCATCCGGCCGTCATTAGTGGCTGGGACGCGCGAAGGCGAGCAAATTGCGTGGATGGGCAACCACCCCGCCCGGTGCCGTACGCGGGGATCGCCAACATGGGCGCAACCGAAGATAGATGGCACCCTGCTTGACAGGATAGTATCGTCCGACGATTCCATTCGGCAAGGCGACTGACATGGCCCAGATCCTTATCGCGACGGTCGCAATAGCGATCCTGCTCCTGATGTCTCGGCGAGCGAACCGCAAGTTCTCGAACATGGCCCGGCTTCCCATGCAATGGTCGCTGTCGGGATCGGTGAACTGGACCGCTCCGCGCCGAATCGCGCTGGCAATTACGCCGACACTGGCCTTGGCAGTCTTGACGGCAGCTACCTTCGCTACCTTAACCTTGACGCCCAGGCGGGGGCAGGAAGGGCTGGAGGTGCCGGTAATAGCGCTGCTGTCCGCCGGTTTCGTGGCGGCCCACGCGTTTCACCTATGGCTGATCGACCAGCAACTGACGTCGAACCGGGGCTGAAACGTCACTTATCCCAACGCCCCCGGCCGCCCCAGCGCCCGCTCATACAACGCCTTGTACGCCGCGATCATCTTCGCCTCGTCGAACTCGGCATAGGCCTTGGCGCGGTTGCTCTCGCCGACATAATGGCGGGCCGCGGCATCGACCGCCAGCATCTGCAACCGGTCGCGCAGATGCACCTCCATCCGGTCGTTGCCCAGATACGGCCGGTTCGGTTCGGACACCATCCGCGCGATATCGCCGACCGGGGGCGCGACGACCGGCAGCCCCGCCGCCATCGCCTCCATCACCGAAATCGGCTGCTGCTCGCTCTTCGACGACAGCGCGAAGATATCGAACAGCCCCATATAGCGCCACGCCTCGGGCAGGAATCCGGGCAGGTGGACCCGGTCGTCGATCCCCATCGCCTCGGCCGCGTCGAGGATCGCCTGCCGCTCCGGCCCTTCGCCGACGATCACCAGCCGTATCTTGACCGAAATCCCGCCGACCGACCGTACCAGCAGCGGCAGATCCTTCACGTCGCGCAACCCGGCGACGCAGCCGATCACGATCTCACCCGGTTTGCGACGAAAGCCGGGGATCGCATCGGGTGCCGGTCCGTGCGCGAACCGCGCGACGGGCACGCCGTTACCGATCAGGTGCAGCCGTCCATCGGGCTGTTTCCACGCCGTCTGCGCCACCTGCAACAACCGCTGCGACGGCACGACCAGCGCGTCGGCCGCACCCAGCGCGAAGCGCCGATACAGGTTGCGCACCGGATTCAGCCGAGTCGCCTCATCCTCGTTGAAGCCGTCCTCGTGATGGATCACCGGCGGCGCACCCTTGGCGAACACGCGCCTGGCCATCACCCCGTCGATCGCGCCCCAGTTATAGGTCAGCACCAGATCGAAGCGGCGCATGAACTTCGCGATCGCCTCGAACCGCGCGACCGACGGTTTGCCGGTCAGCGGCGGCGGGTTCTGCGCGATTTCGTACCGGATATGGCTACCGATCGCGGCCTGTGCCTCGGTCCGCTCGGGTACGCCCGACACGATCGTGTGGACCGCGTTCGATCCCCACGCGTGCATCAGCCGCACCGCCCGCGCCTCCTTGCCGCCATAGGCGAAGGAGGAATGGAGGTGGAGAATGCGGACCGGTGCGCTCACGCCCCCGCCACCCGCGCCAGCAACCGATCGATCGCCGCCGCCGCCGCCGGTTCGGTCAGCGTCGGGGCATGGCCGACCCGCTCAACGATGGTCAGTTCGGCGCCGTCGATCCGCTCGGCCATCGCCGCCCCGACCTGCGCGGGCAGGATATCGGACAATTCGCCGCGAACGATCGACACCGGCTTGCCCGCCAATGCCGCATAGGCGCGCCACATGTCCGGCCCCGCCTCGTTGCCCGGCACGCGGAACGGCTCGGCGATCTTCATGTCGTAGTCGAGGATGATGCGGCCCGCCGAATTGAGCCGGTGCAGCCGCTTGGCCATATGCAGCCAGTCCCGCACCTCATAGCCCGGATAGGCATCGCCATTATGTTCGGCGACCGCGCGCGCCGCGTGCATCCATGTCGGATGGCTGACCTGCCGGCCGACATAGCCGCGGATACGCCCCAGACCGACCGGATCGAGTTCCGGCCCGACATCGTTGAGCAGCGCCGCCGCGATCCGGTCCCGATCGGTCGCGGCCAGCAGCATCGTCAGGATGCCGCCGAGCGAGGTGCCGAACGCCACGACCTGCGGCAACTCGAGCTGGTTGAGCAGCGCCTCGACATCCTGCAGATACACCAGCGGCACATAGGTCATCGGATCGCGGGCATAGCCGCTCTCGCCGCGCCCGCGCATCTCGGGCACGATCAGCCGCCATTCGCCCGCCAGCCGGTCGGCGACATCCTCCCAGTCGCGCGCATTGCGGGTCAGCCCGTGCAGGCACAGGATCGCCGGCCGGTCGCCCCGTCCGCCATAGTCGCGATAATGCAGCCGGAGGCCGTCGTTCGACCACCAATAGCCATCGGTGAAGCGTTGCTTGTCGGATAGCGCCATCGCCCCCCATATCGCCGCATGGCCGAAAACCCGCAACCCGCTCGCTATCGCCCCCGCACCGATATTCTGGGTCTCGGCGATCCGTTCTACGACGCCGTGGCCCCGGCGTCCTTCCCGGCGCACATCCTGCGCTTTCGCAACGACCATGCGGCGGCGCAGATCGGCATCGTGTCGGGCGACGGTACCGCCGACACCCTGCCCCTGACCGACGAAGCATGGCTCGACCATTTCGGCCGCTTCGCCCCCCTGCCCGGCAGCATCCCCCAACCGCTGGCGCTGCGCTATCACGGCCACCAGTTTCAGTCGTACAACCCCGATATCGGCGATGGACGCGGCTTCGTGTTCGCGCAGGCGACCGACGACCGCGACCGTCTGCTCGACCTCGGCACCAAAGGGTCGGGCCAGACACCGTACAGCCGGTTCGGCGACGGGCGTCTGACGCTGAAAGGGGGCGTGCGCGAAGTGCTGGCGACCGAGATGCTGGAGGCGCTGAACGTCCCGACCTCGCGCAGCTTCTCGCTGATCGAGACCGGCGAGGAACTGGTCCGCGGCGACGAACCATCACCGACCCGTTCGGCGGTGCTGGTCCGGCTGAACCACAGCCATGTCCGTATCGGCACGTTCCAGCGTCTCGCCTACGAACGGGATGCCGACGCGATGCACCGGCTGGTCGACTATGTCCTGACCCGCCTGCATGGTCGCACACCGGGCAGCACGCCCGCGATCGACCTGTTCGACGAAGTCGTCGGTCGGGTCGCCACGCTCGCCGGGCGGTTCATGGCGGCCGGGTTCGTGCACGGCGTGCTCAACACCGACAACATCAACGTCACCGGCGAGAGTTTCGACTATGGTCCGTGGCGGTTCGCGCCTATATGGGACGTTGGGTTCACCGCCGCCTATTTCGACCATCACGGCCTTTACGCCTTTGGCCGTCAGCCCGACGCGATGCACTGGAACGTCATGCAACTGGCGGTGGCGCTGCGCACCGTGGTCGACGCACCGCCGCTGATCGAGGTGCTGGAAACCTTCCCCGAACGCCATGCGACGGCGGCAGCCGAAGCGCTGCTATGGCGGCT
Source organism: Sphingomonas sp. Leaf62 (assembly GCF_001421915.1). Taxonomy (NCBI): domain Bacteria; kingdom Pseudomonadati; phylum Pseudomonadota; class Alphaproteobacteria; order Sphingomonadales; family Sphingomonadaceae; genus Sphingomonas; species Sphingomonas sp. Leaf62. The sequence goes on along the minus strand of NZ_LMLN01000028.1, from coordinate 197,720 downwards.
GGGCGTCCGCCCCATCGATCCGGCCAGCGACCGCGCGCTCGCCGATGCGCTAACGACGGCGCTCGCCACCTCGCACATGCCGATCGACGATTTCTTTTTCGAAGCGTTCGGCGGCTGGCTACCCGAGGGCGACGACTGGACCGCCTTCGAGAATGTTCGCGCGCTGCTGTCGGAGTATCGTCCGCGCCGCGACCGAAGTCATTCCTATTGGTCCGACGGCACGCCCTGTTCGATACTGATCGGCGAGGTCGAGGCGATCTGGGCCGCCATCGCCGAACGCGACGACTGGACACCGTTCCACGAAAAGGTCGCCGCGATCCGCCGCATGGGACAGGCGCTTGCCTGAACCGGATCGATCGTAGCACATAACTGGCATCGTCGCGCGATCTGGTCCAAGGATGCGCGGCAAACAGGAGCCGGATACAACCACGCATGGCCGAACTCGTCTCGACCGAACCCGCAACCGGCGCGACCCTGTGGCGTGCCCCGATCGGCGATGCCGATACCGAAGTCGCCGCCGCCCGGGCCGGCTGGGCCGGCTGGGCTTCGCGTTCACTCGCCTACCGGATCGAGGCGATGCGCCGCTTCGCCAATGTCGTGCGCAGCCGGTCGGAGGCGTTTGCCGATGTGATCGCCCGCGAAACCGGCAAGCCGCTGTGGGAAGCGCGGACCGAGGTGGAAACGGTCATAGCGAAGGTCGAGATCTCGATCACCGCATACGGCGAACGTACCAGCCAGCGGCGGCTGGAGGCACAGTCCAGTTCCCGCATGGCGCTTCGCCACAAACCGCATGGCGTGCTGGCGGTATTGGGGCCGTATAATTTCCCGGCGCATCTGCCCAACGGCCATATCATCCCGGCGCTGATCGCCGGCAATGCGGTCGTGTTCAAACCGTCGGAGAAAACCCCGGCGAGCGGCGCCTTCCTCGTCGACTGCTACCGCGCGGGCGGCGTGCCCGAGGATTGCGTCCGGCTGTTGATCGGCGGTCCCGAACAGGGCCGTGCCCTGGCCAGCCATCCCGATATCGACGGCCTGCTCTTTACCGGATCGGCCCGCACCGGCATCGCGCTCAACCGCCAGTTCGCCGAAACGCCGGAGAAAATTCTGGCGCTGGAAATGGGCGGCAACAACCCGATCATCGTCTGGAGCACGCCCGACCTGTATGCCGCCGCCGTGCTGGTCGTGCAGTCGGCGTTCACCTCCGCCGGACAGCGATGCACCGCCGCGCGTCGCCTGATCGTCGAACGGCGGCTGGCCGAACCGCTGCTGGTCGAGATCAACCGGCTGTGCGAACGCCTGATCGTTGGCGAACCCCATGCCGATCCCGCACCGTTCATGGGGCCGGTCATCGACAACGAAGCCGCCGATCAGCTGACGGAGAGCTTCCTGTCGCTGACCTCGCGCGGCGGGCGTCCGCTTCGCTTCATGCAGCGGCTGGTCGACGGGCGTCCATTCCTGACCCCCGGCATCATCGACATGTCGGATACCGCCGAACGCAGCGACGTCGAACTGTTCGGGCCGTTGCTGCAAGTGTTCCGCGTCGACAGCTTCGAAGCCGCCATCGCCGAGGCGAACAACACCCGCTACGGCCTGTCGGCCTCGCTGATCTCCTCCGATCCGCAGCTGTATGACGGCTTCTGGGCCAATATCCGTGCCGGCATCGTCAACTGGAACCGCCCGACCAACGGCGCTTCCTCGGCCGCGCCGTTCGGCGGTATCGGCTGGTCGGGCAATCATCGTCCGTCCGCCTATTATGCCGCCGACTATTGCGCCTATCCGGTCGTCTCGGCCGAAGCCGAGCAGGCGCGCGCGTCGATCGGCATCGGCCTGCGCAACCAATAGCCCGCTAAACAATCCCTTCCCCCCTCCCAAGCAAGCGTCGGTTGCCTGGGAACGGCGTCGGCCGCATCTACGCTGTCATGGCAACGCTACTCGATCCGACCGCGCGCGGGCGCGTCATCCTTGTCGGGGCGGGTCCGGGCGATCCCGGCCTGCTGACCGTCCGCGCGGTGGAGGCGCTCAAGACCGCCGACGTCGTCGTCCATGACGGACTGATCGACCCGCGCGTGCTCGACTTGGCGCCACCCACCGCGCAGCGCATCTCGGTCGCCAAGCAGCGCGCGCGCCACACCCTGCCACAGGAAGCGATCAACGCGCTGATCGTCGCCCATGTGAAAACGGGCGCGATCGTGATCCGGTTGAAGGGCGGCGACCCGTTCATCTTCGGCCGCGGCGGCGAGGAGGTGGAGGCGGTACGCGCCGCCGGTCTGCCCGTAGAGGTCATTCCCGGCGTCTCGGCCGCGCTCGGCTGTGCGGCCGGCGCGATGTTGCCGCTGACCCATCGCGACTGGTCGTCGGCGGTCAGCTTCGTCGCCGGCCAGTGCAAGGGGTTGAGCGAGCAGGACTGGTCGGGCCTCGCCGGACAGGGCCGCACGCTGGTGATCTACATGGGCGTCGCGACCGCCGAAGCCATTGCCGACAAGCTGATGGCCGATGGCGTCGCCCCCGACATGCCCGTCGCGGTGCTGGAACGCGGCACCTATGCCGACGCCCGCGCACTGCGCACCCTCCTCGCCGATCTCGGCCCGATGGTCGCACGCGAGGATGTGCAGAGCCCGGCGGTGATCGTCGTCGGGGAAGTCGTGCAACTGGCCGATGCCGAGGACAAGCTCGGCAACTGGGCGAAGGCTGTGGAGGCACTGGCATGAAGCTACTGACCGGAAACGACCTTGCCAGCGGCGATGTGACGTGGTGGACCGGCCGCGACTGGTCGCGCCATGTCGAGGATGCCGCCGATGTCGGCGAGGACGGCGAACGCATCGCCTCGGTCGAGGAAGCGGCACGGCGGGTCAACGTGCCCTATGTGATCGACGCGGTGGCGACGCCCGAAGGCCCCCGTCCGGCGCATATCAAGGACCGCATCCGGGCGCTGGGTCCGACGGTGCGAACCGACCTGACGCTCAAGCCCGCCGATCCGAACGCCGGGGCGTGGGTCATCTAATCAAGCTCCTCCCCAGCATGGGGAGGGGGACCAGCCGCAGGCTGGTGGAGGGGGGTGTCCCCAAGCGCCGCGCTGGTGGAGAACCCCCTCCACCATCGCCGACGCGATGGTCCCCAGTATCGGGTCGGATCGTTCCCCGAACGATCCTTGACCATGCCGGGCATGGTCAACCCGATACTCCGTGCCGGGGAGGAAATAGGAAGAAGCGATGTACCAGTACGATACCTATGACCAGTCCATCGTCGATGCCCGCGTCGCCGAATTCCGCGATCAGGTCGAACGCCGTCTGTCGGGCCATCTGACCGAAGATCAGTTCAAGCCGCTGCGGCTGATGAACGGCCTTTATCTCCAGCTTCACGCCTATATGCTGCGCGTCGCCATCCCCTATGGCACATTGTCGTCGGCGCAGATGCGGCTGCTGGCCGACATCGCCCGTACCTATGATCGCGGCTACGGCCACTTCACGACACGTCAGAACCTTCAGTTCAACTGGATCAAGCTGGCCGACACGCCCGACATCCTCGAAAAGCTGGCCAAGGTCGAGATGCACGCCATCCAGACCAGCGGCAACTGCATCCGCAACATCAGCTCCGACCAGTTCGCCGGTGCCGCCGCCGACGAGACGACCGACCCGCGCCCATGGGCCGAGCTGCTACGCCAATGGTCGACCTTCCATCCCGAATTCAGCTACCTGCCGCGCAAGTTCAAGATCGCGGTCATCGCCGCTGACGAGGACCGCGCGGCGATGCGCCTCCACGACATCGGCCTGCGCATCGTCGAGCAGGACGGGGTGGCCGGCGCGCAGGTCTATGTCGGCGGCGGCATGGGCCGCACGCCGATGATCGCGCCGCTGGTCAACGACTTCGTGCCGCTCGGCGACCTGATGAGCTATCTCGAAGCGTGCCTGCGGGTCTACAACCGCTACGGCCGCCGCGACAATATGTACAAGGCGCGGATCAAGATCCTGATCCACGAGATCGGCGTCGACCAATATCGCGCCGAAGTCGCCGAGGAATTCGCGCATATCAAGACGCTGGGCATCGATCCGCCGCAGGCCGAGTTCGACCGCATCGCCGCCTTCTTCGCCGACCCCGCCTTCGCCGACACCTCGGCCGATGCGCCCGTCGATCGCAGCGACGCCGGCTTCGCCGCATGGCTCGACCAGAATACCCACGCCCACAAGCGCGCCGGCTATACGATCGTCACGATCAGCCTGAAACCCGCCGGCGGCATCCCCGGCGACGCCTCGGCCGATCAGATCGATGCGATGGCCGATCTGGGCGAGCGCTACAGCTTCGACGAGCTGCGCGTGACGCATGCGCAGAACATGGTCCTGCCGCACGTCCGCTCGGCCGACCTGCGCGCGGTGTACGACCGGCTGGTCGAGATCGGGCTGGCCGAGGCGAATCTCGACCTCATCACCGACATCATCGCCTGCCCCGGCCTCGATTATTGCAGCCTCGCCAACGCGCGCTCGATCCCGCTCGCGCAGAAGATCGCCGACCGCTTTGCCGATCCGGTGCGCCAGCGCGATCTGGGCGAGCTGAAGCTCAAGATCAGCGGCTGCATCAACGCCTGCGGCCATCACCACGCCGGCCATATCGGCATCCTCGGCGTCGACCGGAAGGGCACCGAGAATTTCCAGCTGTTGCTCGGGGGATCGGGTGCGGAGGACGTTTCGCTCGCCAAGATCACCGGCCCCGGCTTCTCGGAGGACGGCGTAGTCGACGCGATCGAGCGGGTGACCGACCGTTATCTCGCCGAACGTGCGACCGGCGAGCGTTTCGTCGACACCTATCGCCGGATCGGCATGGAACCGTTCAAGGAGGCCATTTATGGGTAAGCGTTCTGCCGTTTTCCCGGCCGCACCGCACGCGCTTTATGCCGAACATGGCTATTCACCCGCCGTCCGGGCCGGCGAGCTGCTGTTCGTCTCGGGACAGGTCGGCGCGCGGACCGATGGCACGCCCGAACCCGATCTGGCGGACGAGATCGCGCTCGCCTTTACCAACCTGACTGCCGTGCTGGCGGGCGCGGGCTGCACCCCGGCGGACGTGATCGACGTACAGTTGTTCACGACCGATCCCGAAGCAGTCTTCCCGCTGCTGTTCGCCCATCACCCCGCTTATTGGGGCGAAGCCCCCCTGCCCGCGCTGACCGCCGCTGGCGTCACTTGGCTCGCCGGCTTCCGGTTCGAGATCAAGGTCGTCGTTCGCATTCCCCACGAAGGAGCCGCCGCATGAGCGAGCCGCTACGCCTGCGCGACGACGCCGCGCATGACGAACCCGCCGTCACGCTCGACGCCTTTCTCGGCCAGTCGAACGCAACCGCCGTCCGGATCGAGGCGGGCGACGATGCCCGGCTGCTGCTGCCGCATATCGACCGGCTGGCGCTGATCGAGGTCAGCTTTCCCAAGTTTCGCGACGGCCGTGGCTATTCCGCCGGACGTATCCTGCGTGAAGCAGGCTATACCGGCGAACTGCGCGCCGAAGGCGACGTACTGGTCGACCAAATCCCCCTGATGCGTCGCTGCGGCTTCGACAGCTTCGCGCCCGCCGCGCCGGTCGATCCTGCCGCGCTCGAACGCGCGCTGGAACGCTATGACCATGTCTATCAATCGGCGGCCGATGGGCAGGTGCCGGTGTGGAAATTACGTCATGGCTGATGCCGACCCCGATATTCGCGTCCGCGACCGGCTGGACATCGCCCCCCGCTTCACCGCCGCCGATGCGCAGGCGCTGAACGAACGCTTTCAGGGCGTATCGACGCACGACATGCTGACCGTCGCCTTGGGTGAGCAGCTGCTGGGTAATGTCACGGCGGTGTCGTCGTTCGGCGCGGAATCCGCGGTGCTGCTGCACCTGATCGCCTCCGTCGATCGCTCGGTCCCCGTGCTGTTCCTCGAAACCGGCAAGCATTTCCCCGAAACGCTCGCGTACCGCGACTTGCTGGTCGACCGGCTGGGCCTGACCGATTTCCGCGACCTGCGTCCCGATCCGGTGCTGCTGGCGGCAAAGGACGCGACCGGGTTGCGCTGGTCCTATGACCCCGATGGCTGCTGCGACATCCGCAAGGTCGAACCGCTTGCGCGTGGTCTGGCCGGGTTCGATGCCAGCTTCACCGGACGCAAGGCGTTCCAGTCGGCGACCCGCACCGCCTTGCCGCGCTTCGAACTCGACACGTCGGACACGGTCGGCCGGTTGAAGGTCAATCCGCTCATCACCTGGACCCCGGCCGATATCGACGCATACTTCGCCGAACACAATCTGCCGCGCCACCCGCTGGTTGAACAAGGTTTTCCCTCGATCGGCTGCCAACCCTGCACCAATCGCGTGAAGCCGGGCGAAGACCCGCGCTCGGGGCGCTGGGCCGGCTGGGAAAAGGTCGAATGCGGCATCCACACGCCGCTGCCCGACGGTGATCCGAACCTGCCGAGCTTCTGACCCGCGCTTGCCCTGCCCCCGTTTCCGGCCCAAAGCGGCGCGATGCAACAATCGGCAGTCGCCTATTTCACCAACGGCCGGATCATCGTCGCGCCGGTCTCCCGCACCGCGTCGGGCGATACGATAGCCACCGATCCCAGATGGTTCGGCAAATCGGCCAAAAAAGCGATCATCGCTCAAGCGATCGGCGAAGCGCTGACGGCATCGAGCGCGCGTGTAACCGATCCGACGCCCGAACAATGGAAACGGCAGTTCATTCCGTTTCAGGACGCGGCCGCGGTCAAGAACTTCAAGACGTTCATGCGCGAGGCCAAGCGCGTCGATATCGAGCGGACCGGCGAGACGCTGACGCTGATCCCATTCGACAATCTCGGCGCGAACAACGGCTTCGAAGCGCGCGAGATCGAAGCGCGCGACGTCGCGGTGGACGATATCGAAGGCGTGGCGGGGACGTTGCTGATCCTGCTCGGACTGCGGCCGGATGGCGGCACATCAGTGGCAGGCGACGTGGACTGAATGCGCGCCGCTACGGCCGCCGCGATAGCTGCAGGAACATCCGACATCCACACCGTACCCCTGCGCCGGCGGGGGTACGGTGCCATGCAAAGCAAGCGGTTGCTTCCGTAACCCTTACCATCCGCCTGTGCGCGGGCATGAGCGTGCCGGGGTGACATTGGCGGCACGGACGTGCCAAAACACTCCAACGTCACCCGAACAAAGGGCCGCCGCTTACCGCCCCCTTACGCCCAGGGCTTGGTCCGCACCGCATGGTCGGCCGCACGGGCAGTCAGCGCCATGAAGGTCAGCGACGGGTTGACGCACGATACCGATGCCATTTGCGCGCCGTCGGTGACGTAAAGGTTCGACGCGTCATGCGCCTGGCTCCAGCCGTTCAGCACCGACTTGCGCGGATCGGCACCCATGCGGGCACCGCCCATTTCGTGGATCGCGTCGCCGGGGACATGCTCGCCTTCATAGCTGCGGACATTGGTCAGGCCCGCCGCCTTCAGCATCTTCTCGCCCTCGATGCGGGAATCGGCCATCATCTTCAGCTCGTTGTCGCGGAACTTCACGTCGAACTTCATCAACGGCACGCCGAACCGGTCGACCTTGTTCGTGTGCAGCGACACGCGGTTGTCGGCATAGGGAAGGCATTCGCCGAACGCGCCCATTCCGAACTTCCACGGGCCATATTGCCGCATGCCGTGCTTCATGTCCTTGCCGAAGCCGACGGGTGCCATCGGTTCGCGCCGGGCGCTTCCCTGATAGCCATAGCCCCGACGGAAGCCGACGCCTTCCTCCCCCTTCAGGTTGCGGAAACGCGGGACATAGACTCCGCCCGGCCGCCGGCCATATTCGATCAGGTCGGTCATGCCGGGAATTTCGCCCTCGACCCCGACGCGGAAGATATGGTCCATGACATAGCGGCCCAGCGTGCCGCTGGCGTCGAAATGGCTGCGACCGCCGCCGCCCATCCGCGAGTTCATCAGGATCTGCGTCGAAGCCATCGCCGACGCGCACAGGAACACCAGGTTCGCCTGCACCGTCTCCGCCTGCCCCGTCTTGGCATCGATAAAGCGGACGCCGGTTACCTTCTTGCGTGCAGCGTCATATTCAAGATTCGTGACGACCGCATCCGACCGCAGCGTCAGCCGCCCCGTCGCCCGTGCCGCCGGCAGCGTCACCGCCTGCGTCGAGAAATAGGCACCGAACGAACAGCCATTGCCGCACTGGTTACGGAACTGGCACTTGCTGCGGTTCTGATCCGGCTTGTCCTCGGTCATGTTGGACAGGCGGCTATTGATCAGCTTGCGACCCGGAAACTTGGTTTCCAGCTCCTGCTTCAACCACTTTTCCGCGACGTTCATTGGCATCGCCGGCTGGAATTCGCTGTCCGGCAGGTACGGCAGATTCTCACGTGATCCCGATACGCCGATGTACTTTTCGACATAGCTGTACCACGGCGCGACGTCGTCATAGCCGATCGGCCACGTGCCATCGACACCCTCGCGCTTGTTCGCCTCGAAATCGTCGGCGCTCCACCGGAACGTCCAGCGCCCCCAGATCAGTGACTTTCCGCCGACTGCCGCCGGGCGAATCCAGTAGAATTTCTCGCCTTCGTCGAACGCATAGGGGTTCAACCGATCGTCGTTGTAGAAGGATTGGTTGCTCGGTGATACATACCCATGTTTGGCGATGAAATAGTCGCTGTCCATCAGCGGCTTGGGCATTTGATTGCGCGCCGGCACCTCATAGGCCGGCTTGCCGTCATACGGATAGCCTTCGATATGCTCGACCATGTGGCCACGGTCGAGCATCAGGACGCGCAGGCCCTTTTCGGTCAATTCCTTGGCGGCGAACCCGCCGCTGACGCCCGATCCGATGACGATCGCGTCGAACCTGTTGGTGACTGCCATGTTTCCCCTCCAAGGGTAATCGTTTTAGTAGCGCAGCGCCTTGAGCGTCTGGAAGCTGGTGGTGACGTCGGGCAGATAGGGCGCGGGCGCCTGATCATTCTCGACATAGAAGTGGCGGACGCCGGCACTGCCGCGACGGCGGAACAGCGCGGCGAAATCGGTCTTGCCGGCGCCGACCGCGGTCATGCTGCCATCGGCGCGCGCGTCCTTGACGTGATACGCGTATAGCCGCGGCCCGAGCCGGTCGATCCATGCGCCGACATCTTCGCCGGCATGGCCGACCCAGTACAGGTCGAGCTCGATCTTCACCAGCGCCGGATCGGTCGCCTTCAGCAACCGCTCGTACAGGCTGACCCCGCCCGGCTTCACCGTGAATTCGAAGTCGTGGTTATGATAGGCGAAGCCCAGCCCGGCCTTGCGCAGGTCGCGCGCGAAGCGGTTGAAGTTCGGCATCGCCGCATTCCAGCCGGCTTCGTTGCGATGCTGGTCGACCATGTACGGCAGAACGACCGTATCGGCACCCAGCGTCTTGGCCATTTCGACCTGCTTGTCGAACGCGCCGAGCAACGCTTCGTACGGCACATGGATCGACGGGGCCTTGAGGCCCAGCCGGTCCATCGTCCGCCGCAGCAGTTTATGATCCATGGCATCATAGCCGCCACCGCCATATTCGACTTCCTTATAGCCGATACGGGCAAGGTCGCCGAGCGTCTTGACCGGGTCCTTCTGGAACAGCTCGCGCACCGTATAGAGCTGGATCCCGACGGCCTTGATCTGGGCTGCCTGTGCGATGCCGGTGACGCCGAGTGCGGCGATGCCGCCTGCACCGGCCAGGACGTGCCTGCGATTGACGATCATGCGCTGTACACCTTGTTGACCTGCGAATAGGGAAAGGCACCGTTATATTCGCCCGGTACCGGCAGATATTCGCGCTCCTGCGTCATGCCAATTTCCGACGTATAATAGCCGGCGATGACCAGCTGGCGGAATGCTTCGAAGAAGGTCTTGCCGCCCGGAATCTGGTCCTTCATCGCCAGCGTCAGCAACGCGTCCTGCTGCGCCGGCGTCGCCTTGGCACCCGTGACCTTGTAATCCGCCATGCTGCGCTTCTCAATCGCATCCAGCCCGGCGACGATCGGCACCCGCTCGGCCGGATAGGACCAGTCGGCCAGCAGCTTCTCGATATAGGCCGGCACGCCCGCGGCGATCGCGCCCGGCGTATCGGTGGTCGGGATGACGCGTTCGCTCAAGCCCGTCATCAGCGCGCGTTGCGGCGCGGTGAACACGGCGGCGCTCGGCGGACCATCGCTGATCGTCGGCACGCTTACCGGTCCTTGCGCACCGACAGCGCGCGCGAGCGGCGCGTACAGCGCGGTGCCGAACATCGCCGCGACACCGGCCAGGGCCGTCCTGCGATCGATCATTTGCTGTTCTCCTTCAGGTCCTGCGCGATCGCGCTCTCGGGCAGCGGTCGTACCCAGATGTTGCGGAACGACACCGGCGAATCATGATCCTGCAACTGGATCGGCGCGGCGTCGCCATGCGCCTCGTACTTCGCGATCTGCCGCCAGATGGTCGTGCCGAGCATCGCCTGATGATTTTGTACCACTACCCCGTTCAGGATCGCGGTGACATAGGCCGGTCGCACCAGCGACCCGTCGGCGGCGAAGCGCGGCCGTTCGAACACGACGTCATAGGTCTGCCATTCGCCCGGTTTGCGCGACGCATTCACCAGCGGCGGCTTGAAGCCATAGACCGCGCCGACCGTGCCATCGGCATAGGTCGGGTTCTGATAGCCATCGAGGATCTGAACCTCGTAGCGCTGCATGAACCAGATGCCGCTGTTGCCGCGATCCTGCGACGTCTTGGTCGGCGGATTGGGGCTGCGGAATTCGAGGTGGAGCTGCACGTCGCCGAAGCTCTGCTTCGACACCAGATCGCCGCCACCTTTGCCACCCGGCCCCCGCGGCGGTACGGTCATCACACCGTCCTTCACCGGCCATGGCGTACCCTTCGGGGACCACGCGTCGGTCGAGCGCCCGTCGAACAGCACGATCGCATCGGACGGCGCACCGCCCGGCTGTGCCGCCGGCGTCACCACCGTCGGCGTCGGCCGGTCGGCGTCGTGCACCTTCCACTGTCCGCCCGGCAGTACCGGCGTATCCCTGAAACCCGGCTTGTCCTGCGCGCCGGCCGAGCCCGCCAGCGCCGTCAGCACCGATCCGAGCACCGTTATCGTACGGAGCCTCATCATCCCCTCCCCTTCATGCGTGATCGATCCGGCGATAGGCTGCGACCAGCGCATCCTCCCCCGGCCGACCCTTGATCGAATTGCCATGTTCCATGCCGATCACGCCGGCATAGCGCTTGTTCCGCAGCCATTTGACGACGGTGGCATAGTTGATTTCGCCGGTACCCGGCTCGTTGCGGCCGGGATTGTCGCCGAACTGGATATAACCGATCTCGTCCCAGCAGCTGTCGAGCGTCGGGATCAGATTCCCCGACTGGATCTGTTCGTGATACAGATCGGCAAGGACCTTGACCCCCGGACTGTTCGCACCGCGCGCGACGGCATAGCCCTGCGCTACGGTCTGCATATAGACGCCGGGATGGTTGGTCCGCGTATTCAGCGGTTCCATGACCATGGCGATGTCGTGCGGCGCGACGATATCGCCCGCGCGGCGCATCACGTCGATGACCCGTGCGGTCTGGATGTCCTGCGGCACCTTCGGGTCCATGAACCCGGTCACCACCGTCATCCGCGTCGCCGACAGCCGCTTGGCGACCTCGATCGACGCGCGGATGTCGTTCAGGAACGCTTCGCGCTCGGCACCGTCGTTCGCCCCCAACAGGGGCCGCGACTGCGCCCATTTCGGCATGCTGGCGACGAACACACCCATCGTCATGCCGCGCTGTTGCAGCGCCTTCGCCATCGCCGTCTGTTCGGCGATACTGCGCCCGGCCGCCTCGTTATCTTCCCACGCCATGAAGCCCTGATCGGCGGCATAGGCGATCTGTTCGATCCGGTCGCCACGGCTGGCGAAGCTGCCTTCGTGCGGCGCGAATTTCAGCGAGAAGCGCGCAGCGTTGCTGCCGCCGCCTTCGCGGCGTTGCGACGCACGTACGCCGGTGGCCAGCGTCGCGGCGGCGGCCCCTGCGATGACCGTGCGCCGCGACACGCCGCTCACTTGGCCGACGTCAGATAGGCGATGATGGCGGCACGCTTCGCCGGATCGGGCGTCGAGATCGGCATCCGCGTACCCGGCACCTTCTTGGCCGGTGCCGTCAGATACGCGTCGAGCGTCTTGGCGTCCCAGCGCAACTTTGACGCCTTCATCGCCGGCGAATAGTTGAAGCCCGGCACCGACGCCGCAGGCCGTCCGACCACGCCGAACAGATTGGGGCCGATGCCATTGCGGCCACCCTTGTTGACCGTGTGGCACGCCTTGCAGGCGTTGAACGCGGGCGGTGCCGCGGTCTGGGCGGTGGTTGGCGTCGCAGTGGCAAGCAGCGCGGTCGCACCGGCCGCACCCACGATTGCCATACCCGTCAGCAGTTTCATCTTTACTCTCCCGCTTCCACTGGGGTCCATTTTCGGTCGGAGCTCGCATTCGCGATCACCGCCTCGATAAAATTCATCGTCCGCAGACCATCGGTCAGGCCGGGGACGAAGCGTTCGTCCTGCCCGCGAATCGCCGCCGCAAACCCTTGATACAGATTGGCAAAGGCTTCGATATAGCCCTCGGGATGGCCCGAAGGCGTACGCAGCATTGCCTGGGTCGATCCGGCCAGCCCCGGCCCGCCCGCCCGCACCACTTCGGCCGGCCGGTCGAGCCAGCGCAGCGTCAGCGTGTTCGGCTCCATCTGCGCCCATTCGAGCGTGCCGAGCTCGCCCGACACACGCAGTTTCAGGCCATTCTCCTCACCCGCCGCGACCTGACTGGCCTTCAGCGTACCGCGTGCGCCGCCATCGAAGCGCAGCAGCGCGCTGACATCGTCGTCGAGCCGCCGCCCGGCGACATGCGCGGTCAGGTCGGCCGACACCTCGCTCACCCGCACGCCCGAGACATGCTCGGCAAGGTGAAAGGCATGGGTGCCGATATCGCCCAGACAGCCGCCCAGCCCGGCTTTCGCCGGATCGGTGCGCCATTCGGCTTGTTTGTTGCCTTCGCCATCGATTGGTAAACTTAGCCACCCTTGCAGATACTCGACCTGAACGAGCCGGATTTTTCCTAGATCGCCGCGCGCGACGCGGGTGCGCGCCTCTTCGACCAGCGGGTAACCGCTGTACGTGAAGGCCAGCGCGAATTTCGCCCCGCTCTTGCGCGCCGCGGCGGCGATGGCGCGGGCTTCGTCGCTGCTCATCGCCATCGGTTTTTCGCAGAAGACGTTGATGCCCGCTTCCAGTGCGGCGATCGCCATCGGCGCATGCAGGTGGTTCGGCGTGACGATCGCCAGCGCGTCGATCCGCTCGCCCTCCGGGAGCGCGCGTTCGGCGGCGATCAGCGCGTTCAGATCGCCATGGACACGCTGCGGGTCGAGCCCGAGCGACGCACCGCTGCGCGCGTTGCGGTCGGCATCACTGCTGAACGCGCCGGCCACCAACTGCCAGTCGCCGTCCAGCGCCGCCGCCTTGCGGTGGATTGCGCCGATGAACGCGCCCTCGCCACCGCCGGCCATGCCCAGCTTCAACGCCTTGCCGCTCATTCCGCCGACAATCCCATCAGCTTGCGGATCGCCGTGCGGTCGACGCCGCTCTTGGCGAAATCGTCAAAGGCGTGATCGGTCAGCTTGATCATATGCGCTTCGATAAACGGAGCGCCTTCGCTGGCACCATCGTCGGAGTTCTTGAGCGCGCACTCCCATTCGAGCACCGCCCAGCCGTCATAGCCATATTGCGCCATGCGGCTGAACACGCCCGAAAAATCGACCTGTCCGTCGCCCAGCGAGCGGAACCGCCCCGGACGATCGACCCAGTCCTGATAGCCGCCATAAACGCCCGAGCGCCCGGTCGGATTATATTCGGCATCCTTGACGTGGAAGCACGAAATCCGGTCGTGATAGCGATCGATGAAGTCGAGATAATCGAGCTGTTGCAGCACGTAATGCGACGGATCGAACAGCAGCCGCGCGGCATTGTGCCCCTTCACCGCCTCGAGGAAGCGTTCCCATGTCGCCCCGTCGTGCAGGTCTTCGCCGGCATGGACCTCGAACGCGCAATGTACGCCATTGTCCTCGAACACGTCGAGAATCGGGGTCCAGCGCCGCGCCAGTTCGGCAAACGCTTCCTCGACCAGCCCGGCGGGCCGCTGCGGCCACGGATAGACATAGGGCCATGCCAGCGCACCGGAGAAGGTCGCATGCGCCTTCAGCCCAAGGTTCGCGCTGGCCTTCGCCGCCATCTTGACCTGCTCGACCGCCCAGACCTGCCGCTCTGCGGGCTTGCCATGCACTTCGGGCGGCGCGAAGCCGTCGAACAGCGTGTCATAGGCGGGGTGGACCGCGACCAGCTGCCCCTGCAAATGGGTCGACAGCTCGGTCACTTCGATACCGTGCTGCGCCAGCTTGCCGCGCAGATCGTCGCAATAGTCCTTGCTCTCCGACGCGGTCTTCAGGTCGATCAGCCGCGTGTCGCACGGGATCTGCACGCCGACATAGCCCAAGCCCGCGGCCCATTCGGCCATGTTCTCCAGCGTGTCGAACGGTGCCTTGTCGCCCATGAACTGCGCGAGGAAAATGCCCGGCCCCTTCATTCCCGTCATGCCAGCGTCTCCTTGCGACGATCGTCGCGGAACGTGAATTGGAACAGCAGCGCGATCGCTGCGGCGGCGACCGCCGGATAGATCCACATGCCCTGCCAGTCGGCGATGGTCGGCGTGGCCGGCAACTGCGCATAGATCATCGCGCCGATCTGCGAGCCGAGCAGCATCCCGACGCCATAGGTGAACAGCGTCAGCATGCCCTGCGCCTGCGCATTGACGCCCTTCGGCGTGGCGATGGTGCCGACATAGATCGCCCCGGCGACGAAGAAGAAGTCGTAGCACACGCCGTGCAGCGCGACACCGAGATAGATCGCCCACAGCCCCGACCCGCCGTCACCGATCGCGAACAGCGCATAGCGCAGCGCCCACGCGGCCATGCCGACCAGCAGCAGCGGCTTCACGCCGAAGCGGCGATAGAGCCAAGGCATCGAGAACATGAAGACCAGTTCGGACATCTGCCCGATCGCCAGCGTCCCGCTGACATTCTCGATCCCCGCCGCGCCGACATAGGGCGAGGCATAGGCGTAATACATCGCCAGCGGCACCGAGATCAGCGTCGCACAGAGGATGAAGATTAGAAACGACTTCTGCCGCATCAGCCCGAATGCCTCGACGCAGAAGACTTGCGCCAGCACGCTGCCGCCCTGCGGCTTGTCGGCCTCGACCGCCGGCAGGGTGAAGCTGTAGACGCCCAGCGCGATCGACACGACCGCCGCGACCCAGAAGATCTTCGGGCTGGCGGACAGTCCCGCCCAGCCGATGATGAGGCCGGCGGCGATCCAGCCGATCGTGCCGAACGCGCGGACGAACGGGAAATTGTCGGTCCGATCGCCGAAGCTCTTAAGCGCGATCGTGTTCGCAAGGCCGACGGTCGGCATATACAGGATCATGTAGCCGAGCAGCAGCCACACGAACGTCCCGCCCTTTTCCGGGGTCAGCAGCGTCGGCAGCAGGTACAGCAGCACGCCGCCGACCAGATGCAGGATGACCATCAACATGCGCGGCGCGACATAGCGCACCGCGACCATGCCGAGCAGCAGCGACCCGACGATCGACGCGATCGGCCCCATCGAAAACGCGTTGCCGATCAGATTGCCGATTCCGACCGTCTGCATCACCAGGCCGAGCGTGACCTGCCACGCTCCCCAGATGAAGAACTGCATGAACATCAACGCGCTTAGCCGCGCGGTCAGACTTCCGTCGACCGATCGATCGGTCACGGGCCCGACACCCTCCGCTATGGCCATCAGCCACCCCTCCGCAGTATTGTCTGCTAATTCGTTTGCAACGCTAGGTAGGTCGACGCGCCCTGTAAAGACGCGATATCATCGACTTCCGCAAACCGTCGATTTACAGGCTGTTACATCCGGCGCGTGGGCGCGCCACGGTTTTGGCAGGCATTTCCATATGACGCGCAGTTTTCAGCCGATCCGTGAATGGCACGACGTCGATCGTCTTCGGTTCGAGACGGAGATCGTGCCGCTGCGCCAGCCCGCGGTCCTTCGCGGCATCGCCGCGTCGTGGCCGGCGGTTCGGGCCGCCCGGCAGTCGGACGAAGCGTTGCGCGACTATATCGAGGCGACCGATCTCGGCAAACCGGTCCCCGCCTTTCTGGGGCCGCCACAGATCAACGGCAGATTCTGGTACAGCAACGACATGCGCGGGCTGAACTATCAGCAGCGGATCGCCCCGATCGGCGAATTGCTGCGCGCGCTGATGAGCGTGCGGGACGAGGAACAGCCGCCGGCCTTCTATGCAGGCGCGGTGCCGATCGCCGAAAACTGCCCCGATTTCGCCCGCGACAATGTGCTGGGCATTACCGGTCCGGGCGCGGTCGCGCGGCTATGGGTCGGCAACCGCGTCACCGTGTCGACCCATTTCGACATGTCGGAAAACGTCGCGGTGGTGGTCGGCGGACGGCGGCGCTTCACGCTGTTCCCGCCCGAACAAGTCCGCAACCTGTATGTCGGGCCGTTCGACTTCACCTTTGCCGGGCCGCCGGTCAGCATGGTCGACCTGCGCAATCCCGACCTCGAACGCTATCCGCGCTATGCCGAGGCGCTGGAAACCGCACTGGAGGCCGAACTCGAACCCGGCGATGCGATCTACATCCCCTATATGTGGTGGCATCAGGTCGAGGGACTGTCGCCGATCAACGTCCTCACCAACTATTGGTGGGCCCTGACACCGCGCGATTGGCAGGGGTCTCCCTTCCGCACGCTGATGCACGCGGTGATGAGCATCCGCGACCTGCCCGAGCGCGAGCGCGACATATGGCGGACGTGGTTCGACCATTATGTCTTCGGTGCGGGCCATGACGCGGTCACCCACCTTCCGGCCGCCGGTCGCGGCGCGCTGGGCGAGATGACGCCCGACAGGGCGCAGCAGGTGAAGCATTACCTGATCGACGATTTGCGTCGTTAGGACGGACTGCGACAAAACCGGTCGATGAACGCCATATGGTCGGGCATCGCCCGCACCCCCGCGTCCATCGCCCCGGCGATATGGGTCATGCGGCGATCGAGTTCGTCCTGTGACAAGATGTCGGCGATCGGATGATGCCGCTTCGGGTGGATATTCTGCCCGTGCAGCACCGCCAGCCAGCTCGTCTCGCTGAACAGTTCGTTGTCGTGCCGGTACAGCCGCGCATTTTCGCGGAAGATCGCGATGCGTTCCTCGAGCGACGCCGGGATCGCCATGTCGCGGCAGCGACGCCAGAGCGGGCTGTCGTTGCGGGCCGTCGCCTTGTAATGCAGAATCAAGAAGTCGCGGACCTGTTCATACTCCAACCGCGTGCGCCGATTGTAATAATCGATATCCGGCTGATTGAACGACCGATCGGGGAAGTTGGTCAGCAGCCGCGCAATCCCGGTCTGGATCAGATGAATCGACGTCGATTCGAGCGGTTCGAGAAACCCCGCCGCCAGCCCCAGCGCGACGACATTCCGATCCCACGCCTTGCGGCGCACCCCCGCCGTGAAGCGCAGGAAGTTCGGGTCCGCCAGCGGTGCACCGTCTAGACCGTCGTTCAGCATCGCCAGCGCCGTGTCGTCGTCGACATAGTCCGAACAATAGACATGGCCATTGCCGGTGCGCGACTGGAGCGGGATGCGCCAACGCCAGCCGACGCTGGTCGCGGTCGCGCGGGTATAGGGCGTCGGATCGCCGACGCGGGCGCAGGGCCGCGCCACCGCCCGATCGCACGGCAGCCATTCGCGCCAGTCGTCATAGCCGGCGTTCAACGCGCCTTCGATCAACAGCCCGCGAAAGCCCGAGCAGTCGATGAACAGGTCGCCCGCGACGCTGCTGCCATCGTCAAGCACGACATGATCGACATGGCCGTTCGCACCGTTCAGTGCGACATCGACGATCCGCCCCTCGGTCCGCACCACGCCCGCCGCTTCGGCCCGTTCGCGAAGATACTTGGCATAGAGCGCGGCGTCGAACTGAAACGCATAGCTGATCCCGGCCAGCGGCGACCCGCGCCGCGACGGATCGGGCCGCATGAACTTGCCCGCCCGCGCCGCACCGACGCCGATGCTGAAGCGATCGAGCGGCAATGCGCCGCCCGCCTGCGCATGGCGATACCAGAAATGGTGGAAATGGATGCCCTCCATCTCCTGCCCATAGGTGCCGAAGGGGTGGATATAGCGCTCGCCGATCTGCCCCCAATCGACGAATTCGATGCCCAGCTTGAACGTCGCGCAGGTCCGGCGGACGAAATCATCCTCGTCGATGCCGAGCAGGCGATTGAAATACTGGATGTGCGGGATCGTCGCCTCACCGACCCCGACCGTGCCGATCGCTTCGGATTCGACGACGCGGATCGCCATGCCGCTGCCGGCCAGCATGTGCGACAGCGCCGCCGCCGCCATCCATCCCGCCGTGCCGCCACCGACGATGACGACGTTGCGGATGTTCGCGTCACTCATGCCGCCATCGCCTGTGCCGGGCAGTAGCGGGCGAGGAAGTCGCCATGGGTCGGCATCCGCGCGACCGCTGCCGCCATCGCGTCGCGCATCGACGCGAGGCTGCGCGCGACATCCCGTTCGGGCAGCGTCGCGACGATCGGGTCGGACGCTGTCGGCACGATCCCCTGCCCCAGCATCACCGCGACCCAGCTCGGCCGGGTGAACAGCTCGTCATTGTAACGGAACACGCGTCCGGTTTCGCGGAACAGTTCGATCTTGTGGAGCAGCGTATCGGGCAGTCGCATGGTGCGGCAATGGTTCCAGAACGGCGTATCGTCGCGCGTGGTCGCTGCATAATGCAGGATGATGAAGTCGCGCACCTGTTCGAACTCGGTGCGCATATGGCGGTTATATTCGGTGCGCAGGATTTCCGGAATGTCGCCGCGCGGGAACAGCGAGATGAACCGGCTGATCCCCTCCTGAATCAGATAGATCGACGTCGATTCGAGCGGTTCGAGAAACCCCGCCGCCAGCCCGATCGCAATGCAGTTGCCCGACCAGAAGGTCTCGCGACATCCCGCCCTGAACCGGATGCGACGCGGATCGGCAAGCGCGGGCGCATCGAGACCGGCCAGCAGCGTCGCACTCGCCGCTTCCTCGGTCGTGAAGGCGCTGGCAAAGATATGGCCGTTGCCGACGCGTCGCTGCGTCGGGATGCGCCATTGCCAGCCGGCATCGCGCGCGGTCGCGCGGGTGTAGGGGGTCGGCGGCCCGGCATGTTCGCTCGGCACCGCCAGCGCGGTATCGCACGGCAGCCAGTGGCTCCAGTCGACGAACCCGCTGCCCAGCGTCTCGCCCGCGAGCAGCGCCCGGAACCCGGTGCAGTCGAAGAAGAAATCGCCCGCGACCACGCGTCCGTCGGCAAGGGTCAGGCCGGTGATCGCGCCATCCGCCCCCTGCCCGACCGCACCGACGATCCCCTCGATACGGACGACGCCGCGCTTCTCGGCATAGCGGCGCAGGAACCGCGCATAGAGCGTCGCGTCGAAATGATAGGCATAGCGGATCTGCGACAGCACCGATCGGGGGTTCGGGTCGGGCAGCGCGAACCTGCCAGCCCGTGCCGCTACCGCGCACAGGCTGTATTCCTCGATCGGTTGCGGCGCGCCATTCTCGCGGGCGCGCAGCCAATATTGGTGGAAGTCGATCCCCTGCATGTCGACACCATGCTGGCCGAAGGGATGGACATAGCGATCGCCCCTGGCACCCCAGTCGACGAACTCGATGCCCAGTTTGAACGTCGCCTGCGTTGCGGCCATGAACTCGGCCTCGTTGACGCCCAGCATCTGGTTGAAGGCGAGGATGTCGGGGATCGTCGCCTCGCCCACCCCGACCGTGCCGATCGCGTCGGATTCGACCAGCGTGATCGCGACGTCCTTCGGATCGAGCAGGCTCGACAGCGCGGCGGCGGTCATCCACCCCGCCGATCCGCCGCCGACGATCACGATCCGGCGCAACAGCGGCGCGCTCATACCATTCCCCGCTTCAGATATTGTTCGAGTTGCGCGCGATAGATGCGCGCGGGCGGCAGCTTCGCCACCGCCTGTTCGATGTCGCGCTCCATGGTCGACAGATATTGCCGCACGCGACCCGGATCGGCACGATCGGCCAGCCGGTCGTGCCGCCGGGGCCGCGATCCCAGCCCGAGATGCAGGATCGTCCAGTCCTCCGGGTGAAAGGGTTCGAGGTCATAGGCAACCAGCACCCCGCGATCGGCGAACATCGTCAGCTTGCGCGCCAGCTTCTCCGGCACCGGTTCCGCCGTCGCCGCCTGCCAATAGGGGCCATCCGGCAGTCCTTCGGCGGTGAAGAACGCGCGCTGGAACAGGTCGGCATGGTCGTGATCGTCGGCGAACCGGCGATCATATTCGCGAGCTTCTACACCCATGTCAGCCCGCGTCGGGATCAGCGTCAGCAGCCGTTCGATATCGCGTTCCAGCAGCAGCATCGGTGCCGGCGTCAGCGGTTCCACCACCGCCGCCGCCTGTCCGATGCCGACGCAATTGCCGACCCAGCCGTGCGACCGTCGACCGATCGTCGCCGCGACGTCACCGGTACCCGCCGCCGACACCCGCATCCGCCGGACGCGCCCTTTCAACGGGGTCTCGCTCTGCCAGCCATCGGGCGTCGCCCGCACCGTCCGCAGCGGCGTTTCGTCGGTGCCGGCATCGTCCTCGACCGCCAGCGCGATCCGTCGCGTCCCCTGCCAGTCCGGCGCAAGTGCCGACAGCAATACCGCCGCCGGGCCGCTGCCATCGACATACAGGTCGGCAGTCAGCAGCCGGCCATCATCCAGCCGCACGCCCGCGATCGCACCGTCCGCAACCTCGACACCGACGACCGTACCGCCGACCCGCTCGACCCGCCCCGCCGGCACCGCCGCGACGAACAGCGCGGCATAATCGACCGGGTCGAATTGATAGCCATATTCGGCGCGCACCAACGGGTGCTGGCCGTCGCCGTCGCGCGGCGGATGCACGAACACCCCGCGCCGCGCCGCCTGTATCCCGGCGACATAGGGCGTGATCGCGTCCACCCCGACCAGCGCCAGATACTGATGCAGCTGCACCCCGTCGATCACCGGAAACGGCAGCGCAAATCCCTGCATCCAGCCGCGCCCGCCCCAATCGGCATAGCGCGTTCCCCAGGAAAAGCTCGTATCGCTCGTCAGGATCAGTCGCCGCTCGTCGACCCCGGCCGACAGGTTGAAGGCATAGGCCGACGGCGCGGTCACGCTGCCATAGAACAGGTCGCTCGCCCGCTGGTCGCCTGCATCGACGCGCACGATCGCAACCTGCGGCGGCAGTTGCGCCGCCAGCGTCGCCACGGTCATCTCGGCGGCCAGCCCGCTGCCGCACACCATTATGCGTCCGACCTTTGCAGAGGTTTCCAACGCCTGCATCGTGCGTCAGGCCGCCAGACCGGCCGCGGCCGGCGATTGACGGATATAGGCGGCATGATCGGGCGTGGCCTGCACCGCCTGCGCCACCGCACGCCGCAGCGCCGCCGCCCGCGCCGCGATCGTCGCGTCGTCCTGCGCCAGCACGCGCGGATCATATCCCTTCGGCATCAGCCTCTGCCCCAGCATCACCGCCACCCAACTGGGCGGCAGGAACAATCCGAACTGATAGGGTACGACATAGCCGCGCGTCAGCCACGCATCGATCTTCGCCTGCAAACTGTCGGGCAGGGTCAGCGCGCGGAAATGCCGCCACATCTCGCTGTCTTCGCGCTCGGTCGCGACATAGTGGAGCAACAGGAAGTCGCGCACCCGTTCGAAATGCAGCGCCATCCGCCGGTTATATTCGGCGATATCGCCCGCATCGAAGCGGCGTGTCGGGAACAGCGCCAGCAATTCGGTGATGCCATCCTGAATCAGATGGATCGACGTCGATTCAAGCGGTTCGAGGAACCCGCTGGCCAGCCCGATCGCGACGACGTTGCGCTTCCAGAAATCGCGCCGTCGCCCCGTCGTAAAGCGCAGCCGTCGCGGCTCGGCCTGCATCGGCGCGTCGAGATTGGCGATCAGCTGGTCCTGCGCATCGTCGTCGGAAAGGAAGCTGCTGCAATAGACATGACCGTTGCCGACCCGGTGCTGCAACGGAATCCGCCACTGCCACCCCGCCGTCCGTGCCGTCGCGCGGGTATAGGGGCCGAGCGGTCCGCGACTGTCGGTCGGTACCGCGACCGCCCGGTTGCACGGCAGCCAGTTGCTCCAGTCGTCATAGCCCGACTGAAGCGCCCCTTCGATCAGAAGCCCACGAAACCCCGAGCAGTCGACGAACAGATTGGCGTCCAGCACCCGCCCATCGGCCAGCGTCACGTTGCGGACGTGACCATTCTCACCGTGCAGCGCGACGTCGACCACCTTGCCCTCGATCCGCTCGACGCCGCGTGTCTCGGCATAGCGGCGCAGGAAGCGGGCATAGAGCGAGGCGTCGAACTGATAGGCATAGCCGAAGCTCGATTCGACCTGCCGTACGTCGCTGCCCGGATGGCGGAAGCGGTTGTGTTCGGCGGCGATCACCGGGAACGAATATTCGTCCAGCCGGGTCGCATCGCCCAGTTCGCGCAGTCGCAGCCATTGATGGTAGAACGGGATACTGTCGTCGGTCGGTCCGTAATTGCCGAACGGATGGATGTAGCGGTCGCCGATTCGACCCCAGTCGCAAAACTCGATGCCCAGCTTGTACGTCGCCTCGGTCGCCCGCATCAGGTCCGCTTCCGCGATACCGAGCGTCGTATTGAACGCCCGGATGTGCGGCAGCGTCGCCTCGCCCACCCCGACCGTTCCGATTTCGTCCGATTCGATCAATTGTACCCGGACGCCCAGACCCTGCAGCCTGTTCGCAAGCGCAGCGGCGGTCATCCACCCGGCGGTACCGCCACCGACGATACAGACCCGTTCGATCTCCTCCCGTCCGCTCACGCTGCGCCTGACCTGGTTTCCCCGAAATCCGCCATTCTACCGTCCTCTTCAACAGTCACGACACGCCGCACAAGATTTCGCACAGTTACCACCGTATTTCGCTGCGATGCAGCACGCATTGTATACGTAATGTTATTCTTATCGACAAAGAAAGCGTCGCTGGCGGACAATTGTCAACGATGTCGGCCAAATATGTTACCGCTATCTTGCCGGGGTAAATCGAATCCTTTATGCGTCCGATCGTTGCCCCACCATTGCCAGCCGCGTCGTATCGAGAAACGACAACGAGCAGCAAGGATTGGGCACAGGGGACACCAGGCGGCGCGCAAAGACGCCGCACAGGGAGGGGATTGATTGATGAAGATGCAGGTACTCGCGTATCCGTCGCGCTCAGCCAAACGGTTGCTGATGGCGACCTCGGCGCTGACATTGGCGCTGACACCGGCGGCTGGCTTCGCCCAGACGGCGATCACGCCGCCCGAAGAGAAGGTTCCCTCGCCGCTGGCAAATGCGCAGGATGCGACCCCCGAGGGTGAAATCGTTGTTACCGGCATCCGCGCCGCGCTCGAATCAGCCAAGGAAATCAAGCGCCGCTCATCGACCTTCGTCGATTCGATCACCGCATCGGACATTGCGACGCTGCCCGACCTTTCGGTCGCCGAAGCGATCGGTCGTATTCCGGGCGTGACCATCTCGCGGTTCCCGACCAATGGCGGCAGCCCCGACTTTCCATCCCCCGAAGGCCGCGGCAACCTTGTGCGCGGCCTCGGCTTCGTGCGTTCGGAATTCAACGGTCGTGACGCGTTCTCCGCCAATGGTGGTCGCTCGCTCGACTTCTCCAGCATTCCGCCCGAGCTGGTCGGGGGCGTCGACGTCTACAAGAACCAGAGCGCCGACCTGATCGAAGGCGGCATCGGCGGCACGATCAACCTGCGCACGCTCGAACCCTTTGACAGCAAGAAGGATCTGTTCGTCGTCGCGTTCGACGGCACGTTTTCCGACCTTCGCGAAAAATGGTCGCCGCAGGGGAGCATCACCGCGGGCAAGCGCTGGAAAACCGGCATCGGTGAAATCGGCATCCTCGGTTCCTATTCGCGCTCGCGGCTCGATTCGCGGATCAACGGCTGGCAGCAGAGCCCACCGATCCCGCGCGTCCTCGACGCCAACGGCAACGTCCCCGAAACCGGCAACTTCAACGACGACAACCGGACGAATGAATTCATCGGTGCCGATCCGTCGCGCATCGTCGGCATCACGCCCGGCTTCCAGCTCCGCAACACCGACTTCGATCGCGACCGCATCAGCTATTACGGCGCGGTGCAGTGGCGCAACGACAGCCTGCAGGCGACGTTCAAGTATATCCGCGTCGAAACCAAGATCAACAGCACCGAACGGACGCTGGAATGGTTCCCCGACCATAATGGCGGCGTCCAGATCGGCGTCCAGAACATGCAGCTGAACAAGAACTGGGGTTCCAGCGGGCTGCCCATGTGCAGCGGCCCCGGCGGTCGTCCGGTCGCCCCCGGCGATTGCGAAACCCTGTATCCGGTACAGGGCGGCCTGATGGAATCGGGCCTCGTCACCAGCAACAACGATTCATGGACCGGTGCGCGCGGCCGCGACATCGGCATGCTCGGCGTCGGCAAGCAGGAAGAAGCGACCACCGAAGACTTCAGCCTGAACCTGAAATGGACCGCGAGCGAGCGGTTGTTCGTGACGGTGGACGGTCAGTATACGAAGGCCGATGCCCGACAGCGGCAGATCTGGGGTGGCATGAACAGCTACTTCAACTATTCGGTGAAGCCGGACCTCGATCACCCGCGCGTCGAATTCTTCATCGATCCCACGCACCGCTTCAATCCTGGCAATACGCGCTTTTCTGGCGACCGTGATCCGGTCACCACCAACGGCGTCATCACCACGCCGGGCGTGTTCATTCCGACGCCGACCAGTTCAAGCGACTTCAACGGTGCCAATTTCCAGTTCGCCGCCGACCAGTTCCAGAACGGCGAAGGCGACCTGTACTCGCTGCGTGGCGACCTGAGCTACGACGTGTCGGGCGCGGACGGCCTTGCCGGCTGGTTCGACAGCGTGAAGTTCGGTGCCCGTTTCGCCGAACGCAGCCAGGTCAATTCGGAAATGGCGCTGAACTGGGGTGCGATCGCGCCGGCATGGGCAGGTGGCTATGGCATCGCCGGCACGTTCCAGAACCCGAACAAGGGTTTTGAAGCGGTCAGCTTCAAGGACTTCTTCCGTGGCGACGGCGTCATACAGGGCAGCAACACCGACTTCGTCTTCGTGAACCAGAATATCCTCAACGACTATTCCGCGTTTCGCAAATATATCGCCAGCGAACCACAGCTGGCGACACTGGGTAGCTGGGTCCCGCGCGGCACCGATAACGGCACGCGCTTCGGCCAGGGCGTCTATCGTCCGGAGGATACGTCGGACATCACAGAGCGGACGAAGAACGCCTATGTCCGCGTCGATTTCAAACATGATTTCGACGGAGGCATGTCGATCGACGGCAATATCGGCGTGCGGTACGTCCGTACCGAGCTGCAATCGTCGGGCTTCCAGGCATTCCGGCCGTTCAACCCCGATCTGCCGTCCTGCAGCCTTACCGGCGGTCCGGGGCAGCAGAATTGCCAATACACGTTCGACCCGGATACCGGTAAGCGCCTGCGCACCGACGACGCCGAAAGCCGCGACGACATTCGCGACTTCGCGCCGCAGGCAGTTGCCTATGCAGAGCAGGCCGCGATCCCGACCACGCTCAACCTCGTCGACGAACGCTGGCTCCCGTCGTTCAACATGAAGTTCAACCTGAACCGTGAGATGCTGTTCCGCTTCGGCTACAGCAAGGGGTTGAGCCGGCCGAACGTGCAGGATCTGCGCGCATCACAGGAGTATGTGGTCACCACCACCACCACCCGGTACGACCAGATCACCGACCGGAACGATCCGCTATTCGGCGTGGATCGCGGTGCGCAGGATGTCTCGGCCAGCGAAATCCGCGTCAGCCGCGGCAACCCGTTCCTGAAGCCGACGACCGCCGACAGCTTCGACCTTTCGTACGAATGGTATTTCAAGGGCGGCTATCTGTCGGTCGCGGGCTTCTACAAGAGCCTGTCGAACATCATCACCAACGGCGACCTGTCGCTGGGAACGACGACCCTCGACGGCAAGACCCTGAACATCGTCTACAACGGCGCGGTCAATCAGGCGAAAGCCAAGGTGAAGGGCGTCGAGGTCGGGTATCAGCAGTTCTTCGACTTCCTGCCGGGGCCGTTGAAGCATCTCGGCGTACAGGCGAACTACACCTTCATCGATGCGACCACGACACCGCCGGGCAACGGTGCCGACGCCAATGGCGACGGGGTGCCGGACGATGTGACGCAGGTGTTCCGCTGGGGCGTCAGCGACCTGCTCGGCCAGTCCAAGCACATCGCCAACGCGGTCGCGATCTATCAGGACAAGGTGGTCGAGGCGCGTCTCGCCTATAACTGGCGCTCGTCGTATCTGCTGACGTATCGCGACTATGTGACGGGCAACCCGATCTACGCGGAGGACGCCGGCTTCCTCGACGCGTCGCTGAAGTTCAATATCGGCAACCTTCAGATCCGCGGATCGATCGCCAATATCCTCGACACGAAGAGCAAGGCATATGGCATCATCGACACCGATGGCCAGAGGTACGACCGGTTCAGCTTCCTGAACGATCGCCGTATCGTGGTGGGCGCCCTGTTCCGCATCTGACGCGAACGCCATCAACAAATCGGGGGAGGTGCCACCGGCCCTTCCCCTTTTTTTGCCGCGTCAGGACCGGCCGGTCATTCGTCGAGGCCGCTGAACCCGCTGCCGGCATAGTCGCTGAACTTGGTTATCTGCGGCTCGAACTTCAGCGTGACCTTGCCCGTCGCACCGTGGCGCTGCTTGGCGATGATGAGCTCGGCGAGGCCATAGACCCGTTCCATATCCATCGCCCATTTGGCATGGTCCTCGAACACCTTCGCATCGTCTCCGTCGCGCGGGCGCTTCGGCTCCTTGGCCGCAACATAATAGTCTTCGCGGTACACGAACCAGACCATGTCGGCGTCCTGCTCGATCGAGCCGGATTCACGAAGATCGGACAATTGCGGCCGCTTGTCCTCACGCTGTTCGACGGCACGCGACAACTGCGACAATGCCATCACCGGCACGCCGATATCCTTGGCCAGTGTCTTCAATCCGCGCGAAATCTCCGAGATTTCCTGCACGCGGTTGTCGCTGCCCTTGCCCGATCCCTGCAACAGCTGAAGATAGTCGACCACGACCAGCCCCAGTTCGCCGTCCAGCTTGCGCTGCAACCGGCGGACGCGGGTGTGCAGCCCCGAAATCGTGAGGCCGGCGGTATCGTCGATATAGAGCGGCAGCTGTTCGAGATCGGCGGCGGCGTTGGCGAGGCGGGTGAAATCCTCCTTGCGGATCTTGCCCATGCGCAGCGCTTCGGAACTGATCGACGCCTGCTCCGCCATGATACGCGTCGCCAGCTGATCGGCGGACATTTCCAGCGAAAAGAACGCGACCTTGGCCCCGACCGACTTGCCCTTTTCCATGCCGGCGCGCTGATCGTCCATGTAGCGCTGCGCTGCGTTGAAGGCGATGTTGGTGGCGAGCGACGTCTTTCCCATGCCGGGGCGGCCGGCAAGGATGATGAGATCGCTGTGATGCATGCCGCCGATCCGGCCGTTGATCGAATCGAGCCCGGTGGTGACGCCCGACAGACCGCCGCCCGAATTCATCGCGCGTTCGGCCATGCGGACCGCCATCGTCGTCGCCTGCGCGAACGACTTCACCGCATTGGTCGTGTTCCCTTCGGCCGCGACCTTGAACAGTGCTTCCTCGGCGGCCTCGATCTGCTTCTTGGGATCGACCTCGGTCGAGGTGTCGGTGGCGTTTTCGACCAGCGTCCGCCCGACGGTGATCAGCGCGCGCAACTGGGCAAGGTCGTAGATCTGCTGCGCAAACTGGCGCGCACCGATCAGGCTGGCATTGCTGCCGGTGATCTCGACCAGATATTGAGTGCCGCCGCGCGCCGCCAGCAATTCGTCATTGTCGAACATCGGCCGCAACGTCACGGGGCTGGCGATCATGCCGGTGCGGCGCACATCGCGGACGCGTTCGAAGATGCGCGCATGGGCGGGATCATAGAAATGTTCGGTGTCCAGCCGCTCGACCATGTCGTCGGCAAGGCCATTGTCGATCAGCATCGCGCCGAGCAACGCCGCCTCCGCGTCGACATTGTGGGGCACGCGTGGTGGTTGCGGGGGAGTACCCCCGCCGATGCTGTGAACAGTGGCCATCGCCCCTTCTCCCAGACCTGAGGCTTACGCTCAACCGGTTGACAGCGCATTTTGCGGTGGACGCCACGCCACGAAGCGGCGACAGGAGGCCATGGCCGATCCCCGGATCATCGACGTCACCCTCGACGAGCGCACGATCCTGTGGCGCAGCGCCGATATCGAGCAGGAACGACGGATCGCGATCTTCGATCTGCTGGAGGCGAATCACTTTGCCCCGGCCCGTGTGTCGCCCGACAATTATGCCGGTCCGTATCGCATCGCACTATCGGTGCCCGAAGGGCGACTGGCGATCGATATCGCACGCGAGGACGGCAGCCTGATCGAGACGCTGGTGCTGGGCATGGCGCGCCTGCGCCGCCCGATCCGGGACTATTTCGCGATCTGCGACAGTTATTACAAAGCCATCCGACAGGCGACCCCGCATGAGATCGAGACGATCGACATGGCCCGGCGCGGCATCCACAACGAAGCGGCCGAGGCGCTGCGCGAGCGGCTGGACGGCAAGGTCGAGATCGATTTCGATACCGCCCGCCGGCTCTTCACCCTGATCTGCGTGCTGCATATCAAGGGCTGATGCGATTCAAGTCGATTCTCGTCGCGCTGGCGGTGCTGGCGCTCGTCGCGCTGTTCGCGTGGCGATGGTCGTTCGGCTGGACGCCCGAACGCGCCCGGTTTCCGGTGCAGGGCCTGACGGTCTCGGCGGCGGACGGCGCGATCGACTGGCCGACCGCCCGCGCGCGCGGGGCGGACTTTGCCTATGTCACGGCATCGCAGGGGACGCAGCGCGATGCAGCGTTCGAGACGAACTGGAACGGCGCGCATTCTGCCGGGCTGCGACAGGGCGCGCTGCACGTCTTTTCACTGTGCGAGCCGACCGCCGATCAGGTCACCGCCTATCTGACCACCGTGCCGCGCGCCGCCGACGCCCTGCCCGCGACGCTGGCGCTCGACTTCGCCGACGACTGCGCCACCCGCCCGACGCGGGCGCAGGTGCTGACGGCGATCCGCGGCTTTCTGGCTCCCGCCGAATATCATGACGGCCGGCCGATGATGCTGCGCATTTCGCCGGCGTTCGAGGACGAATATCGCGTCAGCGCGGCGATCGTCCGTCCGCTCTGGGCGCAGCGGCGCTTCTTCGAACCCGCATATCTGGCGCAGCCGTGGCGGATGTGGCAGGCGAACCCGGCACGGCGGTTCGATGGCGTCGCGCGTCCCGTCGCGTGGAGTGTAGCCGCCCAATGACCGATCCCGCCGCCCTGATCGACGCCGCGCGCGCTGCCGCCGCCAACGCGCACGCACCCTATTCACGCTTTGCGGTGGGGGCAGCGCTGTTGATGGACGACGGATCGATCGTCACCGGCGCCAATTTCGAAAATGCCAGCTACGGCCTGTCGCTCTGCGCCGAGACCGTCGCGATCGCAACCGCCTCCGCCGCCGGCCGCCTGCGCCAGATCGTCGCGATCGGCGTGATCGGCGGGGCGATGGACGCGGACGGCCGCGCCACCGGCACCACGCCGGTCAGCCCGTGCGGCCGCTGCCGACAGGTCATCAACGAAGCGGCGCAGATGGGCGGCCGCGACCTGCCGGTCCATTGCGGCGCGGCGGAGGGCGATGCGATGCGGACCTACCGCCTGTCGGAGCTATTGCCCGACGCCTTCGGACCGGCCGATCTCGGGATCGGCTGAACGCGGTCAACAGGTCGGGTATAAGCCGCTTGCCCTGCCCCCGCGATCCGGCAATGGAGCGGCCAGCAGCAAGAGGGCATGATATGACGATCCTGTCGGATCACTGGATTCGCGAAACCGCGCTGGCGACGGGGATGATCGAGCCCTTCGTCGAATCGCAGCGGCGCGAGGGCTGCATCAGCTATGGCCTGTCGTCCTATGGCTATGACGCGCGCGTGTCGGACGAGTTCAAGATCTTCACGAACGTCGACTCGGCGGTGGTCGACCCGAAGGACTTTGCGCAGAACAGCTTCGTCGATCGCAAGACCGACGTTTGCATCATCCCGCCCAACAGCTTTGCCCTTGCGCGCACGGTCGAATATTTCCGGGTGCCGCGCGACGTGCTGGTCATCTGTCTAGGCAAATCGACCTATGCCCGCTGCGGCATCATCGTGAACGTGACCCCGCTGGAGCCGGAATGGGAGGGGCATGTTACGCTGGAATTTTCCAACACGACGCCGCTGCCCGCCAAGATCTACGCCAATGAAGGCGCGTGTCAGTTCCTGTTCCTGAAGGGCGACCAGCCGTGCGGGACCAGCTATGCCGACCGTGCGGGCAAATATATGGGTCAGCGCGGCGTGACGCTGCCGCGGCTCTAACTAACGATGATCGGGCGGAACTGGACCGGGCGGAGCGCCGTGGTGCGGTCGGCGGCATTGCTGCCGATCCTCGCGCTGTTCGCCCCGAAGCTGCCGATGCCATGGGCGTTCGTCCTCGGCGGGATGCTGATCGCGTGGTTCGCCTTCGTCTGCGCGCGCGTCGCGATCAACGATCATCGCAAGGCGTCGGAGACCCCGCCCTTCCGCCCGTTCCGCCGTTCGCGATAGGGCGGACGCGGCGGGGCGATCGTCTGCGGCACCTCCCAGGGATGCTGCCCGCCGCCGCGCACCGTCGTCACCCGTGCGTCGGCCAGCGATATTGCCACTCCGCCGGTGCGGGCGAGCGTCGTCCGGTCGAGCTTCAACCAGCGCGGGGTACAGGCAGCAGGCAGACGCCGGTCGCTGACGGCGATGTGAGCGTGGCGACAGGCGGCGACCAGTTCCGCCCAGGGCACTGAATAGCCGCTGCGGGTGGCGACGATCGTCCAGCGCCGGTCGCCCGCCTGCCGGGTGGCGATGCACAGGTCGGCGCTGCATTTGACGCCCGGCTGATCCGATAGCGGCGGCAATTCACCCTCGACACCGCCGCCTTCGCCCAGCGTCGATCGGACATAGTCGCCCGCCCGGTCGCGCAGGATCGCCATGCCGCCAGCCGGCGTCGCCAGCGCCAAATGCCGTCCGTCGCCGGTCACCAGCAGGTCGGGTGCGGGCGTCGCCAACGCCCAGAGCGCGCCGATCACCAGCGGCACCAGACCCCAGCGCCGGATGGCCGTGCGCCACAATGCGATCCACAGGCCGCCTGCCACCATCAACGCGAACGCACCGTCGGGCATCGCCGGCAACGCCGCGACCGACCCCGGCGCCGCCGCCACCGTCCGGGCGATCCACAGCAGCAGCGCCAGCGACTGCTCGACCGCCCACCATGCCGGCGCGCCCAGTCCGCCGAGATCGAGCAGCAGCGCCAGCGCCTCCAACGGCATGGTGACGAAGGTCGTCCGCGGGATCGCCACGATATTGGCGAGCGCGCCGTACAGCCCGGCCTTGTGGAAATGATACAGGCCGATCGGCATCAACGCCGCCTCGACCAGCAGGCCGGTCAGCAGCAGCGATCCGAGACTGCGCGCGAACCGCCGCCAGACCGCTTCGTCGCGTTGCAGGAACCAGCGACGGACGCGGGGATGTTCGTGCAGCGCGACGATCGCGGTGACGGCGGCGAAACTCAGCTGGAAACTCGGACCCGCCAGCGATTCGGGAAGGACCAGCAGCACCAGCAACGCGCCCGTCGCGATCAGCCGCAACGTGATCGCCTCCCGCCCCAGCGACAGCGCGGCCAGCACCAGCAGCGCGGCGATACACGATCGCACCGTCGGTACGTCCGCGCCCGACAGCCAGGTATAGGCCAGCGCGGCCATGGCCCCCGCCCCCGCCGCCACGACCGGCAGCCGACACCGCAGCGCGATCGGCGGGAACAGCGCCAGCAGTTTCAGTACCAGCGTCATCGTACCGACGACCACCGCCGTCACGTGCAGTCCGCTGATCGACAGCAGATGGGCAAGGCCCGAGCGCCGCATCGCTTCGGCATCGGCTTCGGCGATCGAGCCGCGGTCGCCGGTCACGAACGCGGCGGCGATCCCGCCCTCGCTGCCATCGACGCGCGCGACGATATGGCCGGTCAGCGTCGAACGCAGCGCGGCATTGCCCGGATCGCCCGGCGCGACGACCCGGATCGGCGCGAAGCCGCGCCCGGTCGCGCCGATCCCCTGAAACCACGCGGTCCGCGCAAAGTCATAGGCACCGGGCAGTGCCGCAGTCGGTGGCGGCATCAGACGGGCGCGGAGCGATAGCCGGCTCCCCGGTACGACCCCGGGGGGTAGATCATCCTCGGCGATATTCACCCGCACCACCGGCGGCAGTCGCGCGGCTACGTCCGGACGCAGCGTCAGCCGCACCAGTTCGCGCGCCGGGAGCGGCTCGACCCGCTCGACCCGCGCCTCGAACGCCGCGACGACCGGCCGGGCCAGCACCGGTGCCGCGACCCGCTCCGCGCGCCACCAGATCAATCCGCAGCCGAACATCGCCAGCAATCCGCCGATGGTGATCGCCCGCGCCGTCCGCGTCCCCCATGGCAGGACCAGTCCGGCCAGCGCCACCGCCAGCCCGGCCAACAGCACCGCCGCCCACGCCGCCAGCCCCGGCAGCACGAACCACGCCGTGATCCCCATCCCAAGCGCAACCGGCATCCACAGCGGCAATTGCCCCCGCTCGGCCTCGGCAAAGCGTTCCAGCGCGGCGAGGAACCCGGCCCCGACGTACGTGGTTTGAAGCAGGCGGGGTGCCATGCTAGGGGCGTTCGCGGCTGAGTTTGCCATATCTGTTCCACCCGATTTCTGGGAGCATCCGCGCTTGGGCGCAACCACTTCCGCGACGCCTGTCGTCACCCGTTTCGCGCCGTCACCGACCGGCTTTCTCCACATCGGCGGCGCACGCACCGCGCTGTTCAACTGGCTCTATGCCCGTCGCCATGGCGGTCGTTTCCTGCTGCGGATCGAGGATACCGATCGCGCGCGGTCGACCCAGCCGGCGATCGACGCGATCCTTGAGGGGATGCGCTGGCTCGGCCTCGACTGGGACGGCGACGCCGTGTTCCAGTTTGCACGCGCCGATCGCCATGCCGCCGTCGCACACCAGTTGCTCGACGCCGGCCATGCCTATCGCTGCTATGCCAGCCCTGAGGAACTGACGGCGCTGCGCGAGGAACAGCGCGCCGCCGGCAGGCCGATCCGCTACGACGGCCGTTGGCGCGACCGTGCGCCCGAGGACGCCCCCGCAGGCGCGCCGTTCGTCGTCCGGCTGAAGGCACCCAAGGAGGGGTCGGTCACGATCGCCGATCAGGTGCAGGGCGACGTCACCGTCGCCAATGCCGAACTCGACGATTTCGTGCTGCTTCGATCGGACGGTACGCCGACCTATATGCTCGCGGTCGTCGTCGACGATCACGACATGGGCGTGACGCACGTCATTCGTGGCGACGATCACCTTAACAACGCCTTCCGCCAGCTCGCGCTGATCCGCGCGATGGACGCAGTCGAGGGCGGCTGGCCCGATCCGGTCTATGCCCATGTGCCGCTGATCCACGGTGCGGACGGTGCCAAGCTGTCGAAGCGGCACGGTGCGCTGGGCGTGGAGGCCTATCGCGACGAACTTGGCGTCCTGCCCGAGGCGCTGAACAACTATCTGCTGCGTCTCGGCTGGGGCCATGGCGACGAGGAGATCATCAGCCGCGAGCGTGCGACCGAGGTGTTCGACCTGTCGGGCGTCGGCCGATCGCCGTCCCGTTTCGATACGAAGAAGCTGTTGAACCTGAACGGCCATTACATCCGCGAGGCCGACGATGCCCGCCTGACCGCGCTGGTCGCGGAGCGGTTGCCCGACGGAATCGACCGCGACCTGTTGCAGCGCGCCATGCCGGTGTTGAAGGTCCGCGCCGCCGACATCAACGAACTGGCCGCCAATGCCGCTTTCTTCTTCAGGTCGCGCCCGCTGGCGATGGATGACGGTGCCATCACGCTGCTGACGCCCGAGGCACTGGCGATCCTGACGCAGCTGCACGCCAAGCTTGACGCACTCGCAGCATGGGATACGGAGACGATCGAAGCTGCGGTACGCGAAGTGGCGGAGGCAGCGGGGTTGAAGCTGGGTGCCGCCGCGCAACCGCTTCGCGCCGCGCTGACGGGTTCGCGCACCTCACCGGGGATTTTCGACGTGCTCGCCCTGCTGGGCCGCGAAGAGAGCCTCGGCCGCATCGAAGACCAGAAGGCCAAACCGGCCGCATAACCTAACAGGAGACGCCAGATGGCCGATAACGCTAAACTGCAGGTCGCGGGCAAGGACGTCGCATTTCCGGTGCGATCGGGCACCATCGGCCCCGACGTCGTCGATATCCGCAAGCTGTATGCGCAGACCGGCGCGTTCACCTACGATCCGGGCTTCACGTCGACCGCCAGCTGCGATTCGGCACTGACCTATATCGATGGCGACGAAGGCGTGCTGCTGCACCGCGGCTATCCGATCGGGCAGCTGGCCGAAGAATCGTCGTTCATGGAAGTCGCCTATCTGCTGCTGAACGGCGAACTGCCGTCGGGCGACGAACTGGGTAACTTTACCAACACGATCACCCGCCACACGATGCTGCACGAACAGCTCGCGACCTTCTATCGCGGGTTCCGTCGGGACGCGCACCCGATGGCGATCATGTGCGGCGTCGTCGGCGCGCTGTCGGCATTCTACCATGATTCGACCGACATCACCGACCCGACCCAGCGGACGATCGCGTCGCATCGTCTGATCGCCAAGATGCCGACGATCGCGGCAATGGCGTACAAGTACAGCGTCGGGCAGCCGTTCCAGTATCCCGACAATTCGCTCAGCTACACCGGCAACTTCCTGAAGATGACCTTCGGCGTGCCGGCCGAGAAGTATGAAGTGAACCCGGTCGTCGAAAAGGCGCTGGACCGCATCTTCATCCTGCATGCCGATCACGAACAGAATGCGTCGACCTCGACCGTGCGTCTGGCCGGTTCGTCGGGGGCCAACCCGTTCGCCTGCATGGCCGCCGGGATCGCCTGCCTGTGGGGTCCGGCGCATGGCGGAGCCAACGAAGCCGCGCTCAACATGCTGCGCGAGATTGGCACGCCGGAACGCATTCCGGAATATATCGCCCGTGCCAAGAACAAGGACGATCCATTCCGCCTGATGGGCTTCGGTCACCGCGTCTACAAGAATTACGATCCGCGTGCGACCGTGATGCAGAAGACGGTGCGCGAAGTGTTCGAGTCGCTCGGCGTCAACGATCCGGTCTTCGAAACTGCGCTGCGGCTCGAAGAACTGGCGCTGTCGGACGATTACTTCATCGAAAAGAAGCTGTTCCCGAACGTCGACTTCTATTCGGGTGTCATCCTCTCGGCGATCGGCTTCCCGACCACCATGTTCACCGCGCTGTTCGCCCTCGCCCGCACCGTCGGCTGGGTGGCGCAGTGGAACGAGATGATTTCGGACCCCGAACAGAAGATCGGCCGTCCGCGTCAGCTCTACACCGGTCCCGCCCAGCGCGATTACGTGCCGGTGGGGCAGCGCTGAGATGCGTATCGTCCGGCGCGTGGTGATGATCGTTGGTGCGATCCTCGCGTTCGTCGGACTATTCTGGCTGGGTCAGGGGATGGGCATCATCCGCTGGCCCGCCAGCTCGTTCATGATCGACCAGTATCTCTGGGTCGTCACCGGATCGGTCGTCGCCGCGCTCGGCTTCCTGCTGGTCCTGATCGCACGGCGGTTGCCCGGCCGATAGGCCGCATCGACTCGGCGCGATGCGCGGCATCCGATCGATCCGCGCCGAATCCGAAAAAATCGGCATGTGCGTATTTTTCCGTGGGTCGATGATCGTTGCCTGCGACGGGCCCGAAACGGCAAGTCACGGACAACCTTACAATTCCGATTTCGACGACAGCGCAAACGTTACCGTTGGTTAACCGGAAAAGTTACCGTCCGCTCGCGTACTTAAATCGATCTTAATCCCCGTCTGCCAGATGAATCGGCAGCTCTACTGGGGGCAAGATCGAATGACTTCTGCTTTTTGCGTACCCGCCAACTTGTCGATGGCCAATATCGGTGCCGTCGCCGATGAACTGCGCGTTCTTCCGCCGGACGGGGACATCGTCCTCGATGTCGCCGATCTGGCTGCCCCGGACCTCAGCGTCCTGCAGCTGATCGAAAGCCTGCGTACGGAGACGCGGCTGCATGGTGGCACCGTCCGCCTTGCCGCGCCCGCCAACGACGCGCTCACCGCCCTGCTGCGCCGTGCCGGCTTCGCCGACGCACCGATGCCGGCTGCCGACCATGATTTCTGGTTTCACGGAGTATCCCTGCAATGACCGCCTCGATCCTCGCCGTTGATGATTCCGCCAGCCTGCGCATGGCGATCCGCATCGCCCTGTCCGGCGCCGGCTACACCGTCACCGAGGCCGGCGACGGTGTGGAAGGCCTGGCCAAGGCGACCGCGACCAAGTTCGACATGATCGTCACCGATCTGAACATGCCGAACATGGACGGGCTGTCGATGATCCGCGAACTGCGCAAGCAGCCGGCACAGGCCGGGGTGCCGATCATCTTCCTGACCACCGAATCCGATCCGGAGATGAAGAACCAGGCCAAAGCCGCCGGTGCCACCGGCTGGCTGGTCAAGCCGTTCGTCCCCGATCAGCTGGTCAAGATCGCCCGCAAGGTGCTGGGCCGGTGATGGCCGACGATCCGATCGCAGCCTTCCGCGTGGAGGCCGGCGAGGTGCTCGACCAAGTGGAACAGGGGTTGCTCGACCTCGGCCACCGGCTGGACGACATGGACCTCGTCAACGCCGTGTTTCGCGGGCTGCATACGCTGAAGGGCTCGGGCGCGATGTTCGGCTTCGACGCGCTCGCCGGCTTCACCCACCACTGCGAAACCGCGTTCGACCGCGTCCGCAAGGGGCAGGTTCCCGCCACTGCCGGCCTCGTCTCGGTCATCCTGTCGGCGCAGGACCATATGCGCGCGCTGGTCGACGGCGATGCCCCCGCCGCCGAGGGCGACGCGATCCTCGCCCGCCTGCAACAGGCGATCGACGAGGCGTCGGGCACCGCCCCCGCCGCCGCAAAGGCACCCGCTAGAACCGGGTGGCAGATCGCGTTCCGCTTGCCGGTCGATGCGATGGCCAACGGCACCAACCCGCTGATGCTGCTCGACGAACTGCGCGAACTGGGCGACTGCACCATCGTCGCCACGACCGACAAGGTCCCGCCGCTGTCGACACTGGTTCCGACCGAGTGCCATGTCGGCTGGAACGTCACGCTGGTCGGCGACGTCAAGCGCGACGATATCGAGGATGTCTTCATCTTCGTGATGGACGACATGGAATTGTCGATCGAGCCGCTCGCCGTGGACGACGCCGACGACGCGCCGGCCGAAGCGGCCTCGATCGACGAAGCGCCGGTCGCCGAGGAGATCGTCGCTATCGCCTCTATGGTCGCCACCGCACCGACCGCCGACAGCCCAGCCGCCCGATCGACCGCGAAGGCGGAGGAAAGCGTGCGCGTCCCCGCCGGGCGTCTCGACGCGCTGATGGACCG
Source organism: Sphingomonas sp. Leaf62 (assembly GCF_001421915.1). Classification (NCBI taxonomy): domain Bacteria; kingdom Pseudomonadati; phylum Pseudomonadota; class Alphaproteobacteria; order Sphingomonadales; family Sphingomonadaceae; genus Sphingomonas; species Sphingomonas sp. Leaf62. Next base: position 159,875 of record NZ_LMLN01000028.1, on the reverse strand, counting down.
GGTCGGCGAACTGGTCATCGCCCAGAGCCGCCTGTCGCAATGCGCCAACCGGGGTCAGGATCTGGTGCTGCGATCGGTTTCCGAAGAAATCGAACGGCTTGCCGGCGAATTGCGCGACACGATGATGGTGATGCGCATGGTACCGGTCGGATCGCTGTTCTCGCGCTTCCGCCGCCTGATCCACGATCTGGCGCGCGACACCAGTAAGACGATCGAATTCGACACCGCCGGCGAAGCGACCGAAGTCGACAAGACCGTGATCGAACGCCTGTTTGACCCGATGGTCCATCTGGTCCGCAACAGCTGCGACCATGGCCTCGAAACGCCCGACGACCGGATCGCGGCCGGCAAGCCCGCCGCCGGTTCGGTGAAGCTCGCCGCGCATCAGGCGGGGGGCGAGGTCGTCATCACCATCCGCGACGACGGCCGTGGCATCAACCGTGCCCGCGTCCGTGCCAAGGCGGAGGCGAACGGCCTGATCCAGCCGGATCAGGCGCTCAGCGACCACGACCTGCTCCAGATGATCTTCGCCCCCGGTTTCTCGACCGCCGCGACCGTTACCAGCCTGTCGGGCCGAGGTGTCGGCATGGACGTGGTGAAGCGGACGATCGAGGGCTTACGCGGGTCGATCGACGTGCAGTCGACCGAGGGCGAAGGATCGCTGATCGCGCTGCGCATTCCGCTGACGCTGGCGATCATCGACGGACTGCTCGTGCGCGTCGGCACCGGCCGCTACGTCATTCCGCTGACCGCGGTCGAGGAATGCATCGAACTGTCGCTGGAGGACGATCTGCGCCATCGCGGTCGCAGCCTCATCACGCTGCGCGAAAAGCTGGTCCCGTTCCTGCGCCTGCGCGAGATGTTCGCCACCGACACCCGCCCCGATCCGTTCCAGAAGATCGTGGTCGTATCGACGCCGCAGGGCCGGGTCGGCCTCGTCGTCGACCAGATCATCGGTAACCATCAGACGGTCATCAAGCCGATGTCGGCGCTCCACCGCGACGCCGCCACCTTTGCCGGCGCGACGATCCTCGGCGATGGCGAGGTCGCGCTGATCCTCGACATCGCCCAGCTCATCGCGCTCGGCCAGCCTCGTGAGGAGACGCTGCGTGCAGCCGGTTGAGAACCATCAGGCCGGCGGCCTGGTCCCATGGAACAGCGACGATCAGCTCGAAGTGCTGGTCTTCGACCTCGGCGGGCAGAGCTTCGCCCTCGAAGCGGTGCTGGTCCGCGAAATCCTCGACATGATGCCCGAAACGCGGGTGCCGGGTGCGCCGAAGCTGGTCGGCAACGTCATCAACTTCCGCGGGCGGATTATCCCGCTGGCCGACCTGCATCCCGCATTCGGCATGGAAGTATCGGCCTCGACCAAGGACAGCCGGATCGTCGTCATCGAGATCGAACTCGACGGCGTACCGACGATCATCGGCCTGCGCACCGATAAGGTGCACGAGGTCGCGACCTTCGCGGCAACCAGCAGCGAGACTGCGCCGGTCGTCGGCCTGCGCTGGCGGCGCGAACATGTCCGGGCGCTGGTCCGGCATGGCGACGACGATATCGTCGTGCTGCCCGACCTCGCAGCGATTTTCCAGTCGATCACCCGCGACAACGCCGTCGCTTCCTCCATTCACTGATCCCGGGGGGGATAGAATTATGCGTGCAACGTTAAAAATGAAGCTCGGCGTCACCTTTGGGGTGATGATCGCCTTGCTGCTGGCGGTGGTTACCATCGGCATTACCAAGATGGCGACGATGAACCAGAGCTTCGTCGAACTCATCGAAGGTCCGGTATCGCGCCAGAACCGCAACCTGACGATCAAGGTTACGCTCAACGAACTGCTGCGCCTCGAAAAGAACATGGTGCTGAGCGACGACATGACACTCGTCCGTCAGCTGGATCAGGAATCGCTCGCGAAGGTCGCCCAGCTCGATCAGATGATTGCGGTCGCGATCCAGAATACTGCCGAACGATCCAAGCCGGACTGGGCAAAGGTCGACGCGAATTGGCAGGAATTTAAGGGCTTCAATGCTCAAATCCGGACGTTCGCACTGGCCAACAACGATGCCGACGCGGCCCGTATAACGCTGACGACGTCGCGCGAACTGATGAAGAAGATGTCGGCGTCGCTGGACGTTCTCATTCAGCGCAGCACTGAGAAGATGGCCGAATCGCGGGCTGAGACCGAAGCGGCCTACAGCGGCGCTCGCACGATGCTGCTGACCGCGGCGGTGATTGCCGTCCTGATCGCCATCGGTGGCGCGCTGTGGATCAGCATGATCGTGTCGCGTGGTCTGAAGCGGGTCAGTGTCGCGCTGGACGCGGTTGCTACCGGCGACCTCGACAATGAAGTGACCGTTACCAGCAACGACGAGATCAAGGATCTGGTCGATACCGTCAATCGCATGACGGTTGCCCTGCGCAA
>NZ_LMLN01000028.1:157284-157387 GCF_001421915.1 Sphingomonas sp. Leaf62 | reverse complement strand
GGGCCATGCGATGGTGTCGATGGTCGAGCGGCTGCGCGGCGTGGTCGGCGATGCGAGCGGCGCCGCCGACAATGTCGCGGCGGGCAGCCAGCAGCTTTCGGCA
>NZ_LMLN01000028.1:139468-157224 GCF_001421915.1 Sphingomonas sp. Leaf62 | reverse complement strand
GGAGCAGATGGCGGCCAACATCAAACAGAATGCCGACAATGCCGCCCAGACCGAAAAGATCGCGCGCCAGTCGTCGAAGGACGCCGAGGCCAGCGGTGTCGCGGTCGAACGCGCCGTCGGCGCGATGCGGACCATCGCCCAGAAGATCGGCATCGTGCAGGAAATCGCCCGTCAGACCGATCTGCTCGCGCTGAACGCAGCGGTCGAAGCGGCCCGGGCCGGCGAACATGGTCGCGGCTTCGCGGTCGTCGCTTCGGAGGTCCGCAAANACGCAGCCAGACCGCGGCGGCCGAAATCAGCGCGGTATCGGGCGACACGGTGCAGGCAGCGGCGCAGGCCGGCGAGATGCTGACCAAGCTGGTCCCCGACATCCGCCGGACCGCCGAACTGGTGTCCGAAATCAGCGCGGCCTGCCGTGAACAGGACATCGGTGCGTCGCAAATCAATCAGGCGCTGCAACAGCTCGATCAGGTGACGCAGCAGAACGCATCGGCCTCCGAACAGATCACCTCGACCTCCGAGGAACTGGCCGGACAGGCGGAAGAACTGCAGTCGAGCATCGCTTTCTTCCGGATCGACGATGGTTCGGTCGCGGCGACGAAGCGCCCCGCCCCGACCAAATCCGCAAAGGCCAAGACGGCACCCGCACCGAAAGCCAAGGTGAAGGCCAAGGCGAACTCGGTCGCCGACCAGCAGGCCCGCGCCCGTGGCTTCGCGCTCGACCTGATGCAGGGCGGGCCGGACGGGGACGACGCCGCCTTCGGACGCGCGGCATGACCGGCGCGGCACCGGTGCAGGTCGTTACCTTCGGCCTGGGGGAAGAGGTGTTCGCGGTCTCCGTGACCATGGTCCGCGAAATTCTCGACTATACGCCCGCCTTTCGCGTACCCGGCGGACCGGCTTGGATGCTGGGCCTGACCGATGTGCGGGGTCAGGGGGTGCCGATGGTCGACCTGCGCACCCGGCTCGGCCTGTCGCCGGTCGAACCGACGCTGGCCACCCGCGTGTTGATCGTCGACGTCGCTCTGCCCGACCGGACGCTCGCGCTCGGTCTGGTGGTCGACCGGGTGATCGCGGTCGCGACCTTCGAACGCGACCGACTGGAATCCGCACCCGATGTCGGGATGCGCTGGCGGTCCGACTATATCCAAGGGGTGGTTCGCGAAGCCGATGGCTTCGTCGTCATCGTCGACACGGCGGAAATTTTTTCCAACGACGACCCTGCGATCGCGACCCTCGCCGCCGCAGCCTGACCCCGGCACCGTGTCGCATCCGAAGGCGGGATGCGACACGGCCGGCGATCTACCCATAAACCCGAAAACAGATCAGAGGATGCCCATCATGTCGATGTTCGCGCAGTTCAAGCGTTCCGCCCGGCCCGCCACGGCGATTGCCGAGATCCACGCCCTGACCCGTTCCATCGCCGCCGGCGACCTGTCGCAACGGCTGCGCGAGGATGCGGCGACGGACGAGGCGCGCGACATGCTGGCGGCGGTCAACGCGTTGCTCGACGCCGCGCTCGCCCCCGTTTCCCGGCTCGATGCGGCGGTGACGCATGTTCTGGCGGAGCATGATCGCGGCGACATCGACGTGATGCTGATGACCGATGCCTTTCCCGGCGATGTCGGCCACATCGCGAGCCAGGTGAACCGGCTGGTCGGTGCGCATATCGATACGAAGAAGGCGGCGCTGGGCTGCGTTCGGGAGCTGGCGAACGGCCATTTCGATGCGCCGTTCGATCGCCTGCCAGGCAAGAAGGCGTTCATCCACGACACGATCGAAACGTTGCGTGGCAATCTGCGCATGCTGATCACCGAAATGAACCACATGTCGGCCGAACATGATCGCGGCGACATCGACGTGCAGGTCGCTGCCGAAAAATTCCCTGGCGACTTCCGCACGATGGCGATCGGCATCAATACCATGGTCGCCGGCCATATCGCGGTGAAGAAAAAGGCGATGGCCTGCCTCAAGGCGTTCGGCGAGGGCGATTTCGAAGCGACGCTCGAACCCTTCCCCGGCAAGAAAGCCTTCATCAACGAAACCATCGAAACGCTGCGCAGCAATTTCAAGGAAATCTCCGGTGAAATCCGTCGCCTGATCGGCGCGGCAACCGCCGGTCGGCTGAACGAACGCGGCGACGCCGCGCGGTTCGCCGGGGACTATGCCGCCATCATCGCCGGCATCAACGGGATGCTCGACGCGATCATCCTGCCGATCGCCGCGGGCAATCGCGTCCTCGACCGCGTCAGCACCGGCGACCTGACCGGCCGGGTCGAGATCGCGTGCGAGGGCGATCATCAGCGGATGAAGGACGCCATCAACCGTCTGGTCGACAATCTGTCGAAATTCGCGAACGAGGTGGCATCCGCTTCCGATCAGGTCGCCGCAGGCAGCCAGCAGCTGTCGGCTTCGTCGGAACAGGTGAGCCAGGGCGCGACCGAGCAGGCGGCGGCAGCCGAGGAAGCATCGGCGGCGATGGAAGAGATGGCGGCCAACATCAAACAGAATGCTGACAATGCCGCACAGACCGAGAAGATCGCGCGCCAGTCGTCGAAGGACGCCGAGGCCAGCGGCCTTGCGGTCGACCGCGCCGTCTCCGCGATGCGCACCATCGCCGAAAAGATCGGCATCGTGCAGGAAATTGCACGGCAGACCGACCTGCTGGCGCTGAACGCCGCGGTCGAGGCGGCACGGGCCGGCGAACATGGTCGCGGGTTCGCGGTCGTCGCATCCGAAGTCCGCAAGCTCGCCGAACGCAGCCAGAGTGCCGCCGCCGAGATCAACGCCGTCTCGTCCGACACGGTCAAGGCCGCCGGCCAGGCGGGCGAGATGCTGACCAAGCTGGTCCCCGACATCCGTCGCACCGCCGAACTGGTGTCCGAGATCAGCGCGGCGTGCCGCGAACAGGACATCGGCGCGTCGCAGATCAACCAGGCGCTGCAACAGCTGGATCAGGTAACGCAGCAGAACGCATCGGCATCGGACCAGATTTCGTCGACCGCCGACGAACTGGCGGGCGAGGCGGAGGAACTGCAGACCAGCATCGCCTTCTTCCAACGGGCCGATGGCCCGGCGAAGGCACCGGCGACCGTGGCGACGGCTCCCGCGCGGCGTGCACCGGCCAAGGGCAAGGCGAAGACTCCCAAGGCGCCGGTCAAGGCGCGTGCCGGCAACATCGCCGAGCAGCAGTCCCGCGTCCGTGGCTTCGCACTCGATCTGTCGCAGGGCGGCAGCGATGCCGAAGACGCCGATTTCAGCCGGGCGGCATAACCGCCGCCCTGCGCCTTGCCCGCCCCCGGAGCTGACGACGTGACCGTCGCCCCCACGTCGATCGATTGGAACCTGCCCGATGTCCGCACTGCCCGCCCTGTCTCCCGAACAGGATCGACTGAGCCCCCTTAAATTCGCGCGGCTGTCGGCGCTGATCTTCGATAAGACGGGGATCAAGATGCCCCCCAGCAAGGCGACCATGTTGCAGGGCCGGTTGCAACGGCGGATGCGCGAGGTCGCTATCGACACGCTGGATGCCTATTGCGATCATCTGTTCGACGGCAGCGCGCACCCCGACGAGATGACCCACCTCATCAATGCGGTGACGACGAACAAGACCGACTTCTTCCGTGAACCCGGCCATTTCGACTTCATGGCGCAGACCGCGCTGCCGACCCTGGCCGATACCGGCCAGCGCCGCATCCGGGCGTGGAGCGCCGCCTGTTCGACCGGGGCCGAACCGTACACGATGGCGATGGTGCTGGACCAGTTCGCGCAGAAGAGCGGGGTGGATTACGGCATCCTCGCCACCGACATCGATACCGCCGTGCTCGAAACCGCGCGGCGCGGCATCTATCCGGCGGAGCTCATCGAACCGGTGCCGGCGGCCCTGCGGCAACGCTATGTCGCCACGTCGCGCGACCGTCGGTCGAACCAGGCACGGATCGTCCCTGCGCTACGCTCCGCGATCGGTTTCGCCCGGCTGAACCTGATGGATGCCAGCTACCCGGTCGGTTCGCCGATGGACATCATCTTCTGTCGCAACGTGCTGATCTATTTTGACAAGGAGACGCAGGAAAAGGTGGTGCGCCGGCTGTGCGACTGCCTGCGTCCCGGCGGCTACCTGTTCCTTGGTCATTCGGAATCGATCGCCGGCATGGACCTGCCGGTCTCGACCGTTTCCTACACCGTTTTCATGAAGGACTGAGCATGGCCAAGATCCGCGTCCTTGTGATCGACGACAGCGCCAGCGTGCGCCAGGCGATGACCGCCATCCTGAACGAAGATCCCGAGATCGAGGTGATCGCCGCTGCCGCCGATCCCTTTGCCGCCGCGCGGTACATTCAGGAGGAAATACCCGACGTCATCACCCTCGACGTCGAAATGCCGCGCATGGACGGCGTGACGTTCCTGCGCAAGCTCATGAGCCAGAAGCCGATTCCCGTGGTGATGTGCTCGTCCCTGGTCGAGGAAGGGTCGGAAACGCTGCTGCATGCACTGGAAGCCGGCGCGGTCGACGTGATCCTGAAACCGCGCTTGGGCGTCGCCGATCACCTGAACGATTCCAAGATGCGCATCCGCGACACGGTGAAGGGTGCGGCCCGCGCCCGGCTGCGGTCGCGCAGCGCATCGGGCCGCATCAGTTCGCCCCCTGAAAAGCTCACCGCCGATGCCGTCCTGCCGCCGCCCACCGGCCGCGCGATGAGCCGCACGACCGAAATGGTCGTGTGCATCGGCGCGTCGACCGGCGGGACCGAGGCCCTGCGCGAGGTGCTGGAGGCACTGCCCGCCAACTCGCCCGGTATCGTCATCGTCCAGCATATGCCCGAAAGCTTCACCCGCGCCTTCGCGAAACGGCTGAACGGCCTGTGCCAGGTCGATGTGAAGGAGGCCGAAGACGGCGATACGGTGATGCGCGGCCATGTGCTGATCGCGCCCGGCGGCCTGCGCCATACCCTGCTCGAACGGCAGGGTGCCCGCTATGTCGTGGCGGTCCGCGAAGGGCCGCTGGTCTCGCGCCATCGCCCGTCGGTCGACGTGTTGTTCCGGTCGGCCGCGCGCAACGCCGGGTCGAACGCGGTCGGGATCATCATGACCGGCATGGGCGACGACGGCGCTCGCGGCCTGCTCGAAATGAAGCAGGCCGGTGCCCGCACTTTCGCACAGGACGAAGCGACCTCGATCGTGTTCGGCATGCCCAAGGAAGCGATCGCGCGCGGTGCCGCCGATCGGGTCGTACCGCTTCATAATATCGCCCGCGAATTGCTGATGGCCACGGCGCGATGATCGCTGCCACCGCCCCCAGCCGCCCTCTCGCCTAGGACCCACGTGATGCAGCATTTACGGATCGACACGGCTCAGGCGATGACGATCGAGGCAGCCGATCTGAAGCGGATGCTCGCCCTGATGGCGGCGAGCATGGACGCGCGCTTCGTCCGCGCCGGCACGACGCTCGCGACTGCGATCGACACGATCGACCGCATCATCACCTCGATCGAGGGGGTGACCGGGGCGCTCGACGAAAGCGTCGCGGGTATCGCTGTCACCAGCCTGAAGGACGTCGCCGCACAGCTCGACGCGCTGCCGGCGGTACAGGCCGAACGCGAAGCGGACATGGCGCGCATTGGCACCGCCTCGCGCGTGCTGCGCGACCATGTGATGGACATGCGGCAGGCGCTGCGCGTGCTGCACATCTATGGCATGAACATCAAGATCGCCGCCTCGGGCGAGCCCGCGTTCGTCGGCTTCGTCAACGACATGGGCCAGCGGCTGGCGGCGGGCGAGGAACACCTCGAAGGCTTCCTCGCCAAGCTCAAGGAATTGTCGGGCAGCGTCGGCAGCGTGCAGCAGGCCGGCCGCCTGCTCGCGACCGAGGCGAAGAAGATCCTGCCGGCCGTGCCCAAGCGGCTGACCCACGACGCCGACGCACTGCACGGCCATCTGGGTAATGTCGCCGCCATGGCGCGCGAAGTGGCGTCGATCGCCCGCACCGTGCAGGGCCGCGTCGCGACCATGCTGGGCGCGTTGCAGGTCGGCGACAGCACCCGCCAGCGGGTGGAACATGTCGTCTCGGCGCTGCAACTGCTCGACGGGCTGACGCTTGCCGAACCGGTGCAGGAGGAAGTCACCGGCGTCGTCCACCATCTGCTCGCCGCGTTGCTGGAGGCGAGTTCGGTCGATTTCGACCGCGACGCATCGCTGCTGGTCGCGTCGCTCAAGGCATTGCAGCCCGACACCCACGGGCTGCTGACCCTGATCGAGGACGATGGCGGCAGCAACGGCCGCCCGTTCCTGATGCAGATCGACCAGGCGGTCGGCGAGATCGCGATCCTCACCGGACAGTTGCAGGAGGCCGACCAGCGTTCGGCATCGATGCTGGGCCTCATCACCGAAACGGTCGACGAACTGACCGGTCGCCTCGAACATCTTCAGCGCGTCCAGTTCAACGTACAGGACATCGCCACCAACACCCGCCTGCTGTGCCGCCGCCATGGTGATCTGGGCAAGGCGGTGTCGGTCGTCGCGGGAGAGGTGGACATCTATGCCCATTCGCTCGGCAACGCGATGCGCGGCATCGGCCAGCCGATCCACGAACTGGCCGAGGTCAACGCCGCGCTCGCCACCAAGCGCGACAATAGCATCGGGGGCGACATGGGCGCCAAGCTGGCCCAGGCGCTGACCGTCATCCGCGAGGGGTGCCAGCGCACCGACATGGCGGTCCGCGAAGGCGGCGACGATGCCCGGCAGTTGATCGAGCTGTTGACCATCACCGGCGACGAAATCGGTGCCGAACTGGCGCTTGGCGCGACGATGCGACAGGCGGCGATCGTACTGTCGGCCAGCACGCTGTCTCCCGACCTGTCCGACGACACGCTGGCCACGCTCGGCACGCTGCTGCCGCAGATCGCTACGCTCTATACCATGGCGCAGGAACGCGACATCCACGCCGCCAACGTCCCCCCCGGCTTCGCCGTCGCAAGCGCGGTCATCGAGGAAGACGAGGACGACGACGGGCTGTTCTAAGGGACCGTCCGACCGGACACGGCCCGCTTCGTACCGAAGCGGGTCGCTATCCCCGGCGCGGGGAAACCGCTAGAGCGCCCGCGTGTCCACCCCCGTGCCCCCCACCCGATCGCAGCGTCTGAAGGCTGCGACCACCGACCTGCACGACCGGCTCGATGCGCGGATCATGGCGCTCGATCCCTTCGCCGCGCCCGAACGCTATATCCGGTTCCTGCGGGTGCAGCAGGCGTTTCATGACGCGCTCGCCCCGCTCCACACCGAACCGGCGCTGCGGGCGCTGATCCCCGATCTGGCCGAGCGTGATCGCTCCGCCGCGATCGCCGCCGATCTGCGCGACGTCGCACTCCCGCCACCCGCGCTGCCCGATGCCGATCCGGTGCCGGCCGACCTGCCCGCCGCGCTCGGCTGGCTCTACGTCGCCGAAGGATCGTCGCTGGGCGCGGCGTTCCTGATCAAGGCGGCGCAGCGTATAGGCTTCGACTCCGACCATGGCGCGCGCCATCTTGCCGGCCATCCCAATGGTCGCGCCGCGCACTGGCGACGCTTCACCGCCGTGATCGACGATGCGGCGATGACCGATGCGGAGGAGGCGCGGATGATCGATGCCGCCCGTGCCGCCTTCGCACGGTTCCGTGCGCTAACCGAGGCGGCCTTCGCCTGACGCGATGGCCAGCGTCTCGCGCACGCGGGCCAGCGCCATCTCGACCGGCTGCGCCTCGCCCATCAGCGCGAAACTGCCGGTCAGGTCGAACATGCAATGGCCGTGGACCGTCGCCACCAGCGAGCGGGCGAGGTGCGGCACTTCCGGTGCCGTTTCCGCCGGCAGCACCGCCGCGATCTCCCGTATGACGATCCGGGTAAGTTCGCCGCGCTGCCGGTGATCCTCGTCCGGCAATACGAAATCGTCGGGCAGATGATGGTCGTAGATCGCCAGCCACAGATTGCGGTTCGTGCGCGCGAACGCGAAATAGCTTTCGACCAGACAGCGGATGCGGTCGCCGCCGCTCGCCGCCAGCATCGCCTCCAGATCCCTGGCCCAGATGCCGAAGGTCCGCGTGTTCAGCGCGACGACGAACCGGTCGTAACTGCCGAAGACGTTGTAGAGCGTACCGATCGAATAGCCGATCCGTTTGGCGACCTCACGCGCCGAAAACCGTGCGAACCCGACCTCGGCCAGATGCCGGTGCCCCTCGACCAGCAGCATGCGTTCGATCTCCGCGCGGCTGTGATCCGACCTGCGTCCCATGGCGCGGGTGATAGCATCGAACGCGGACGAAGCGACCGCGAAAGTGGCGGCTGTTTGGAAACGCGCGGTTGCGCGTATTGCGGTGCCGGCGCGTCGAACCGCCCCGGCAGCACCAGCACGAACCGCGCACCCTGTCCCGGCGCACTGTCGACCAGGATGTCGCCGCCCATCGCCCGTGCCAGCCGCCGCGCGATATAGAGACCAAGGCCGCTGCCCCCCGCCTCGGTCGGGTCGACCCGGCCGAACTTGGCGAAGATGCGCTCGTGATCGGCGGCGGCGATGCCCTTGCCCTGATCGGCGACGATCACGCAGGCATTGTCGCCATCGCGCTCCAGCCGGATCCACACTGTACCGGTCGGCGGCGAATACCGCACCGCATTGCCGATCAGGTTGACCATCACCTGCAACACCCGACGGAACTCACCATGCGCGGGCAGCGAATCGTCGAACGAGGGCCGGTCGATGCGGACATTGCCCTGCACCGCCCGCACCGCCAGCAATCCCGCCGCCCGTCGCGCGACATCGGCGAGGTCGATCGCCTCGTCCGCGACCTCGAAATCGGTCCGCTCGATCGCCGACAGATCCTCCAGATCGTCGACCAACCCCATCAGGTGGCGGCCGGCACTGGCGATATCGGCGGCATAGGCGACATAGTCGTCGCGCAACGGACCATCGGCCTGCGCCGACATGCTGTCGGCATTGGCGATGATCCGCCCCAGCGGATGGCGCAGCGCCCGCCCGATCCGCCGGCTGAACCCGTCGGGCAGGTCGGTGTTCGGCTCGCCCGCGGGCGTCGTGAAGGGGGCCGGTGGCGGCGGATCGATCGCATGGACCGCGCCGTCGAACCCGGCGAACTGACCGCGCGCGTCGATCCGCGGCACCGCCGACAGCCGGACCCGGTGCCGGGTGCCGCGAATACCCGCTTCCTGCCCCTCGAACCGCGCCTGCGACGCCAGCGCCCCCAGAATCGGAAACCCGCCCTCGCCATCGTCGCTCAACGAAAACAGGCGGGTGATCGGTTGCCCCAGCACCGTCTGCGAATCGAACCCGAACCGGTCCCCGGCCTGATCCGATACATGGGTCAGGTGCAGCGCCGCATCGGTCGTCCACATCCAGTCGGCATCGGCGCGCAGGAAATCGGCGGCCCGGCGCGGGGCGTGGACCGCCTCCCACGGCGCGCCCGCCTGCCAGCCGCTGACCTCCAGCCGGATGCCGAGCTCGTCGGGTTCGGCGCGCACGGTCAGTGTCACGTCGTCATCGCCATCGGCGGCAACGATCGCCCGGGTCAGCGGAATGCCCAGCCGCCGGACCAGCCGCACCAGCGCGGCGATCTGCGGTACCGCGACCGCCCGCCCCTGCCCGCCGCCGGCCCGGCGATTCAGATCGGCCAGCCGCGGTTCGGCGTCGAGCAACAGCCCGTCCGCCGACAGCCGCCCGATGGCGGGCGCCGCGCCTAACCGCATATCGATCACTCAGCAGATCCCAACGCCAACATCGCAGCATGATATTCCGCATCCAGCGCCATCGGGGCAAGTGCCACGCGCGCCGCTTCGGGCGTTACCGCCATGATACTGTCGATCCGGTCGGCGAATTGTTCGATATCGCGCAGCGGCTCGGCCTCGGTCAGGGCAAAGCCGATCCGCGCGATCGTCGCTCGATCGGTGGCCAGCGCCCGCAGCACGACCCACAGCCGCGCGCCGTCGGTGTCGATCACCAGATCGCGGACCCGGTCGAATGCCAGCCCGCTCGCCCGCGCGATGAACGCGACGAACAGCACCAGCCGCCCGTCGCCGATCGCCTCGGTCAACAGCGCGGGCACTTCCTCACCCTGTGCATCGATCGCCTGCGCCAGCCGCATCGCCGCGATCTCCAGCGGCACGAGTTCGCCCTGCATATCGATCGCGCGGCGCACCGCTTCGGCCAGCGCGGCGTCGAGCGCACCGATCGCCTCGCCCGCCGGCACCGACTCGCGCAGCGCCGCCGCGACCCACCATGCGATCCGGGCATGCAGCGGCCGGACCAGATCGACTGCCGCGACACCGCCATCGATCACCGACCCGCGCCGCGCCTGCGCCGCCAGCATCGCGATCGCGGCGGCGGAGACCAGCCGGTCGCTCGCCTGTGCCAGCCGTGCGATCATCGTCGGCCGGTCCCCGACCTCGATCACCATCGTCGGCAGCGCGCGGGCGATCGTGTCGAGCCGGACGCGGGCGAACAACTCGCCGAACAGTGCCGGATCGCGGAACAGCCCGGCCCGCCGGACGCGGCCGAAGGTCGACGGCACCATCCGCAGCCCCTGCGCCACCTCCGCCTGCCCGCGTGAGATGAGCAGCCTCGCGGCATGGTCGCGGATCTCTGCCTCGACGCTGGCGACGGTCGCGCGCATCGTCGCGTCGAGCCGCGCCGCCGTGCGATCGTCGATCCGGGCGTCGACGGGCAGGTGAAAATGATCGGAGGCCGCGCGCAATCGGCGATGGCCGGCGCGCTCTGCCGCCGCGACATGGTCGAGCAGATAAGCAGCGGAAGCATCGGCATCGCGGGTATCGAGCAGATCGTCGGACATGGTACTCGCATTAACCAATGGCGGTTAAGGCGATCCTAAGCCTGACGCCGCAAATGTTCGATAGCATGTGCAAGCGTGACGCCTGCATGAACGGCGACCAATGCCAGCCCCGCCGTCACGATTCCAGCCAGTGCGAACGGCGCGACCAGTACCAAAGCTGTCGCCGCCGTCGCCGCCCAGGGCGGTCGCGATGCCGGAATCCCCCGTGTCAGGATCGTCACGACGACCCCCGTCAGCGCGAGGACCGCCGCCGTCCCCGCCGACACGATCAGCGACTGGACCATCCCTATCCCAAGGATTCCCGCTACTCCAAGCACTTCCAGCCCACGTTCCTGCAGGGCGGCATGACCGTCCTCGCCGCGCAGCCAGCCGAGCAGCGAACCCGCCGACAGCAGCACCATCGCCATGAACAGAAGGACCGCCGCGCCGCCGACGTCCCAAAATGGGATCGCGGCCAATCCGAAAAGTCCGAGCACGCCGCCGGCGATACCGACCGCGACATCGGGCACCTTGCGCCGGACCAGCAACGGCAGGACCAGCCGCGTGACCGGCGTGAAGACGAACCGGTCGATCCATCCGGTGCGCTGTTCGGCCAGCGACGCCAGCACGTCCTTGCTGCGCACCTCCAGCGTGCCGGCATCGCGCTCGACGCCATGCCCCGACCGCGCAGCCTTGGCCGGCAGCAGGACGTGCTTCGCGCGCGCCTGTGTCGCGACGCGCAGCAACGTCGACTGGAAATCATATTCGCGCGGCAGCCGGGCGGCGTCCTCCAGCCGATCGACCGACAGCGTCGCGACCCCGGCCCAGCAATGCCCCGAATCGACCCGCTCGACCGATGTCGCGTCGCCGGTCGGGGTGACCAGCAGCGTGTCGGCCGGCTCCAGCGCCATGTTGGCGACGACCGCGTCGGTCGTGACCAGCCCGTCGGCCAGCGCGACGATGACGGCCAGCGGATGCGCCTTCGCCTTCGCTTCCTCGGCCGATCGCACGATATCGACGGTCGTCCCGCGCCGCCCGATGCGATTGACCGCCGCCGCCAGCGCGGGCGTCATCCGCCCGACCGCGACCAGCAATTGCGCCGCGCCCGCCGCGATCAACAGTCGTGCCTGATATTCGATCAGGCTCATACCGCCGAACGGCAGGGTTGCCGCCAGCACGCCCGGCTGGTGTTCGGCTTCTTCGGTCGCGAAAATCAGGCCGGTGAGCATCGCGTCCGGTTAGGCGGTCACGACCCGCAACGCCAGCCCCGCCCGCGTCGCCCGGTACAGGGTGCCGCCGGTCAGCGGCGCGGGAACCCCCGTCGTCCCCGGAAAGGTGATCGGCAATCCTCTGAGCGACCGCACCGCCAGATACGCGAACCCCTCGGCCTCCAGTGCGTCGCCGTCCCAGCCATGGGCGTCGCTCGGCTCGACGACGACACCGGCGCGCTCGGCGATCATCCGCAGCATCACCGCATTATGCCGTCCGCCCCCGCCGACAATCAGCCGCGTCGGTCGTGCCGGCAGCCGGTCGATCGCCTCGGCGACGCAGGCGGCGGTGAACGCGGTCAGCGTCGCCGCCCCGTCCGCCGCCGACAGTCCCCGCGCCGGCTGGATCGTGAAGTCATGCCGGTCGAGCGATTTCGGTACGGCCAAGTCGAAGAACGGATGGTCGAGCATGGCGGTCAGCACCGCCGCATCGACCTGTCCCGACGCGGCCAGCGCGCCGCCTTCGTCAAAGCGTGCGCCGCTTTCCGCCTCGACCCAGCTATCGACCAGACCATTGGCCGGGCCGGTGTCGAACGCGACCAGGTCGTCGCCGTCACCGACATAGGTGATGTTGCCGACTCCGCCGAGGTTCAGCACCGCGACCGGCCGCGCCATCCCAGCCGCCCGCGCGGCATGATAGACCGGCAGCAACGGCGCGCCCTGTCCGCCAGCCCGCACATCGTCGACGCGCAGATCGGCGACGACATCGATCCCAGTTGCCGCCGCCAGTGCCGCGCCGTCGCCCAGCTGCCATGTCCAGCCCTTGTCGGGACGATGGGCAACCGTCTGGCCATGGAAGCCGATCACATCGACCGCCCGCGCCTCGATCCCCGCCTGTTCCAGCAGCGCGGCGACGGCGGCGGCATGGGTACGCGTCAGCAACGTCTCGGCCCGCTCGATCAACGGATGCTCGCCCGGATCGTTGAACAGCAGCGCCAGCTCGGTCGCGGCGGACAACGCCGCGCGGTCCTCATCGCTGTACGGCGTCCCGACGAATGCCACCGGTCGCACGTCGCTCTCGCCATCGGTTTCGAGCAGCGCCGCGTCGATCCCGTCGAGCGAGGTTCCAGACATCAGACCGATCGCAAGCATGGACTTCTCCGCAGGGCGTTCATCCCGCCCCCATACACGCTTCATACCACCATCCCGGCAAGCGCGAAGTCGAGATCCGTGGACTTTGGTGCGGTGGCGACGCTACACGGCCCGCATGACCGCATACACGTCCGACCTGCTGCGCACCCTGTCCGAACGGGGCTATATCCATCAGCTGACCGATGCCGCCGGCCTCGACGCGCTGGCGAACCGGCAGGTCGTGCCGGGCTATATCGGCTTCGATCCCACCGCACCGTCGCTGCATGTCGGCAGCCTCGTGCAGATCATGTTGCTGCGCCGGATGCAGCAGGCCGGACACAAGCCGATCGTGCTGATGGGCGGCGGCACCGGCAAGATCGGCGATCCCAGCTTCAAGGACGAAGCGCGCAAGCTGTTGGCCGAGGACGGCATCTCGGCCAACGTCGCGTCGATCAAGCGCATTTTCGAACGCTTCCTGACCTTTGGCGACGGCGCGTCGGATGCGATGATGGTCGACAATGCCGACTGGCTCGACGCGCTCGAATATATCCCGTTCCTGCGCGAGGTCGGGCAGCATTTCTCGGTCAACCGGATGCTGTCGTTCGATTCGGTGAAGTTGCGGCTCGATCGCGAACAGTCGCTGTCGTTCCTCGAATTCAACTACATGATCCTGCAGGCCTACGACTTCCGCGAATTGTCGCAGCGTCATGGCTGTCGCCTGCAAATGGGCGGCAGCGATCAGTGGGGGAACATCGTCAACGGCATCGAACTTGCCCGGCGGATGGACGGCACCGAGGTCTATGGCGTCACGACCCCGCTGATCACCACGGCCGACGGTGGCAAGATGGGCAAGACCATGTCGGGTGCGGTCTGGCTGCACGAGGACCAGCTGCCGCATTTCGATTACTGGCAATTCTGGCGCAACACCGACGACCGCGATGTCGGCCGCTTCCTGCGCCTGTTCACCGACCTGCCCCTTGACGAGATCGCCCGGCTGGAAGCGTTGCAGGGTGCCGAGATCAACGAGGCGAAGAAAATCCTCGCCAACGAAGCGACCGCGATGTGTCGCGGTGCCGATGCCGCGGCCGGTGCCGCCGAAACCGCGCGCCGGACGTTCGAAGAAGGCTCGGCGGGCGACACGCTCCCGACCTTCGGCGTCAGCGGTGCGATCACCGTCGTCGATGCGCTGGTAGCGCTGCACCTCGCCGCGTCGAAGGGTGAGGCACGCCGCCTGATCAAGGGTGGCGGCGCGCGCGTCGATGGCGAGCGGGTCGTCGACGAAACGCAGGTCATCGCCGTCGACGCACCGGTGCGAGTATCGGCGGGGAAGAAGAACCACGGCCTGCTGACGCCGGCGGCCTGACTTCTCCCCACCTATTCCGTTTGGTTCGAGCAGCTTCGAGCGAAGTCGAGAAGCGTCCGTCGAGAACGGGTCGCTTGGGGCACCCCCTTCTCGACTACGGTTCTCGACAAGCTCGAAACTGCGCTCGAAGCAAACGGATGGGGACCGGATTGCAGAGACCTCCTATCCCCGCCGGATCAGCACCGCCCCCACCAGCACCAGCCCGACCCCGGCCAGCCGTACCGCGCTGATCGGCGTTCGCGGCAGACCAATCAATCCGAAGCGATCGATGACGACCGCCGCGACGACCTGCGCCGCGATCATGATCGTCAGCATCGACGCCAGCCCCAGCCGCGGCGCGGCGAACGCCGCCGCCGCGACGAAGAACGCGCCATAGGCTCCGCCCAGAAACATCTACGGCCGCGCATCGCGCAGGTTCGCCAGCGGCGTCCGGTCGGCCATCAACCACACGCCCGTCAGGATCACCGTCCCGACCGCGAACGACACCAGTGCCGCCAGCAACACCGACCCGATGCTCCGCCCGAGCGCGGCGTTGGTCGACGGCTGCACGGCAAGGCCGATACCGCCGAGCAGGGCAACGATCAGGGGAGCAAGGGCGTTCATGGCTGCTGCGCTATCGGCTGGAAGCTGCCGACGCAACCAAACCTCCCGTCATTCCGGCGAAAGCCAGGATCCACGGACACGGTGCCGTTTCGCTTCCGTCGTGAACACCCGATACAATGGATTCCGGCCTGCGCCGGAATGACGGATGTGCGGGCGGATGCTCACCCAGAAACTCGTCATTCCCGCGAAGGCGGGAAACCATACACACCAACCTTTCGGTTTCGCCAACACGGCAGCGCCCAGACCATCACCCCGACCGCAACCGCCCGACCCCCGCATCCCGCTCGAACAGATACAGCGCCACCCGCGCCGCCTGCCCCCTTAGCCCCTCCAGCCCACCATCCCGGTCAACCAGCAACCGCGCATCGGCATTGGCGACCGGCAGCAACTCGCCCAGCATCTCCGGCGTCGCCAACCGAAACATCGCCTCCCCCGATTGCCGCGTGCCCAGCAACTCGCCGCCGCCACGCAGCCGCAAATCCTCCTCGGCGATGCGGAAGCCGTCATTGCTCTCGCGCATCAGCGCCAGCCGCGCGCGCGACGTTTCCGACAGCGCATTGCCCCGCAACAACAGGCACACCGACTTGCCGCCACCCCGCCCGACCCGCCCGCGCAACTGGTGCAACTGCGCCAAGCCGAACCGGTCCGCCGCCTCGATCACGATCAGCGTCGCATTGGGCACATCGACCCCGACCTCGATCACCGTCGTCGCCACCAGCACGCCTGCGCGGGCCGCGGAGAACTCGGCCATCACCGCGTCCTTTTCCAGCGGCTTCATCCGTCCATGGACCAGCGCCACCTTGTCGCCGAACCGCTGGCGCAGCGCCTCCGCCCGCGCCTCGGCAGCGGCAAGGTCCGACTTCTCGCTCTCCTCGACCAGCGGGCACACCCAATAGGCCTGCTTCCCCGCCGACAAATGCCGCGCAAGGCCGTCGATCACCGCGTCGAGCTTGTCCTCCGACATCACCACCGTCTCGATCGGCTCGCGCCCCGGCGGCATTTCGTCCAGCCGGCTGACGTCCATCTCGCCATATTGCGCCAGCGTCAGCGTGCGCGGGATCGGCGTCGCGGTCATCACCAGCAAATGCGGCGGCCGGACCGCCTTCGCCTGCAACATCATCCGTTGCGCCACGCCGAAACGATGCTGTTCGTCGACCACCACCAGCCCCAGATCGCGATACGCCACCGCTTCCTGAAAGATCGCGTGCGTGCCGATCAGGATGTTGATCGACCCGTCGGCCAGCCCTATCAGCACGCCCTCGCGAACCCGCCCCTTGTCGCGTCCCGTCAGCGCGGCGACGGTGACGCCGGTCCCCGCCAGCTGCCGCTGCAACGTCGCATAATGTTGCCGCGCAAGGATTTCGGTCGGGGCCAGCAGCGCGCCTTGCGCTCCGCCCTCGACCGCGATCAGCAACGCCATCAGCGCGACCAGCGTCTTGCCCGACCCGACATCGCCCTGCAGCAGCCGCAGCATCGGCTGGGTCTGCGCCATATCGCCCTCGATCTCGCCGATCGTCCGCGACTGCGCACCGGTCGGTTTGTACGGCAGGTCGAGTTTGGCCCGCAGCCGCCCGTCCCCGGTCAGCGACCGCCCCTTGCGCGCCCGCGCCTCGCCGCGCACCAGCAACAGCGCCAGCTGGTTGGCGAACACCTCGTCATAGGCCAGCCGAGCGCGCGCCTTGGCATCGGCCGGATCGGCATGGATGCGTGCCAGTGCCTCCTTCCACGCCGGCCAGTCATGTTTGGCGAGCAAACTCGGCTCGATCCATTCGGGCAGGTCGGGGGCGCGCTCGATCGCCTGCGCCGCGAGCAGCCCGACCCGGCGCGACGTCAGCCCCTCGGACAGCGGATAGATCGCTTCACGCTCGGGCAACGAATCCGCTTCATCGACGGGCAGCACATGGTCGGGATGGACCATCTGCAATTCCTGGCCGTACGTCTCCAGCTTGCCCGACACCAGCCGCGTCTCGCCCAGCGGGAACAGCTTCTTCACCCAGCCCGACGATCCGCCGAAATAGGTCAGGTTGACGATGTTGCCATGCTTGTCCGCCGCATGGACCCGCGTCGGCCCGCGCCCGGCGCTGACCCGGTAATCGGTTGCGGTCAGCGGGATCGCGATCACCCGCCCGGCATCCTGCGCCATCAACTCGTCGCGCCGCAGCCGGTCGACCCAGCCGGTCGGCAGGTGAAACGCGACATCGACCACGCGGCGCAGCTTCAACCGGTCGAGCGGCTTGGCCAGCGCCGGCCCCACGCCTTTCAGCGTGATGACTTCGGCAAACAGCGGGTTGAGCAGATCGGGACGCATGACTATCTGGTCCTATATCCGAACCGGCGGCCGCTGCCAGCGTCCGTCGGTCAATCGCCATTGGAGTCCCATGGACCGCGAGACCCGCCTCAAGCGCCTGAAATTCCGCAGCTGGCATCGCGGCACCCGCGAAGCCGACCTGATGATCGGCGGCTATTTCGACGCGCACGCCGCCACATGGAGCGACGCGGACATGGACTGGTTCGAGGTCTTCCTCGAGGAACAGGACGTCGACATCATGGCATGGGCGATGGGCGTCCAGCCGGCCCCGGCGCAGTTCGACCACCCGGTCCTGCACGCGATGCGGAAAATGGATTTCGTGCCGGTCGCCCGATAAC
>NZ_LMLN01000028.1:0-139453 GCF_001421915.1 Sphingomonas sp. Leaf62 | reverse complement strand
AAAGCCACAACAGCCGTCCCGCACTCCCCCTCTCCCAACCCTCTCCCCTCAGGGGAGAGGGCTAAAGGTAAAAAATGCCCGACCTCTCCAAGATCCTGTCCGCCCCCCGCTCGCTGACCCTCTCGGGCGTGCCCGCAGGCTTCCTGCCCGCCCTGCTCGCCGACCTTGCCCGTGGCAGCAAGGGCGACCTCGTCTACATCGCCCCCGACGAAGCGACGATGCGCGCCATCGCTACCACCGCCCCCTTCTTCGCCCCCGACCTCTCGGTCCTGCAATTCCCGGCATGGGACTGCCTGCCCTATGACCGCGCTAGCCCGACGCTGCGGTCGATGGCCGAGCGGCTGTCGGCACTCCACACGCTCCAGTCTAAGGCGAAGGGCCCCCGCCTGATCGTCACCACCGTCAACGCCGCGACCCAGCGGACGCTGACCCCGTTCCGCATCCGTCAGCTCGTCGCGCGCCTCGCGCCCGGCGAGCGCATCTCGCTCCCCCGTCTCTCCACGCTGCTGCAAGCCAACGGCTACAACCGCGTCGACACCGTCCACGACGCCGGCGAGTTCGCGGTGCGCGGCGGTCTGGTCGACCTGTGGCCGTCGGGCTCCGATTCGGGTCTCCGCCTCGACTTCTTCGGCGACGAGATCGAAACCGTCCGCACTTTCAGCCCCGAGGACCAGCGCACCACCGGCCGCGTCGACGGCTTCACCCTGCTCCCCGCCTCCGAAGCCTTGCTCGACGAAGAGTCGATCAAGCGCTTCCGCACCCGCTACCGCGAGAAATTCGGCGCGACCGCGACCGGCGACCCGATCTATCAGGCGATCAGCGACGGCCGCCGCCTGTCGGGCATGGAACACTGGCTGCCCTTTTTCGAAGAGCGGCTCGAAACCTTCTTCGACCACCTCTCCCCCGAAGCGGTCATCGTCCGCGACGCGGGCGTGCCGGCCGCCGCCGAACAGCGGTTCGAATCGATCGCCGACTATCACACCAACCGCGTCCGCGCGCAGACCAGCGATCCCGGCAGCTACCGCCCGCTGCTCCCCGCGGCGCTCTATCTATCGGCCGACGAATGGGTCGAGCGCCTGTCGGACACCGCCGCGCATCAGGTCACGCCCTTCCACGCCCCCGACAGCGCGACCTCGGTCGATTTCGAGGTCGACGGCCCCCGCGACTTCACCCCCGAACGCACGCAACAGGCGAACATCTACGAAGCGGTCGTCGATCACATCGCGGAGCTTCGCAAACAGGGCCGCAAACCGATCCTCGCCAGCTATTCGGAGGGTGCGCGTGAGCGGTTGATGGGCCTGCTCGCCGATCACGACCTGACCGGCGTTTCGACCGTCGAGACGTGGCAGCAGGCGCTGGGCGGTGCGAAGTCGACCGTGTCGTTCGTCGTCCTGCCGCTCGACCATGGCTTCACCGCCGCCGACGTCGCAGTCCTGACTGAACAGGACATGCTCGGCGACCGCCTCGTCCGCCGCGCCAAGCGCCGCAAGAATACCGACGCCTTTCTTCAGGAACTCGCCACCCTCTCCCCCGGCGACCTTGTCGTCCATGCCGATCACGGCATCGGCCGCTATGTCGGACTGACGCAGGTGCCGGTGGCCAAGGCCCCGCACGACTGCGTCCAGCTCGAATATGCCGGCGGCGACAAGCTCTACGTGCCGGTCGAAAACCTCGAAGTCCTCAGCCGCTACGGCGCGGGCGAGGATGGCGCATCGCTCGACCGCCTGGGCGGCGAGGCATGGCAGCGGCGCAAGGCACGGATGAAGGATCGCATCCGCGAGATCGCGGGTGACCTCATCGCCACCGCCGCCAAGCGCGCGATGCGCCCTGCCGACATCGCCGAACCCGACAGCGGCGGCTACCCCGCCTTCGTCGACCGTTTCCCCTATCAGGAAACCGACGATCAGGAACGCGCCATCGCCGACGTTCTCGAAGACCTCGGCGCCGGCCGGCCGATGGACCGCTTGGTCGTCGGCGATGTCGGTTTCGGCAAGACCGAGGTCGCACTGCGCGCCGCCTTCGTCGCCGCCATGGCCGGAATGCAGGTCGCGATCGTGTGTCCCACGACCCTCCTCGCCCGCCAGCATTACAACAACTTCAAGGCGCGCTTCGAAGGCTTCCCGATCGAAATCGGCCGCCTCTCCCGCCTCGTCACCGCGACCGAGGCGAAGAAGGTCCGCGACTGCCTGACCGACGGTACGATCGACGTCGTCGTCGGCACCCATGCCGTACTGTCGAAACAGGTCGATTTCAAACGTCTCGGCCTCGTCATCGTCGATGAGGAACAGCGCTTCGGCGTGACGCACAAGGAACGGCTGAAGGCGATGAAGGCCGACGTCCATGTCCTGACGCTGACCGCCACCCCGATCCCGCGCACGTTGCAGATGGCGATGTCGGGCCTGCGCGAACTCTCGGTGATCCAGACCCCGCCGGTCGATCGGCTCGCGGTCCGCACCTACATCATGCCATGGGACCCGGTCGTCCTGCGCGAGGCGTTGTTGCGCGAACATTATCGCGGCGGCCAAGCCTATTTCGTCACCCCGCGCATCGCAGACCTGCCCGATATCGAGAAATTCCTGACGGAAGAAATTCCCGAAATCCGCTACGTCGTCGCCCATGGCCAGATGGCCCCGACCGAGGTCGAGGAACGCATGTCGGCCTTTTACGACAAGCGGTACGACCTGCTCGTCTCGACCACCATCGTCGAATCCGGCCTCGACATTCCGTCGGCCAACACCCTCATCATCAACCGCGCCGACAAGTTCGGCCTGGCGCAACTCTATCAGCTGCGCGGCCGCGTCGGCCGGTCGAAGACCCGCGCCTATGCGTACATGACCACGCCCCCCGAACGGCTGGTCAGCGAGGCGGCGGAAAAGCGGCTAAAGGTCCTGTCCGACCTTGAATCCCTGGGGGCCGGTTTCCAGCTTGCGTCCCACGACCTCGACATTCGCGGTGCCGGCAACATGCTTGGCGACGAACAATCGGGCCATATCAAGGAAGTCGGCTTCGAACTCTACCAGTCGATGCTCGAGGAGGCGATCCTCGACGCCAAGGCCGGCGGCATCCGCGACGACAAGCCCAAGGACTTCTCCCCCGCGATCACCGTCGATGCCCCGATCCTGATCCCGGAGGACTATGTTCCCGACCTCGACCTGCGCATGGGCCTCTATCGCCGCCTGAACGACGTCGAGGACCGCGCCGGCATCGACGCCTTCGCCACCGAACTGATCGACCGCTTCGGCAAACTGCCGCTCCCCACCGCCAACCTGCTGCAACTGATCGAGGCGAAGCTGAACGCGAAGAAAGCCTGCGTCGCCAAGATCGACATCGGCGCGAAGGGTGCGATCGTCAGCTTCCACGAAGACAAGTTCCCAAGCGTGGAAGGGCTGCTCGCCTATGTCGACAAGCTGGCCGGCACCGCCAAGCTGCGCCCCGACATGAAACTGGTCATCAGCCGCAGCTTCGGCGACCCGCAAGCGCGGCTGAACGCAGCGCTCCAGATTTCGCGGGGGCTGGCGAAGGCGGCTGGGTAGTGGTCGCATATCCCGTTTATCCGTCAGGATCGGCCATTTCGAAGATGTTCGATCGGGAACAGGTTAGGGAAGGCGAACCCCGCAGGCGTCCGTCAGCCCAATCGGGAAGCCGATACAAGGTTGATTGCGATAGGCCGTAATAGAGGGTATCCGTCAACTCACCCTGCGGAGTGTCGATGTGATACCGGACAGCTTTGGCAAAATACCGCTCCAGAAATGCTTCGGCTGCGGGGGGCTTTTTCCTGAAGAATCGGGCCCGACGCATAAATACATGCTTTCAACCGCAGGTTGCTGGTCTTCCTACGGCGATCTGCTGGCACGGGAATATGAAAGCCCGGTTCTTTTCGGGGCTGTTCATAGACTGACGGTTGACGCTTATGCGCTACAGCACCCCGGCGACATTGGTGATCGCCGAGCGATCCAGTCGGTGTGGGTGCATTATGCTGCCTTATATCTAGCCTTCGAGCAGAAACGTCCGCTCGCAGATATCCCGCCGGTCATGCAGAAGTTGGCTGGCGGTAGTTTCCTCCCGTTGCCGACAATCCCGGCGCTCTTCGAGGTAACGCACGCCGACGTCATCGCCGGGCCGGTCGCTAGCCATGCCGTTCTGGTGCGTGATTGGGCGCAATGCGCCTACCTCGCCTGGAACGCTTTGCATCAGCCAACCAAGGGCCTTCTCAATCGAATAGGACTCTGATCGGGGAACCGCGCACTATTGCCATTTCTCGTTCCCTTTCACGAACGCCGGGCAGCGCATCGACCCACGACCGATGCCTTTTCCCGACTTTCCTACATCACAATAGGCTGCCAGCTTCTACGGCACGCCGTATTTGGCCACGCGCTTTGACCCCGCCGCTCCCCAAGTCGCGCAAACAGCGCGCAAGTGTGACCTTTGTGACCTTTGGCGCGCGCCCGCCCAAAAAAGCCTAATAATTCAACTGCAACTGCGTCCGGAACACATCGCCTTCGGCCCGTCCCGATCGCCGCTCGTCCGCCTCGGCGCGTTCCATCCGCGCATAGGCCAGCGTCAGTTCCAGCGCCGGCACAGGCTGGAACTCGATGCCCAGTTCGATCTCGTCGGTCTCCAGCCGAGGCGCGTTGACCGCCGCTTTCCAGCCGCCGCGATAGGTCTGCCAGCGGACATAGGGCATGAACGGCCCGACCGGCGACTGCCGCACCCGCGCCGTGCCCTGCACATAGCCGCCATACAGCGACTTGGTCGTAATCCCGCGCAGCACCGGGTCATATTCCGGCCCGCGTCCCCAGTTCCATTCGGCCTGCAACCCGAAGGGCTGCGGATACAGGATCGCGTGCAGCGCGATGCGATCGTCGGCAAAGGCGACCGGGCTGACCCCGCCGGTGCGGATTTCGGGCTGGACGCGATTGGTGTAGCCGCTCGCCCCGACCTCCAGCACCTGCTTGCCGCCGATCTCGAACGGCCACGTCGCAAGGGCCACCGCCATCACCGCATCGTTCGCTTCCTCGCGATTGACACCCTGTCCGTTATACACACCGATCCCGAACGCGCCGTAATTGCCGAACAGCTTCTGCCCATCCTTGGTCAGCCGTTCCCAGATGTCGTCGACCTGCTGCGGCGTATAATAAGCGACCACACCGATATCGCGCTCGCTCGGCACGCCGCTGTTGATCGCGTCGCTGCGGTCGAGCGTCAGCCGGTTCGACGACGACTGCATATTCTCCCACCCGAACGGCACCTTCGACTGGCCGAAGCGCAGGCGGAACCGCTTGGTCGTATCGAGGAACGCATCGAAATAGGCATCGCGCAGCTGCAGGAACCCCTCGCGCCGCTCGCCGACCGACTGGTTCGATACGGCGGTCGCGAAATCGGGCTGAAGATAGAAGGATACCCGATCGCCCAGATCGCCCTGCAACACCAACCGGATCCGGCGAAAGGTGAAGCCGGTATCGTCGCCGATGCCGCTGTCGTGGACCGAGCGCAGCCGGGCGATCCCGTCCGGTGCCGTGCGATCGCCGGAGATGATCTCGTTCAGCCGCAACTGGGTATAGCCGCGCAGCCGGATGCGATCGTACCATTTCTCGCGCGACGGTCTGGCCGGGGCGGCGGCGACCTGCGTCGGGGCGGCTGGCTCGGCCGCGACCGGAGCCGGCGTCGTCGCGGACGCAGCGGCCATGACGGGCGGTTTGGCCGCCGTCTGCGCCGCCTTCATCTCGGCAATGACCGCCTTCAGCTCGTCGATCTGGCGCTGAAGCTCCTGCACCGTCTGCGCCGCAGCGGGCAGTGGGACCATGAAGGATGCGACAAGCGCCGCGGGCAGGAAGGGCTTCATGGACCCGCGCCATGCCGCTGCGGCACGACGCGGGTCAAGCGGTGATTATGACGCTTCGATGACGTCCTACATATGCAACGTACGACCGTACGCCGCGAGCACCGACTCGTGCATCGACTCGGAGATCGTCGGATGCGCGAACACCGTCTCGGTCAGCTCCTTCTCGGTCGTCTCGAGCTGGCGGGCGATGACATAGCCCTGGATCATCTCGGTCACTTCCGCGCCGACCATGTGCGCGCCCAGCAGCTCGCCGGTCTTGGCGTCGAACACCGTCTTCACAAAGCCTTCGGCCTCGCCCAGCGCGATCGCCTTGCCGTTGCCGATGAAGGGGAATTTGCCGACCTTGACGCTATAGCCCGCTTCCTTGGCCTTCGCCTCGGTGAAGCCGACGCTGGCGACCTGCGGCCGGGCATAGGTGCAACCGGGGATGTTGTTCTTGTCCATCGCGTGCGGATGGACGTCCTTGTTGCCCAGCGCCTTGGCGATGGCTTCGGCGGCGATGACGCCTTCATGGCTCGCCTTGTGCGCCAGCCACGGTGCGCCGGTCACGTCGCCGATCGCCCAGATGCCGTCGACATTGGTCTTGCCATAGCCGTCGGTCTTGATGTGACCGCGCTCGGCTTCGATCTTCAGCGCTTCCATACCGATATTCTCGGTGTTGGGCACGATGCCGATCGCGACGATCGCGTGGCTGAACTCGACCTGTTCGACCTTGCCGTCCGGCCCCTTGATGGCGGCCTTCACCCCTGCCGGGCTCGCTTCGAGCTTTTCGAGGCCCGACTTGGTCTTGATCGTCATGCCCTGCTTGGTCAGCGCCTTGTGCATGAACTCGCTGACCTCGGCATCCTCGACCGGCATGATCCGGTCGAGCATCTCGACGATCGTCACGTCGGCACCCATGTCGTTGTAGAAGCTGGCGAACTCGACACCGATCGCGCCCGATCCGATGACCAGCAGCTTGGTCGGCATTTCGGGTGGCACCATCGCATGACGGTACGTCCAGATCTTGGCGCCGTCGGCCTTGGCGAACGGCAGGTCGCGGGCACGCGCGCCGGTCGCGATGATGATATGCTTGGCTTCGAGGTCGGTGGTCTTGTCGCCCTGCTTGACGCTCAGCTTGCCCTTTGCCGTGATCGTGCCGACGCCCTCATAGACGACGACCTTGTTCTTCTTCATCAGCCCCTTGACGCCGGCATTCAGCTGCCCGGCGACCTTGCGACTACGATCGACCACCTTGGCGAGGTCGAACGCCGGCTTCTCGTTCGACAGGCCGTATTGCGCGGCATGCATCATGTAGTGATAGATTTCGGCTGAGCGTAGCAGCGCCTTGGTCGGAATGCAGCCCCAGTTGAGGCAGATGCCACCCAGCCGCTCGCGCTCGACGATCGCGACCTTCAGACCAAGCTGGCTCGCGCGGATCGCCGCGACATAGCCGCCGGGGCCGGAGCCGAGCACGATCAGGTCGTAAGATTCAGCCATCACTTTACCTTTTCGCTCGATGCTGCCCGGTCGAGCAGCCGTAATGATTGCAGGAAGATACCAGGATCAGGGGGCGATCGCCCGTGGCTTGCGGTCCTCGTCGATCGCGACGAATACGAAACGCGCCTGCGTCACCCGGTCGACCGCCTCGCCGAACCGGTCGCGACGCCATGCCTCGACCTCGATCGTCATCGACGTGCGCCCGATCTTGACCAGATCGGTATAGACCGACACCTCGTCACCGACCGCGACTGGCGCATAGAATTGCATCGCATCGACGGCGATGGTCACCGCACGCCCCTTGGAATGACGCGCCGCGACCAGTCCCGCCGCCATGTCCATCTGCGACATGATCCAGCCACCGAAGATATCGCCGTACGGATTGGTATCGGCGGGCATCGCCGTCACGCGCAGCGCCGGCTGGCCGACCGGCGGCACGGCGTTATTCTCGACCATCCAGCACAGCCCCCTTGGCGCGTTCCTCGGCCATGGCGCGCTGCACCTGCCGAATACCCAGCACGATGACGATCGTCATCGCTACCCACGTCACGGTCCAGATATCGCGCCGCCCCAGCGGATAGGACCATGCCGACAGCCAGCCGATCCCCCATGCCGCCGCCACCCCGGCGACGACATGCACGATCTCGGTCAGCAGCCGGGTGCGCATTTATGCGATCAGGCCGAGGGGCGACTCCACCAGCGCCTTGAAGAGCTTCAGCATTTCCGCCCCGTCCGCGCCGTCGATCGCGCGGTGGTCGAAGCTGCCGGTCGCGGTCATGACGGTCGCCACACCCAGCGCGTCGTCGACGATGTACGGGCGCTTTTCGCCGGCACCGACCGCGAGGATCATGCCCTGCGGCGGGTTGATGACCGCTTCGAACTGCTTGATGCCAAACATGCCCATGTTGCTGAGCGACGCGGTACCGCCCTGATATTCCTCGGGCTTCAGCTTGTTCTCCTTGGCGCGGCGGCCAAGGTCCTTCATCTCGGTGCTGATCTTCGCCACGCCCTTGTTCGCGGCGTCGCGAATGATCGGAGTGATGAGGCCGGTCGGCGTCGACACTGCCACCGACACGTCGGCACGGCTATACTGCACCATCTCGTTACCGAGGAAGGTGACGTTGCACTTCGGGCTGTTTTCCAGCGCGACGCCCAACGCCTTGATCAGCAGGTCGTTGACCGACAGCTTCACGCCGCGCGCGTCGAGCGACTTGTTCAAATCGCCACGCAGCTTCAGCAGCGCATCGAGACGGATATCGACCGTCAGATAGATGTGCGGAACCTGCTGCTTCGATTCGGTCAGGCGACGCGCGATCGTCTTGCGGATGTTCGACAGCTTCTCGACCGTGTGCGGAATCGAATCGTCGAACCACACCGCCGCAGGCTTGGGCGCTTCCGCAACCGGCGCGGGCGCAGCCGCGGCGCTCGGTGCGGACGCAGCCGATTCGGCCTTGGGCGCGCTCGCCGCACCCGGCTTGGCATTCTCGACATCGGCCTTGACGATGCGGCCGTTCGGCCCGCTGCCGGCGATGCCCGACAGTTCGAGACCCTTGTCGGCGGCGATCCGGCGCGCCAGCGGGCTGGCCTTTACGCGACCACCATCGCTCTGGGCGGCACCGGCACCGGCCGGACGGCCGTGGTCCGACGTACCCGCAGGAGCCGGCTCGGCTTCGCTGCCGGTCTTGTTCGGATCGGTCGCGTCGGGCTTGCCCTTGAACTGGTCGTCGGCAGGCTCGGGCGTTTCCGCCTTCGTGGGCGCGGCGTCGATGGCCGACGCATCCTCGCCCTCTTCGAGCAGGATCGCGATGACCGCGCCGACCTTCACATTGTCGGTACCCTCGGCGATCAGGACCTTGCCGATGGTGCCTTCATCAACAGCTTCGAATTCCATCGTCGCCTTGTCGGTTTCGATTTCCGCCATGATGTCACCGGATTTGACGGAGTCGCCTTCCTTCACCAGCCATTTGGCCAGCGTCCCCTCTTCCATGGTCGGGGACAGGGCGGGCATCTTGATCTCGATCGGCATGGGGCAGATTGGTCCTCTCAGGCTCGTCGCGCCTCTTCGCTGTCGGGCGCGTCCGGGTCAAGCCCCGGTACAGCTTGCACGACGCCGCCGAACCGGCGCATGAACGCCGTTCCGGAGCGGAGGACATCGTGCGGACATACCTAGTCGTCGTCGACGAAAGCCCCGAAAGCGCCGTTGCGCTCCGTTTCGCCGCGCGTCGCGCGGTGAAGACCAATGGTGGCGTCGAAGTATTGGCGCTGGTCGAGCCGCAGGAATTCGCCCCATGGGGCGGCGTGCAGGCGACGATCGAGGAGGAAGCGACCGAACGCGCCGAAGCCCTGGTACAGGCGGCGGCGGGCACGCTGATCGCCGAGTCGGGACTGCAACCGCATCTGACGGTCCGCACCGGCGATGGCCCGCGAATCGTGCGCGAGATGATCGCCGCCAATCCCGATATCGCCGCGCTGGTGCTGGGTGCCGCTGCGACCGGATCGCCGGGGCCACTGGTCACCCATTTCGCCGGAACCGATGCCGGTGCCCTGCCCGTGCCCTTGATGATTATCCCCGGCAGCCTTGATCGCGCAGGGATCGACCGCCTGAGCTGATCGTCGGACAGCCGGCGTTCAGTTTGGCGATGCTACGCGACGATGGGCAATACCGTGCGGGGGAGAGCGTCGCTTGCGAGTCGCGCTCGATCCCCCGCGGGCTGCTGCTGTTCGCCGGATGTCCGGCAGCGTCCTCTCTTATTATTCAGCGCAGCACTGGTGAGGGGCCGTTAGCGCGGAAGCAGCACAAAAAAAAGGGCCGGCAACGCCGACCCTGTAAAGTTTTAGGAGAGGATGCCTGAAAGGCACAGTCGTTGTGCACTGCACCCGGCCCGTTAGCAATTGCAAAAAATGAAACCAAACATTCTATTTAAGCAATTTCAGCCATTCGGTTGATGGGTTTTTGCAAACTACGGGTATCAGGCGAAACCGGTTGAGCCCTTGGGGATAAGGCTGCATCCTCCCGTAAATGCGCCAGATTCTGCTTCTGCCCGCCCTGTTGCTCGCCACCGCCGCCCCGGCCCGCGACGCCCCCAAACCCGATCGGCTGCGTGCAGACGTCGCCAGATTGGTAGGCTTTGGCACGCGCCATACCGCGTCCGATCCCGATCATCCGACGCGTGGTATCGGCGCCGCGCGGCGGTGGTTCGCCAACGAACTGACCCGAATCGGACGCGATTGCGGCGATTGCATCACCGTCGCCAACATCGCGCGCGGTTTTACAGGCCCACGCGCACCACAGGGCGTCAACGTCGTCGACGTACTTGGCTTCCAGCAAGGGCGCGATCCGCGCCGGGTCGTGATCGTCATGGGTCATATCGACAGCCGGGTCAGCGATGTGATGAATGCGACCAGTGACGCGCCGGGCGCGAACGACGATGCGTCGGGCGTGGCGCTGGTGCTGGAGGCGGCGCGCATCCTGTCGAAGGAGAAATTCGACGCGACCATCGTCTATGCCGCGCTGTCGGGCGAGGAGCAGGGGCTGTGGGGCGCGCAGCTGCTGGCCGACACCGCCCGGGAAAAAGACTGGGTGGTGACCGCCGTCCTGAACAACGACATCGTCGGCAACACCATCGGCCAGGATGGTCGTCGCGTCGCCGACCGGGTACGCGTTTTTTCGGAAGGCATTCGCGCGTCCGAGTCGATCGATCAGCAAATCGCCCGCCGCGCCGCCGGTGGCGAGGATGACGGCCCGTCGCGCGCGCTGGCCAAGACCGTCGATGGCGTGGCCACGACCCTGCCCGGCGGCGTCGACGCGTTTCTCGACCGACGGCCCGACCGATTCGGCCGTGGCGGCGACCACGAACCCTTTCTGAAGCTGGGCTATCCCGCGATCCGGTTTTCGGTCGGCGTCGAAAATTACGATGCGCAACATCAGGACCTGCGCCGCGACGGAACGCGAATCTATGGCGACACGATCGACCGGATGGACTTTCCCTATCTGGCGAAGGTCACCGCGCTGAACGTCGCGACGATCGCCCGACTGGCTGCCGCACCGGCCGCCCCCGTGACCGCATCCATCGACGGCGCGCTGTCGACCGACACCAAGGTCCGCTGGTCACCGGTCGCGAACGCCGCCGGTTATCGTATTCGCTGGCGGCGCAACGATGCACAGGCCTGGACCGATCAGCGCGACGTGACCGGTGTCGAAGCGGTGCTGAAGGGCGTCATCGTCGACGATCATTTCGTCGCGGTGTCGTCGCTGGCGGCGGACGGTGCGGAGAGCGTACCGACCTTCGCCGGCCGCCCGCCCCGCTGACCTCCTTTTACCGCCGCAACGTCTTCGACCGATACGTCCGCCGCGGCGCGACCCGCCGCGGTTCGTAGGTTACCACGTCCTCGGTCGTCGTCGTGACCATCGACGGATGCTCGACCGTCACCGTCGTTACCGTGCGTGGCGGATAGTAATAGCCATCGGCGATATAGCCCGCCGCCGGCCCCTCGGTCGTGGTGGTCGTCGTGGTGTAACTGCGAGAGACGGGGGCCGCGCCGATATGCCGCTCGACATAGCGCGTGCGGGACGGCGGAGGCGGTCCGAGCGGCTGCACCTGCTCGCGCATCGGACCGAACACGACCTCCGGTGCGACGGGCATGTCGTCGAATCCGTCGTCATAGCGATCGTCGGGCGCGATCGGCACGTCCTCGTACGGCAGCGGATACTCTGCCCCGTAACCCGGCTGCGGCGGTGGCGGCGAAGGCGGAGCGCGGCGATCCTCCGCCCGGTCGATCGCGGTGCCGGCCAGCGCGCCGACCCCGGCCCCCAGCGCCGTACCGCCCAGCCGGTTGCCGCGACCCGCGATCACGTTCCCGGCCACCGCACCCGCGACGCCGCCGATCACTGCCCCGCCGACCCCGTCATCGCTCCGTTCGGCCGCATAGCGTTCATAGTCGCGATCGTCGCGGACATAGCGCCCGGTATCGCGCGCGTCCCAATCGAGGCCGCTGCGAACGTCATAGACCCGCCCGTCGCGATCGGCGAGCACGGCATCGTCATAGTACCGATACCAGCCATAGCCCGCCTGCGGCCGGGCCAGTCCATAGCCCGACCAGTCCTGGATGAAGAAGCTCGGCGCGACCCAGTAGCGAGGCAACACCCAGCCGCGCACCGGCGGGCGATACGCCGCCCATCCGCCCGGCGCATAGGTGCCGCCGACCCAGCGCCCGCGCACTTTCCCGCCCCAACGCGGTCCGGGCAGGTTCACGCGCGGCGCACCGGCCTGAACCGCCGGCCCGCGCGGCAGCGCCGCAGGTGCCTGCCCCACGCGCTGCGCCTGTGCGACACCGATGGTCAGGCCGGAGGTGGCAAGCAGCGCGATAGCGGCGGCGAAGGACGACGTTTGCATCGGCCGAAAACTCCCTGAACGGCGAAACAACGGTTCGACGCCCTATCACGCCGCCCGGTTCCCGGCCAATCCGGTGCCGGTGTGCCGCCCGTCCCGCGCCGGGTCAGGCGATCCGTGGCCCCAGCACCGCGACCAGTGCCTCGCATCCCGCCCGATCCGCATCATCGAAGCGTCCCGGCAAAGGACTGTCGAGGTCGAGCACCCCGATCAGCCGCTCGCCGACCACGACCGGCACCACCAGTTCGCTGCGGCTATCGGCGTCGCAGGCGATGTGACCGGGAAACGCATGGACGTCGGCCACCAGCTGGCTTTCGCGCGAAGCAGCAGCCGTTCCGCACACCCCGCGCCCCATCGCGATGCGGATGCACGCCGCCTTGCCCTGAAACGGGCCGAGCACCAGTTCGTCACCGACCAGCCGGTAGAATCCTGCCCAATTGAGATCGGGCAAATATTGCATCAGCAATGCCGACGCATTGGCCATGTTGGCGATCGCGTCGTTCTCGTCCGCCGTCAGTGCATCGAGCGCGCCGAGCAGGTCGCGGTACAGGTCGCCCTTGGCGCCGGAGGCAATATCGAACTGGTACATGGGGGCGATGTAGGCGGAACGCCGCGCCGTTCCAATCCTCCCCGACACGGGGAGGGGGACCAGCCACAGGCTGGTGGAGGGGGATCGCCGCAAACGGACCCATCGGTGGATACGCCCTTCCACCACCACTACACGGCGCCCCCCCCTCCTGCTGCTATCAGAAGAGGATGTGCGCAATCAGTCCTCGCGCACCCGCCCCCGCCCGGCCTTGACCTGCGACCGGCCCTTCTTGGCATCGACCCGGCGCACCTGCGACGCCTTGGTCGGTTTGGTCGCGCGGCGCTTCTTCGGCACGATCGTCGCCTCGCGGATCAGGTCGAACAGCCGCTCGCGCACCTCGCGCCTGTTCATCTCCTGCGATCGCGACCCATCGGCGCGCAGCGTCAGCACCCCTTCCTTGGTCAGTCGCGATCCCGCCAGCACCGCCAACCGGTTCTTGACCGCGTCGGGCAGTCCCGGCGACGCACCCACGTCGAACCGCAACAGGACCGCGCTGTCGGTCGTGTTGACATGCTGTCCGCCCGGACCCGACGCGCGGGTAAAGCTTTCGACCAGCTCGCCGCTATCGATCGAGATCGACCGGGTGATCGGGATGCGCGGCACCTAGATTTCGTCGAACCCCGCCGCGACGAAGCTGTGCGGCCACGGCGCGGTCACGTCGATCGCAGGCTTGTTGTCGCGCGGCACCATCAGGCCGACGGCGTGGAGCAACATGCCGCTCCGCCCGCCCTGACCATAGACCGGATCGCCCGCCACCGGACAGCCCAGCCCCTCGGCCATGTGTACGCGGATCTGGTGAGTGCGGCCCGTTTCCGGGAACAATGCGACCAGCGCGCGGTCGCCGACCGTCCGCAGGACGCGCCAGTTGGTCCGCGCCGGCTTGCCCTTCGCATCGCCGACCATCCGCCAGCCGTCCTCGACGCTGCTGACCTTGGCCAGCGCCATGTCGATCTCGCCCGATTCCCCGGCGGGGATACCGTCGAGGATCGCCAGATAGCGTTTGGTCACCCGCCCCTGTTCGAACGCCTGCTGGAACCGGGCATGCGCCTTGGGATTGCGGGCCAGCAACAGGCAGCCGCTGGTATCGCGGTCCAGCCGGTGCACCGGCGTCGGTTCGCGTTGGAAGGTGAAGCGCAGTTCGTCCGCGCGGCTGACGATGCTGGGCGATCCGTCGCGTGGCGGATCGACCGGCAGGCCGGCGGGCTTGTCGAGGACGATCGCTTCGCCGTCGATGAACAGGACTAGGTCGTCGAGCATTTGCCTCCCTTGCCATCGTTGGCGACGCCGTGCCAGTGCGCTCGCGCGGTCAACCGCCCCAGCCGGAGACCATCGTGCGTCGATCCTTCGTCCTTGCCTGTATCATGACCCCGCTCGCCGGCTGCGCGCCGGCGACGCAGCAGGCCCCGGTGCCGGTCGCTGCGCCCTCCCCGGTCGCCACGCCGGCCGCACCGCCACCGGTAGCGATACCGACCCCGTCTGCTCCGGTCACCGGCCCGGTCGCGCTGTGCGGACGCGGCACCGTCCAGCGCACCGCCGACGGTCGCCTCTTCCATCACTTTCCCTATCCCGACACATCGGCAAGCACGCTGATCGACGCCCCGCCCACATTGGGCGCGTCGTGCAAGGTCCATCCGGCATTGTTGCCCGACCTCACCCGCCTGCTCGCCGCTGCCGATGCCGATCCGGCGGTCGCGGGCACGGTGCGCGCGGTATCGTGCCATCGTTCGGTCGCACTCCAGCAACTGACCTTTTGCGGCGGCATCGGTCCGGACGGGTCGGGCAGCTTCGCCGAACGCGCCTGGGCCTCCGCCCCGCCGGGGTTCAGCGAGCATTCGACCGGCTATGTCATCGACTTCGGCAGCTCGACGGCACCCGCCTGCAATGCCGAGGCCTGTTTCGGCGCCACCCCCGCCGGCCGCTGGCTCCGCGCCAACGCCGCCCGATTCGGTTTCGAAATGTCGTTCCCGGCGGGCAATAAACAGCAGGTGAAATGGGAACCGTGGCACTGGCGCTGGGTCGGCACGGCAGCGACCGAAGCCGGCGCGGTCCCCGCCCGGACGCTATTCGCAACTGCACGAACGAGGTTCCCGGCCGAGCCGAAGGTCGATTGAGGCCGGTCTCACGGCGCGCACATCGTCGTTCCCGCGCAGGCGGGAACCCATAGCCGCTGACGTTTCGGATCGATCGCAGACGTCCGCGATTATGGATTCCCGCCTGCGCGGGAATGACGATCCTGGAGGACCGCGCCGCTACTTCCCCGCCGCCGTAACCCCAGCATCGGTCTGCACCACCGGCTTCATCGTCCCGTCGGGGTTGTAATGGAGCCGCTCGACCGTCACCGCACGCCGCCCGATCGCGCCGTTCAGATCGCCGATCGCCAGCGTGGCGTTATGCAGGAACAGATACCAGTCGCCCTTGAACTGCTCGATACCCGGATGGATGGTGAAGCTGTATTTCCCCGACCCGGTCAACTCGCCGCGATAGGTCCATGGCCCCTTGATCGACGGCGCGGTTGCATAGGACACGCGTTCGTCGCGATGCTTCGACCGGTCGAGCGAAGCGTAGGTCAGGTAATAGGTGCCGTTCCGCTCGTGCAGCCACGGCCCTTCCTCGAAATGCGGCGGGGTGATGTCGGTGATCGGCCCGTCGATCTCGATCATGTTGGGCTTGAGCTTCGCGATATAGCATTGCCGGTTGCCCCACGCGATCCACGTCGTCCCGTCGCGGTCGGTGAAGACGGTCGGGTCGATATCCTCCCAGCTATGCGTGCCCTTCGGCGTCATCTGGTTGGTGATGAGCGCCGACCCCTTGGCATCGACGAACGGGCCGGTCGGCTTGTCCGATACCGCCACCGCAATCGCCTTGCCCGGATGGGTATCGTCATGCTCGACCGCGGCGTAGAACCAGTATTTGCCGTTCTTCTGGATCGTCTGCGATGCCCAGGCATCGGCCTTCGCCCATTTGAAGTCGGCCACCTTCAGGATCGGGCCGTGATCGGTCCAGTGGTGCATGTCGGTGGTCGAATAGACCAGCCATTCGCGCATGTTGAACATCTGATCGCGTTCCGCCTGATCATGCCCGACATACAGGTACAGCCGGTCGCCGACGACCAACGGCGCGGGATCGGCAGTGAACTTGTCGCGGATGATCGGGTTGCTGCCCGCGATCGGCGCCGCCCGTTGCTGGGCCGGTGCGGCTCCCGCAACCGCCGCCAACGCCACGGCCATCCATCCTACAGTACGCACGCGCCTCTCCCGTCCTTGTTTTGACGGGATGATAACCGATAGCGCTACCATTCCAACCATCTACGGTCATGACCCGGGCTGATTTCCGACCCGCCGCACCGTCGATGGAAAAGGGGCGACCCGTGGGCCGCCCCGTTCCTTCTTATCCGAACACCTTGGCGGCCAGTTCGGCGATCCGCTTGCCCTGATGCCTGGCACCGCCCAGTTCGATCCCGGTCGGCTGACGGCTGCCGTCGCCGCCTGCGATCGTCGACGCGCCATAAGGCGTGCTGCCGTTCACTTCGTCCAGTCCGGTATGGCCTTCATAGGCATAATCGAGCCCGACGATGGTCATACCGTGATGCATCAGGTTGGTGATGATCGAGAACAGCGTGGTTTCCTGTCCGCCATGCTGGGTCGCGGTCGAGGTGAAGGCACCGCCGATCTTGCCGACCAGTCCGCCCTTCGCCCACACGCCGCCGGTCGTGTCCCAGAACGCGGCCATCTGGCTCGACATCCGGCCATAGCGCGTGCCGGTGCCGACGACGATCGCGTCATAGTTGGTCAGTTCGTTGGGGTCGGTCAGCAGGTCGTGATGATCGGCGACGACGAAGCCCGCCGACTTGGCGACCTCGTCCGGCGCGGTCTCGCGGACGCGGCGGACATCGACGTCCGCTCCGCCCGAACGTACGCCTTCGGCAACGGCGTCGGCCATCTTCGCGATATGTCCGTAGGACGAATAATACAGCACCAGAACCTTGGCCATGTGGCGATACTCCCGTTCGGTTGTTGGGTTATTCTGAATCGACCAGGACGATTTCGGCATCCCTGGTCGCGGTGATGGTGACGGTCTGCCCGCCGACCAGCGCGGCACCGTCGCGCGCCTCGAAGGCGACTTCGTCGATGGTGATCGCGCCGGTTGCCGCGACCAGATAGGCGTGACGCCCTGCCCCCACGCTATGTTCCACGCTTTCCCCGGCCTTCAGCGTCGCGCCGAGCACGCGGGCGTCGGCACGGATGCGCAGCGCATCGCCGTCATCGTCGAAACCGCTGGCCAGCACGACGAACTTGCCGGAGCGTTCGCCCCTGGGAAACGGCTTGGCACCCCAGGTCGGCGCGCCGCCCTTTTGCCGTGGTTCGATCCAGATCTGGAAGATGCGGGTCGTCTCCGCCTCCAGATTATATTCGGCATGGCGCACCCCGGTCCCGGCGCTCATCACCTGTACGTCGCCCGCCGCCGTACGGCCCTTGTTCCCCAGCGAATCCTGATGGGTGATCGCACCCGATCGGACATAGGTGATGATTTCCATGTCCTTGTGCGGATGCGCAGGAAAACCGCTGTTGGCGGCGATCTCGTCGTCGTTCCACACCCGGATCGCGCCCCAGCCCATCCGCTGCGGGTCGTAATAGTTGGCGAAGCTGAAATGATGGCGGGCGTTCAGCCAACCGTGATCGGCATGGCCCAGGCTGGTGAAATCACGTTTGTCGATCATCGTCGATCTCCTTGCTTGACCCCCAAGATAAGCACCGCGATCATGACGTAAATGGAAACGTCGGAAACCGATCGTTTCGTGATGGAGGGTGTATGCGGCTTCCCGATTTCGAAGCATGGGCGATGTTCGCCTGCGTGGTCGAGCATCGCTCGTTCAGCGCTGCCGCCCAGTCGATCGGCGTATCGAAGGCGACGGTGTCGAAAGCCGTCGCCCGGCTGGAGCTGTCGCTCGGCACCACCCTGTTCCACCGCACCTCGCGCCGGCTGACGCTAAGCGACGCCGGTCAATCGCTGGCGGAGCGTGCCGGCCGCATCCTGGCGGAGGCGCAGGCGGCGGAGGAACAGGCGCGCGACGCCGCCGCCGCCCCGACCGGACTGGTGCGGGTCGCCGCACCGATGTCGTTCGGCCAGACCCATGTCGCGCCGGCCGTCGCCGACTTTCTGAAAGCGCATCCGGGCGTCGAGATCGACCTGACCCTGTCCGACGCCAAGGTCGACATCGTCGCCGACGGCATCGACATCGCGCTGCGCATCGCCGAACTGCCCGACAGTTCGCTACGCGCGCGGCGGCTGGGTCCGGTCGCAGTGCGGATCGTCGCTTCGCCGGGCTATTGGCAGGAGCGGGGCCGCCCGACCCATCCCGCCGATCTCGGCAGCCATGCCTGTTTCCGCTACACCAACATGCCCAATCCGCTCTGGCATTTCCGGCGGGGCGAAGAGGAGGTGAGCGTCCGGCCCGGCGGTCCGCTGGCCGTGAACAATGGCGAGGCGATGCTGCCCGCGCTCCGCCTCGGTCTCGGTGTCGCGCGCCTGCCCGACTTTCTGGTCGATGCCGATATCGCCGCCGGTACGCTCGAACCGGTGCTGCCCGACTGGTCGAACGGGGCGGTCGCGTTGCACCTGTTGACCCCGCCCGGCACGCTGCGTCCGGCCCGCGTCGGGGTGCTGATCGACTTTTTTTCCAGCCGCTTCCGGACCCTTTGCCCCCGCGGTTAGGAAGGAAATCATGCCCGCTACCTTAACCAACAGATTTCATGGAACATTTCGCATTAGTGGGAAATTAACCTTTTGCGTTCAGAGGTGTTTACGTTAATGTTTTGGTCGCGCGCAGGGTTTTGGAACGCGTGCCGCGAAACGGGGGACTGCCGATGCGCGTGCTACTGATCGAGGACGAGCCGAATACCGCCAAGGCGATCGAGCTCATGCTGACGACCGAAGGGTTCAATATCTACACGACCGATCTGGGCGAGGAAGGCCTTGATCTGGGCAAGCTGTATGACTATGACATCATTCTGCTCGACCTGAACCTGCCCGACATGCACGGCTATGACGTGCTGAAGAAGCTGCGGGTCGCGCGCGTGCAGACGCCGGTCCTGATCCTGTCGGGCATCGACGAGATGGATTCGAAGGTCCGCTCGTTCGGCTTCGGCGCCGACGATTACGTGACCAAGCCGTTCCACCGCGAGGAACTGATCGCGCGCATCCACGCGGTCGTCCGCCGGTCGAAGGGGCATTCCCAGTCGGTGATCCGCACCGGCAAGCTGGCGGTGAACCTCGATGCCAAGACGGTCGACGTCGACGGCGCGCGGGTCCACCTGACCGGCAAGGAATATGCGATGCTCGAGCTGCTGTCGCTGCGCAAGGGCACCACGCTGACCAAGGAAATGTTCCTCAACCATCTCTATGGCGGGATGGACGAGCCGGAACTCAAGATCATCGACGTCTTCATCTGCAAGTTGCGCAAGAAGCTCAGCATGGCCTGCGAAGGCGAGAACTACATCGAGACCGTCTGGGGCCGTGGCTATGTGCTGCGCGAACCCGATGAAGTGGGCGAAGCCGCCGTCGCCTGACGAACCGGTTTCCACCTCCCCCGCGCGCGACATCACCCTGGCGAAAGCCGGGGTGATGGCGTTGCGGGCCGGGTGAAAAAACCGACGAAATGACTTCAACCGCAATCGAAGGCGGGACCCCGGATCAAGTCGGGTCGCTGCGAACGTCGCGCGCTCAACCACAGGGTGACCATACCCCCGCGCAGGCGGGGGTCCAAGAGCCAGGCAAAACAACGGCTTGTGCCAGCGACCCTGCCGAAGTCCAGATTACGCTCGCGGCGACGAAACCATCGCCATCAGCGCAAAACCCTAGGTAATCGCACCACCCATCGCCAACCGTTTGCCGTTGGTGATGATGACCCGATCCCCGAGCCGCGCCACCGCAAACAGCTTCTTCGCAAAAGCGGTGGGCACGCCGATGCAGCCATGCGTCGCGCCTCCTTCCTGTACATCGCTGCCATGGATCGAAATGCCGTCATTGGTCAGCCGCAACATGTACGGCATCGGCGCGTCGTACAGGTTGCTGACATGGTCGGCATCCTTCTCGGTGATCTTCAGCGCGCCGAGCGGCGTCGGTTTCCAGTCCGCCCCGTACAACACGACCGCCGCACCGATTTCATAGCCATCGCGGAACACCGACAGCACCTGCGCATCGAGGTCGATGGTCACGACCAACCGCCCGGTGGCGGGCGCACCGTCCTCATCCCACACCCAGCGGCCATGGGTGAACGGCCCCTCGATCGGCAGCACCCGGCGAACGACCATCGCTTCGGGTGCGGCAAGCGGCGACGGGGAAGGCGTCGGGGTCGGCACCGACAGAGCAACCGCCGTCGCAGCGACCACCGGCGCGGCCTTCACGACAGGCGGGCTGGCGCGCAGGAACAGCGACGCCCCGCCCGCAGTCGCCCCCGCGACGCCGATCAGCAACGCCATCCCCAAACCGGTCCGCCACGCCACCTGCATCGATTCTCCTGTTCACGATCGATCTACA
Source organism: Sphingomonas sp. Leaf62 (assembly GCF_001421915.1). Classification (NCBI taxonomy): domain Bacteria; kingdom Pseudomonadati; phylum Pseudomonadota; class Alphaproteobacteria; order Sphingomonadales; family Sphingomonadaceae; genus Sphingomonas; species Sphingomonas sp. Leaf62. Next base: position 118,617 of record NZ_LMLN01000028.1, on the reverse strand, counting down.
CCGCCGGACTTACCAATTCCTCCCCGGCACGGGGAGGGGGACCAGCGCAGCTGGTGGAGGGGAGCCTCCACACGCAGGACGGTTGCGTTTGCCACACTCCCCGTACCCCCGGACCTGGAGAATATTACCGCCCGGCCTCGGCCTTTACCTTCTCGACGATCGGCCACGCCTTGTACCCGCCGACCCATGTCTCGATGACCTTGGTCGCGCGCAGGTCGGCCGCACTCGCCGCCACCGGATCGCGATCGACGACCAGGAAATCGGCCTTCTGCCCCGGCAGCAGCGATCCGAACCGCTGTTCGGCGAACCCGGCGAACGCCGCATCCTGCGTGAAAGCCTTCCACGCCTGTTCGCGCGTCACCTTTTCTTCGGGCCGCCACCCGCCCGGCGGCTGACCATTGGCATCCTCGCGCGTGAACGCCGCTGCCCAGCCGATGAACGGGTTCGGATGTTCGACCGGATAGTCCGATCCGAACGCCAGCCGCCCGCCATCGCGCAGCACCGTCGCCCATGCATAGGCTCCGGTCAGTCGCGCCGGCCCCAGCCGGGCCTCGGCCATCGTCCGGTCGCCGGTGGCATGGACCGGCTGCATGGACGCGATGATCCCGTTCCGGCCCAGCCGCGGCAGGTCTGCGGGATCGAGCACCTGTGCATGTTCGATCCGCCAGCGGCGATCGTCCTTGTACGACGCCGCCAGTTCGTCGATCGCGTCGAGCACTTGGCCGTTGGCACGGTCGCCGATCGCGTGGATCGCGAACTGGAACCCGTCCATCGTGCCCCGGCTCAACAGGTTCAGCAGCGTCGTATCGTTGATGAACGACAGCCCGCTCTGCTTCGGCGCATCGGCATAGGGCACCTTCAGCCACGCCCCGCGCGACCCCAGCGCGCCATCGGCATACAGCTTGATCCCGCCCATGCGCAGCCGGTCGCCATACAGCCATGGCGTCGGCCCCGCGCCGGCGATCATGAGCGCCGGTTCGAGCCCGGCGGCATAGCTCATGATCCGCATGCGCAACTGGCCGATATCGCCCATCCGCCGGAATACCAGCCAGTCGTCGACCGACGTTCCCATGTCCGCCGTCGCGGTAATACCGTTCGACAGCAGCATCTCCTGCGCCTTCAGGAACGCGGCATTGCGCTCGCGCGGCGACGGTTTGGGCTTCGCGGCATCGAACAGGCTGGCGGCATTGTCGACGAACACGCCCGACGGTTGTCCGTTCGGCAGCAATTCGATGCGCCCGCCCGCCGGAGCAACGGTCTTGGCGGTGATCCCCGCCGCCTTCATCGCCGCGCCGTTCGCCCAGACGGCATGGCCATCGGCACGTTCGAGCAACACCGGCTTGTCCCCGGCCGCCGCATCCAGTTCGGCAGCGGTCGGGAACCGGCCCAGCCCCCATGCCTCCTGGTTCCAGCCACCGCCGACGATCCACTGCCGGTTACCGTTGCTGCGCGCATAGGACTGGATCGCCGCCTGTGCATCGGCCAGCGACTTCGTATTCGACAGGTCGAGTTCGAGTGCGCGATAGCCCAGCGACATCACATGGCCGTGCGCGTCGATCATGCCCGGCATCACGACCCGCCCGCCCATGTCGCTGCGCCAGTCGAGCTTTTTCGGTGCCTTCTCGCCCTTGGGCACCAGCCGCACGACCTTGCCGTCGCGGTCGATCAGGATGCCGCCGAACCGCACCACCTTCCCCTGCGAATCCAGCGCAACGCCGTTGATGTTGTCGACCAGTCCGTCAGCCTGCGCGGTCCCGGCCAAAAGCAGCGCGGCGACGGTCAGGGCATGGCGAATCATTTCGCGATCCTTCGCACCAGCGCGCTGGTATCCTGCCGCCCGCCACCCATGGCCTGCACCTCGGCATAGAATTGGTCGACCAGCGCCGTCACCGGCAGCGTCGCGCCGTTGCGCCGCGATTCGTCGAGCGCGAGCCCCAGATCCTTGCGCATCCAGTCGATCGCAAAGCCGAAATCGAACTGATCCTGCGCCATGGTGGGCCAGCGATTGACCATCTGCCAGCTCTGGGCCGCACCGCCCGATACCGCTTCGAGCACCTTGTCGAGATCGAGGTCGGACGCCTGCGCGAACCGCAATGCTTCGGACAGGCCACCCAGCACGCCCGCGATGCAGATCTGGTTGACCATCTTGGTCGTCTGCCCCGCGCCCGCGTCGCCGACATGCACGATCCGCTGCGCATAGGCCTGCATCAGCGGTTCGGCCGCCGCGAACGCTTGCGGCGTGCCGCCGCACATGATCGACAGCTTGCCATTCTCGGCCCCGGCCTGTCCGCCCGACACCGGCGCATCGAGGACCAGCAGCCCCCGCGCTCCGCCCGCCTCGGCGAGTTCGCGCGCGATCGCCGCCGACACCGTGGTATGATCGGCAAACAGCGCGCCGGTTTGCATCGCGCCGAACGCGCCATCGGCACCCAGCGTCACCTGCCGCAGATCGTCGTCATTGCCGACACAGGCGAACACCGCGTCCGCCCCCGCGGCGGCCGCCGCCGGAGTGTCGGCGACGTCGCCGCCATATTTTTCGCTCCACGCCTCCGCCTTGGCGCGAGTGCGGTTGTAGACGGTGACCTGATGGCCGGCGGAAACGAGGTGGCCGGCCATGGGTGCGCCCATGACGCCGGTGCCGATGAATGCGAGTTTTGCCATGGGGCTGCGGTCTATGGACTTCGCGCGGCGCGGGAAAGAGGCGATGTGATCGGGCGCACGCTTCCCGCGCGCCCGTCGTCACTCCCGATCTCCACCGTCCTTCCCGTGCAGGCGGGAATCCATAGACGCTACCGGTTCGGCTCCATCCCAAACGTCAGCGCATATGGACTCCCGCCTTCGCGGGAGTGACGCCAGAATGGCAGCTGTAACGTTCCGTTACGCCGGCTGCCCACCCCCGCCGGTCGCGCCGAAGATCTGCCCGGTCGAAAAGCTGTTCGACGGGTCCGCCGCCGCCACATACAGCCCGGCGATCTCGGCGGGCTGCCCCGGCCGCCCCAGCGGGCTGCTCTGGCCGAACGTCTGCTGCTTTTCCGGCGTCGCGCCGCCGCTCACCTGCAACGGGGTCCAGAACGGCCCCGGCGCGACCGCATTCACGCGAATCCCCTTCGCCGCCAGTTGCTTGGCCATCGCCTTGGTAAAGTTCAGCACCGCCGCACGGGTCAGCGCGTAATCGACGATATCGGGCGACGGATCGCCCGCCTGCTCGGACGAGGTATTCACGATCACCGACCCCGCCCCCATCCGCTCGACCGCCGCCTTGGTCAGCCAGAACGGGGCATAGACGTTGGTCTTCATCGTATCGTCGAAATCCTGCGAAGAGATCGACGCGATATCCGGCCGGGTCTGTTGCCGCGCGGCATTGTTGACGAGGATGTCGAGCCCGCCCAGTTGCGCCGCCGCCTGCTGGACCAGTTGCCGGCAAAAGCCTTCGTTGCGCAGGTCGCCGGGAATCGCCACCGCCTTGCGCCCCGCCGCACGGATCAGCGCGACGACTTCGCGCGCATCGGGTTCTTCGGCGGGCAGGTAGTTGATCGCGACATCCGCGCCTTCGCGGGCGTATGCGATGGCGGCGGCGCGACCGATGCCGCTGTCCCCGCCGGTAATCAGCGCCTTCTTGCCCGACAGTCGCCCCGATCCCTTGTAGCTTTGCTCGCCATGATCGGGCCGCGGATTCATTTTGGACGCCAGACCCGGCCATGGCTGACGCTGCACCGGAAACGGCGGCTTGGGATAGGCTGCGGCAGCGGCGGTGGTCGGCTGCGTACCCTGCGCGACGGCAGGCGCGGCGCTGGCGGCGACGCCGGCAAGGGCAGCGCCGGCCACGAAGGTGCGGCGATCGGTATCGGTCATGGTTCGGCTTTCCGGCTGGAGCGATTTCACCCAAGCAGACGCGCGCCGGGTCGACGGGTTCCCCTTTTCCGCCAAATCGGCTACCCGCCCGCGATGGCTACCAACCCGATCGCTCCGTCCGCCCTGCCCCTCACCGTCGACGATGTTCGTACCGCGGCGATGCGGATCGGCGGCTCGATCGTGCGCACGCCGACGCTCATCAGCCGGACCCTGTCCGACCTGACCGGCGCGACCGTCTATCTGAAATTCGAAAACCTTCAGTTCACTGCCGCTTACAAGGAACGCGGCGCGCTCAACACCCTGCTGCAACTCGACGAGGCCACCCGTGCGAAGGGCGTCATCGCCGCCTCCGCCGGCAATCATGCGCAGGGCCTTGCCTATCACGGCAACCGGCTGGGCGTGCCGGTCACCATCGTGATGCCGCGCCCGACTCCGACGGTGAAGGTGATGCAGACCCAGAGCCACGGCGCGACCGTCGTACTGGAGGGTGAAACCTTCGACGCAGCCTATGCCCATGCGCTGAAGCTGGAGGCCGAACAGGGCCTGACGTTCGTCCACCCGTTCGACGACGCCCGGATCATGGCGGGGCAAGGCACCGTCGCGCTCGAAATGCTCGCGGACGTGCCCGACATCGACACGCTGGTCGTGCCGATCGGCGGCGGCGGTCTCATCAGCGGCATGGCGACCGTCGCCCGCGCGGCCGATCGCAAGATCGAGGTTGTCGGAGTGCAGGCCGAGCTGTTCCCGTCGATGTACAACCGCCTGCACGGCACCACGATGGAGTGCGCGGGCGATACGCTGGCGGAAGGGATCGCGGTCAAGCAGCCCGGCGGCCTGACCGCGCAGGTCGTGGCGGCGCTGGTCGACGACATCGTGCTCGTCAGCGAACGCCAGCTGGAAGAAGCCGTCAGCCTGCTGGTCCAGATCGAAAAGACCGTGGTCGAGGGGGCCGGCGCCGCCGGGCTCGCCGCGTTGCTCGGCCATGGACAGCGGTTCAAGGGCAAGACTGTCGGCATCGTGCTGTGCGGCGGCAATATCGACACGCGCCTGCTCGCCAACGTCCTGCTGCGCGACCTCGCCCGGTCGGGTCGTCTCGCGCGTCTGCGCATCCGGTTGCAGGACCGTCCCGGCGCGCTGTTCCACGTCGCGAAAATCTTTCACGAACACACGGTCAACATCATCGAGGTCTACCACCAGCGCGTCTTCACGACGTTGCCGGCCAAGGGTCTCATCACCGACATCGAGTGCGAGACCCGCGACCGCGACCATCTCGACCGGCTGATCGACGGGCTGCGCGCGGGCGGCTATGAGGTCAGCACGGTCGAGCTGGCCTAGCGCTCCATGTTCCGGAACGGGAAGCGGTCGCGCGGATAAACAATCGCGACCCGCTTTCCGTCGGTTAGGATAATCGCCATATCTTCGGCGCTAATCCCGTTCGGCATGTCTGATCGAAGGAACCCTGGGTGACCGCGCCGTTTCGTTTCCCCCGCTTCTTCGTCACCTCTCCCGCGCCCTGCCCCTATTTGCCGGGGCGGCAGGAACGAAAGGTCTTTACCGAACTCAACGGCCCCCATGCCGATGAACTGAACGAAGCGCTTGGCCGAATCGGGTTTCGCCGCAGCCAGTCGGTCGCCTATCGCCCCAGCTGCGTCGGGTGCAGCGCCTGCGTGTCGGTGCGGGTCGTCGCCAGCGACTTCACGATGAACGCGACCCAGCGCAAGCTGATGCGCCGCCACGCCGATCTCGACATCCGCGCGTGCAAGCCATGGGCGACCGATGAACAGTTCCGCCTGCTGCGCCGCTATCTGTCGGTGCGGCATCCCGGCGGCGGCATGACCGCGATGGACGAAACCGATTTCGCCGACATGGTCGAACATTCGCCGGTCAGTTCATGGGTCATCGAATATCGCGAGCCTTCGGTCGATGGCGTGCCCGGCCGGCTGGTCGGGGCGTGCATTACCGATGAACAGGCCGACGGGCTGTCGATGGTCTACAGCTTCTTCGAAACCGATCCCGACGCCCGCGCCGGCCTCGGCACGTTCATCATCCTCGACCATATCCGCCGTGCGCGCGCCACCGGCCTGCCCTATGTGTATCTCGGCTATTGGGTGCAGGGATCGCCGCGCATGACCTACAAGACCAAGTTCCGCCCGCTCGAAATCCTTGGCCCTGCGGGCTGGACGGTACTCGACGACGCGACGGCGGCCGCAGCGGCGGCGGTCGGATCGGCGGGCACGGCGGTCCCCGCATGATCGCAGCGCTGGTCGCGCTGGCGTTCGTTGCGCAGGCGGCGCGGCCACCCGTGTTCGACCAGCGTCGCATCGACCTGCTGCAATTCGAAGTCCGCCTGCCCGATACGCTGAGCACTGCCGAGCGGACCCGGGCCGTCGCGACCTTTACCGCCGACACCCGCACGATCCGCGCCTGCCCCGACGCCGCCCGCATCGCCGCGCGCTACAGGAAGGACCGGATTTTCTCCGGCACGCTCACCTCGCGCCCGAACGTCCCCTATGCCGTATTGCCCGCGCCGCTCCGGATCGAACTGGCGAAGGTACCGACCGGCCGCGCGACCCGCCCGTTCGGATCGGGCAAGGAATTGCGCGTCCTGATCGCCTGTTCCGAACCGAAACTGCCGCGAAACGCCGCGTCGCAAGGGACGATCTAAGGCCCCGTCCGTGGGTCTTCCCGGACGATGTACTTCCTCTCGTCACACTCGCCCAGGCGGGGGTCCAAACACGCCGACGTCGCTGGTCTGACCGAAGCAGCAGCGTCTATGGCTCCCCGCCTGCGCGCCAAGAATGAAATTCGCCAAACCCACAACACGAAAAGGCACCCGACCCACCAAGGGTCGGATGCCTGTCCGAATCACCCACCGGCACAGCCCGATCGGGCCGCACCGACCGCGAATCAACCCTGGCGGGCCTTGAAGCGGCGGTTGGTCTTGTTGATGACGTAGATACGGCCGCGACGGCGGATCACGCGGTTGTCCCGGTGGCGATCCTTGAGCGACTTCAGCGAATTGACGATCTTCATGTCACGGCTCTCAAACGGCAAAAGGGCCGCTCGCACGGCCGGAAAAGAGGCGTCCAGCTATCGCCGGCCGGACCATTCGTCAAGAGCGGAACGGCGTGCCGATCGAAACACCACCGCAATGAACCCTTCCGCCGCCGATACGCGTTGGGCATTTCAGCAATCGGTCGTGTCGTAAACGAAGGTGAGTCGCATGAACAAAGCGTTCGGATTCGGGGTGATGGCCGTGGCGGCGATACTGGCATCGGGCTGTACCACCACCGGCTCCCGCGTCCGCCCGGTCGATGTCACCCGCTTCCACCTGAACCAGCCGGTCGCGCGGGGCAGCTTCTCGCTCGAACCGCTGTCGACCAACGGCAGCGTCAGCCCCGAATTCCAGAACTACGCAAACGCCGTCGGTCGCGAGATGGAAAAGATCGGCTTCGTCCGCGCCGCCACAGGCCCGTCCGACCTGATCGTCTCGGTCGGCTTTACCCGCGCCACCCGCGGTTTCGTCGAGAAGCGCCCTCCGGTATCGATCGGCATCGGCGCGGGCGGTGGCGGCGGTGGCTGGCGCGGCGGTGGCGTCGGTCTGGGCGGCGGAGTCGGCTTCGGCATCGGCGGCGGGCAGCGAGAGGTGGTCGGGACGGAAATGATGGTCCAGATCCGCCGCCGCAGCGATTCGACGACCATCTGGGAAGCGCGCGCGCTCACCGATTCGCTGGAAAACACGCCGGGCGCGCAGCCGGTGTTCCAGGCGGATCGTCTGGCGAACGCGATGTTCCGCAACTTCCCAGGCGAGTCGGGAATCACTACGACGGTGAAATGAGCATCACCATCAACGCCGCGTTCGACAGCGGCAATATACGCTTGGTCGCCATTCAGGGCGACGTGATCGATCTGGAGATCGTCGCCGACCACGCGTCCGACTTCTACCAATGGTTTCATTTCCGCGTCGCCGGCGCCCGCGGGCGGACCCTGACCTTCCGCATCGTCAATGCCGGTGGGTCGGCCTACGCGTTCGGCTGGCCCGGCTATCGTACACGGATGAGCACCGACCGCACGGCATGGCGACAGGTCGATACCGGCTATGCCGACGGCGTCCTCACCTTCAACGCGACCTTCGACACCGATCTCGCATGGTTCGCCTATTTCGCACCCTACACCATGGACCGCCATGACGACCTGATCGCGCGCATTGCAGTACAGCCGGGGGTCGCCCACCGCGAACTGGGCCAGAGCCTCGATGGTCGCGCGATCGATTATCTGACGCTCGGCGAAGGCCCGTTGCAGGTCTGGGCCTATGCGCGCCAGCATCCCGGCGAATCGATGTGCGAATGGTTCATGGAGGGGCTGCTCGAACGTCTGACCGATCCGGCCGACGCGGTCGCCGCCGATCTACGGCAGCGCATGACCTTCCACTGCGTGCCGAACATGAACCCCGACGGGTCGTATCGCGGCCATCTGCGCACCAACGCCGCGGGCGTGAACCTCAACCGCGAATGGCACGCCCCGTCGGCGGAGCGCAGCCCCGAAGTGCTGTGCGTCCTCGGCCGCATGGACGAGACCGGCGTCGACATCGCCATCGACGTGCACGGCGACGAAGCGATCCCCGCCAACTTCATCGCCGGCTACGAAGGCATCCCGAACTGGACCGACGAGCATGGCGCGCGCTTCACCGCGTTCGGCGCGGCATGGGCGGCGGCTACGCCCGATTTCCAGACCAGGCTCGGCTATCCCATATCGGCCGCCGGACGGGCGAACCTGTCGATGTCGACCAACCAGATCGCCAACCGCTTCGGCGCGCTCGGCATGACGCTGGAAATGCCGTTCAAGGATCACGATCCCAATCCCGATCCCGAATTCGGCTGGTCGCCCGAACGGTCGAAACGGCTGGCCCATAGCTGGCTGGAGGTGCTGGCGGACATCACGCGGTGATCGTCCGTCCGGGCGGCCTCGATCATCCGGCCACCGCAGCGCTGCTGGCGGCGCATCTCGTCGATATGCACGCCAGTTCGCCGCCGGGCAGCGTCTACGCGCTCGACCTGTCAGGGCTGGCGACGCCCGACATCGCGTTCTTCACTGCATGGGACGGCGAAGGCCTGCTCGGCTGCGGCGCGTTGCGCACGCTCGGCGACGGTACGGGCGAGGTGAAATCGATGCGTACCGATCCCGCGGCACGCGGTCGTGGCACCGGGCAGGCGATCCTCGACCACATCGTCGGCCATGCGCGGGCGGCGGGCCTGACCGGCCTGCTGCTCGAAACCGGCACCGGCACGATGTTCGATGCGGCCCACCGGCTGTACGCCCGCAACGGCTTCGTGCCCTGCCCGCCCTTCGGTGGCTACGTTGCGACCGCCTTCAACCGGTTCCTCTCCCGCCCGCTTTAGGCTAGTCGCGACCCCGACAACCGCAATGGAGGCCACATGCCCACGCTCGTCCTGATCCGCCACGGCCAGTCCGCCTGGAATCTCGAAAACCGCTTCACCGGCTGGTGGGACGTCAACCTGACCGAGAAGGGCGAGGGCGAAGCCAAGGCAGCGGGCGAGTTGCTCGCGGAAAAGGGGCATGATTTCGACGTCTGCTTCACCAGCTATCAGACGCGCGCGATCAAGACGCTGAACCTCGCGCTGGAGGCGATGGGCCGCCTGTGGCTCCCGGTCGAAAAGGACTGGCGCCTGAACGAGCGGCATTATGGCGGCCTGACCGGGCTCGACAAGGCGGAGACCGCGGCCAAGCATGGCGATGAACAGGTCAAGATCTGGCGTCGCAGCTTCGACGTGCCGCCGCCGCTGCCCGAAGCGGACAGCCCATGGGACCTGTCGGCCGACCGCCGCTATGCCGGGATCGACATTCCGCAGACCGAAAGCCTGAAGGACACGATCGACCGCGTCCTCCCCTATTGGGAAAGCCGCATCGCCCCCGAACTGAAGGCCGGCAAGCGCGTCCTGATCTCGGCACACGGCAACTCGCTGCGCGCGCTGGTCAAGCATCTGTCGGGCATTCCCGATGACGAGATTACCGGCCTCGAAATCCCGACCGGCCAGCCGATCGTGTACGAACTGACCGACGATTTGACGCCGACCGACCGCTACTATCTCAGCGAGCGGTAAGCGCGGCTAACGTACCCATACAGATTACCGTTTGGTTCGAGCAGCTTCGAGCGAAGTCGAGAAGCGTCCGTCGAGAACGCCCCGTTTGGGGAAACCCTTTCGGCGACGGCTCTCGACAAGCTCGAACCTCTGCTCGAAGCAAACGGAGGACATAAGGTCAGGGCCGCAAACCCCTTTCCTACACGCCCCACCCCCGCCAAACTCCCCTCTGGCCCCAGACCCCGGCCGCCGCTCTTTGACCTCGCAAAACATCCACCGCACAAACTGCTCACGAGTGTGACCTTTGTGACCTTTGGGCATTTGAATACGCCGCCGCGGCATCCTTCCGCTTGCCCTGTTTCGGCCCCTTGCCTAAGCAGCGCCCTCCCCCAAGCGTTACGGGCAGACAATGAACGACGCACCGTTGGTCGGCATCATCATGGGCAGCACTTCCGATTGGGAGACGATGCGCCACGCCGCCGAAACCCTGACCAAACTCGGCGTTCCGCATGAGACGAAGGTCGTCTCCGCGCACCGCACCCCCGCCCGGCTGGTCGACTATGCGACGACCGCGGTGCAGCGCGGGCTGAAGGTCGTGATCGCCGGTGCCGGCGGCGCGGCCCACCTGCCGGGCATGGTCGCGTCGATGACCCGCCTGCCCGTGCTGGGCGTGCCCGTCGAATCGCACGCGCTGAAGGGCATGGATAGCCTGCTGTCGATCGTGCAGATGCCCGGCGGCGTGCCGGTCGGCACGCTGGCGATCGGCAAGGCGGGCGCGATCAACGCCGGCCTGCTCGCCGCCTCGATCCTCGCCACCGCCGACGATGCGCTGGCCGAACGGCTCGACGCGTGGCGGTCCGCGCAGACCGATGGCGTGGCGATCGATCCGCAATGACACCGCTGCCCCCCGGATCGACGATCGGCATCATCGGATCGGGCCAGCTCGGCCGGATGATCGGCGTCGCCGCCGCGCAGCTCGGCTACCGCATCCATGTCTATGCACCCGACAGCGGCCCGGCCAACGACATCGCCTTCGCGCATAGCCGCGGCGACTATGACGATATCGACGCGTTGCGCGCCTTCGCCCGGCAGGTCGACGTCGTCACCTACGAATTCGAGAATATCGCCGCCGCCCCGATCGAGACGCTGGGCGACAAGGTCCGCCCGTCGGCCCGCTCGCTCGCGGTAGCGCAGGACCGGGTCCGCGAAAAGCGCTTCGTCGAGGCATTGGGCGGCCGTCCCGCCCGCTGGGCCGAGGTCGCCGACCGCGCCGCGCTCGATGCGGCGATCGACACCGTCGGCTGCCCGGCGGTGCTCAAGACCACCCGCTTCGGCTATGATGGCAAAGGGCAGGCCCGGCTGCTGTCAGCCGACGACGCCAGCGCGGCATGGCTGGCGATCGGCGGCGGACCGGCGATCCTCGAAGCGTTCGTCGACTTCGAACAGGAATTCTCGGTCGTGCTGGCACGCGGTGTCGATGGCACGGTCGCGCTGTATCCGTCGCCGGTGAATGTCCATAAGGACGGCATCCTTGACACCTCGACCGTCCCCGCCCCCTCGATCGAACCGTGGCGCGCCGAGGCCGAGGCGCTGGCCTGCAAGGTGGCCGACGCGCTCGACCATGTCGGCGTGCTGACGCTCGAATTCTTCTGCGGCGCCGACGGTGCGGTGTTCAACGAAATGGCCCCGCGCGTCCATAATTCGGGCCACTGGACGATCGAGGGTGCGGAGACGTCGCAGTTCGAGAACCATGTCCGCGCGGTACTCGGCCTGCCGCTAGGCGGTACCGGCCTCACCGGGACGCGGGTCGAGATGACCAACCTGATCGGGGACGATGTCGACCATTGGCAGGCGCTGCTGACCGAACCCGGCGCGCATCTACACCTCTACGGCAAGAACGAAGCCCGCCCCGGCCGCAAGATGGGCCACGTGACGCGGGTGAAACGCTAAATCCTCCCCGCTCTGCGGGGAGGGGGGGCTTCCCCGACCGGATCGCTCGCGGACTTCCCCCCTCCCTCCCGGCAACGACTTACGCTTCGACCCCCAACTGCCACAGCACGAACGCCATCTCCTCGGCCGCCTCGCGCAAACTCTCCCACCGCCCCGACTTGCCGCCATGGCCCGCGCCCATATTGGTCTTGAGCAGCAGCACATTATCGTCGGTCTTGGTTGCGCGGAGCCGCGCCGCCCACTTGGCCGGCTCCCAATAGGTAACGCGCGGATCGTTCAGTCCTCCCGAAATGAACACCGGCGGATAGGCCTGTGCGGTCACATTGTCATACGGGCTGTACGACCGGATCAGTTCGAACGCCGCCTTGTCCTCGATCGGATTGCCCCATTCGGGCCATTCGCCGGGCGTCAGTGGCAGGCTGTCGTCGAGCATGGTGTTCAGCACGTCGACGAACGGCACGCTCGCCACCACCGCGCCCCATAGCTCGGGGTCGGAATTCATCACCGCCCCCATCAACTCGCCACCCGCCGATCCGCCGGCGATCGCGATCCGCCCTTCGCCGGTGAAGCCCAAGTCGATCAGCCCTTTCGCCACATCGACGAAGTCGTTGAACGTGTTGGTCCGCTTCTCCAGCTTGCCGTCGAGATACCATTGCTGACCAAGGTCGTCGCCACCCCGGATATGGGCGATGGCGAACGCCATGCCGCGGTCGAGGAACGACATGCGGCTGGTCGAAAAGCCCGGCGGGATCGCATAACCGTACGCGCCATAGCTGTAGAGATAGAGCTTGCCGGTCCCGTCGCGCGGGAAGTCCTTCGGGTATACCACCGAACACGGGATCGCGGTGCCGTCGCGCGCGGTGATGTGCAGCCGCTCGGTCGCATAGCGGGCGGGGTCGTAGCCCGACGGGATCGCCTGCACCTTGCGGACGGTCAGGCCGCCGCTCGCCACGTCATAGTCATAGACGGTGCCCGGCGTGACCATCGATTCATAGCCGAGCCGCAGGGTATCGACGTCATATTCCGGATTGTCGCCCAGCCCGACGACGAAGCTCGCCTCCGGAAACGCGATCGGCCGCGCCGCCCCGCCCGCATAGTCATGCAGCCGGATCTGATCGAGCCCGTCGAGCCGCCCTTCGACGACGAACAGCTTCGCGAAGGTCGTGATCCCGGTCATGTAGAAATGCGGGTCGGCCGCGATCAACTCCTGCCAGTCGCCAGGCCGTTCCAGCGGCGCGGTCGCAAGTCGGAAGTTCGGATGGGTGTCGTTGGTGTGGATGAACAGCGTGCCGTCATGCTCCTCCACATCATATTCGACATGTTCCTCGCGCGCCCGGACGAGGATGGGTTCGGCGGTCGGATCGTCGGCCGGGATCAGCCGTACCTCGCTGGTGACGTGGTCGCCCGCCGAGATGACAAGGAAGCGCCGCGACTGGGTCTCGCCGACCGATACCCGCCAGCCCTCATCGGCCTCGTGATACAGTTCGATGTCCTGCTCGATGGGAGTGCCGATGCGGTGCAGCCGGGCATTGTCGGTGCGCCATTGTTCGTTGGCCAGACCGTAGAGAAAGCCGGTGGAGTCCGCCGTCCACACCAGTTCGGACAGCGTTCCCGGGATCACGTCGGCCAGCAATTCGCCGGTCGCCAGATCCTTGACCCGCGCCTCGAACCGCTCGCCGCCGTCATCGTCGATCGCATAGGCGAGCAGCCGCCCGTCGGGGCTGACCGACAGCGCGCCCAGCCGGAAATATTCCTTGCCCTCGGCCAGCGCCGGTTCGTCGAGGATCAGTTCGTCGGCACCGCCCGCCACCGGCTTGCGCCACCAACGGCGATACTCTCCGCCGGTCTCGAAATCGGACCAGTACCACCAGTCGCCGTCGCGTTGCGGCACGGTCGCGTCATCTTCCTTGATCCGTGCCCGCATCTCGGTGAACAGCGTATCGATCAACGGTTGATGCGGGCGCATCACCGCATCGAAATAGTCGTTCTCCGCCTTCAGATAGGCGAGCACGTCTTCGTCCTCGACCTTGGGATAGTTCGGGTCGCGCAGCCATGCCCATGGATCGTCGACGACGATGCCGTGACGTTCGAAGGTGTGGGCACGTTGCTCGGCGATCGGCGGAATGGGCTTGCTCATAGGACGCCCATGTGGGGCGAGCCGAGGCGGAAGTCGAGTTCGGTTGTGCTTTTGTGACGCGGTCGTGGCTGGTAACGACACGGCCATGACCAGCAACTACCACGAACGCCTTGTCGCCCTGCGCACCCACCTCGCCACGCTGAACCTCACCGGGTTCGTCGTGCCGCTGACCGACGAACATATGAGCGAATATGTCGGCGACTATGCGCAGCGCCTCGCCTGGCTGACCGGGTTCAAGGGGTCGGCGGGCAGCGCAGTCGTGCTGCGCGACACGGCGGCGATGTTTACCGACGGCCGCTACACGCTGCAGGTCCGTGAGCAGGTCGACGCTGCCGACTGGCAGTTCGTGCAGGTGCCCGCGACGTCGATGACCGACTGGCTGCGGGGTGCCGTGCAGGCCGGTGATAGGATCGGCTATGATCCATGGCTGGCGACGGTCGATTGGGTCGCGTCCGCACGGGAGGCGCTGGCCGATGCCGGCGCGGAGCTGGCGGCGATCGACACCAACCCGATCGACGCGCTCTGGCGCGATCGCGCCGCCGCCTCGCCCGCGCCGATGGGTGTGCAAGACGATGCGCTGACCGGTCGCACCTCTGCCGAAAAGCGTGCGGCCATCGGCGAATGGCTGACCGAACGGCGGGCGGACGCGGTGATCCTGTCGGCGCTCGATTCGATCGCATGGACGTTCAACGTGCGCGGGACGGACGTGGCGCATACCCCGGTCGCGCTGAGCTATGCGATCGTTCACGCCGATGGCACCGCCGATCTCTTCGCCGCGCCCGGCAAGGTCGGCGACGATGTCGTCCGCCATCTCGGCAACGCGGTGACGGTCCGGCCGATGACAACGTTCAAGGACGCGCTCGGCCAGTTCGCCGGCAAGCGCGTCGCTGCCGACCCCAACCGTGCCGTGGCGGCGATCCACGAAACGCTGCGACTTGGCGGCGCGACGATCATCGCCGAACGCGATCCGACCGTGCTGGCCAAGGCGATCAAGAATGCGGTCGAGATCGCCGGCCACGCCGCCGCGCAGGCACGTGACGGTGCGGCGATGGTCCGCTTCCTGAAATGGTTCGAGGAAACCGCACCGTCGGGCACGCTGACCGAATTATCGGCATCCGACCGGCTGGAGGCGATGCGCGCCGAAACCGGATGCTTACGCGACCTGTCGTTCGACACGATCAGCGCCACCGGCGCGCACGCCGCCAGCCCACACTACAAGGCGACGGTCGAGAGCGACGCGGCGATCCTGCCCGGCCAGCTCTACCTGATCGATTCGGGCGGTCAGTATGCCGATGGCACCACCGACATCACCCGCGTCATGCCGGTCGGGGCCGTGTCGGACGAAATGCGCGACCGCTTCACGCGCGTGCTGAAGGGGCATATCGCGATCGACACCGCCATCTTCCCCGACGGAACATTGGGCGGGCATATCGACGGCTTCGCACGGCGTCCCTTATGGGAAGCGGGTCTCGATTATGCGCACGGCACGGGGCACGGCATCGGCGCGTATCTGTCGGTACACGAAGGACCGCAGCGAATCGGTGCGCCCAATTATCCGGGCGGCGGGCCGATGGAGCCGCTGCGCGCCGGCATGATGCTGTCGAACGAGCCGGGCTATTACAAAGCGGGCGAATACGGCATCCGCATCGAAAACCTGCTGCTGGTAGTCGAACGCGACATCCCCGGCGGCGACCTGCCGATGCTGGGATTCGAAACGCTGACCTTCGTGCCGATCGAGCGGACGCTGATCGTACCGGCGCTGCTGACGCCGACCGAGCGGGCGTGGGTCGATGCCTATCACGCCCGCGTCGCCGACCTGCTGACGCCGCTGCTCGACCTCGAGACAGCGGCGTGGGTCGCTGCGAAGTGCGCGCCGTTACAGGTTGAGTAGCGCCGGGTCGCCGCCCTTCGCCATGATGTTGATCGACGTCGATCGCTCGGCGGCATAGCGCAGCAGCGCGTCGGGACCGCCCGCCTTCGGGCCGGTACCCGACAGCCCTTCGCCGCCGAACGGCTGCACGCCGACGACCGCGCCGATGATCGAGCGATTGACATAGACGTTGCCCGCCGGAACCAGCG
The DNA here is from genome assembly GCF_001421915.1 of Sphingomonas sp. Leaf62. Taxonomy (NCBI): domain Bacteria; kingdom Pseudomonadati; phylum Pseudomonadota; class Alphaproteobacteria; order Sphingomonadales; family Sphingomonadaceae; genus Sphingomonas; species Sphingomonas sp. Leaf62. The sequence goes on along the minus strand of NZ_LMLN01000028.1, from coordinate 102,498 downwards.
CCGCGACTTCCTCGGCAAAGCGGTCGATGCGACTATGGATGCCGAGCGTCAGGCCATAGCCGCGCGCCGCCAGCTTGCCCGCAACATTGGGGAGATCAGCCGGATCATAGCGATAGATGTGCAGGATCGGGCCGAATACCTCGCGTTCGAGGAAGTCGGGGTTGGGCACTTCGGCGATAACCGGCGCGAAATAGGTGCCGCGTTCGGCCCAACCGCGCACATCGGCACGGAACAGGATCTTCGCCTCGCGCTCCAGCCGTTCGACATGGGCGTTCAGCGCTGCGCGCGCATCGGCGTCGATCACCGGGCCGATATCAGTTGCGGGGTCGGACGGATCGCCCAGCACCATGCAACCCACCGCGCCGACCAGCGTCTCGATCACCGCATCGGCGGTATCCCTGGGCAGGTACAGCAGGCGCAGCGCCGAACAGCGCTGTCCGGCCGAGCCGAAAGCGGAGAGCAGGACGTCGTCGACGACCTGTTCGCGCAGCGCGCTGGTGTCGACGAACAGGCCGTTCAGGCCGCCGGTTTCGGCGATGAACGGCAGGATCGGGCCGTTGCGGTTGGCGAGCGTGCGGTTGATCGCCCACGCGGTGTCGGTGCCGCCGGTGAAGGCAACGCCGGCGATCGCGGGATGCGTGACCAGCGCCGCGCCGACCTGTGCGCCCTCGCCGGGGAGTAGCGCGAGCAGGTCGGGATCGAGGCCGGCGGCGTGGAACAGGCGGACCGCTTCATAAGCGACCAGCGGGGTTTGCTCGGCGGGTTTGGCGAGAACGGCGTTGCCGGCGGCAAGTGCGGCGGCGACCTGTCCGGTGAAGATCGCGAGGGGGAAATTCCATGGGGAAATGCAGACGAAGACGCCGCGGCCGTGGAGTTCGATCTGGTTCACCTCGCCCACCGGACCGGGCAACACGGTCGGGCCGGCGAAGCGGGTTTCGGCCAAGAGGGCGTAATAGCGGCAGAAATCGATCGCTTCGCGGACCTCGGCCACGGCGTCGTTCAGCGTCTTGCCCGCCTCCGCTGAAAGGATGGCGACGAAGCGGTCCATCTGCGCGTCTAGGGCGTCGGCCATCGTGCGCAGCGCCTTGCCGCGACCGACGCCGCCAAGGGCGTTCCAGCGGGGTTGGGCGGTGCGGGCGAGTGCTGCGGCCTGGTCGATTTCGCTGGGGGTAGCGGGGCTTACCGAGCCGATGGTGCGGCTGTGGTCGACCGGGCTTACCATGGGTGCGGCACCCATACCGGGGGTCGATTTGCCGCCGATCAGGGGGGTGGCGTGGATGTTGGCGAAGGTGTCACGTACCGATGCCGCCCCGGACCGGACCGAGGCGATGGAATAGTCGCGGCCCAGCGGGTTGGCGCGGCCGGGATAGATGTCGGATGGGGACGGCAGGCGCGGATGTTGACGCGGTCTTGCCGCCACCGCCGCGACCGGGTCGGCGACCAGTTGCGCCGCCGGGACGTCCTCGTCGAGGAGGGCGTTGACGAAGCTGCTGTTCGCACCGTTTTCAAGCAGCCGGCGGACCAGATAGGGGAGCAGTTCCTGATGCCCGCCGACCGGCGCATAGGCCCGCAGGATCAGCTGGTTATCGCCGGTTCCTGACGCGGCGCGGTAGAGTCCTTCGCCCATGCCGTGCAGGCGCTGATGCTCGATCGTCACGCCCGCGCGCGTCGCCATGTGCCGCACCGCCATCAGGCTGTGGGCGTTGTGGGTCGCGAATTGCGGATAGAGCGCCGGCGCAGCGGCGATCAACTTGTGCGCGCAGACCAAATAGGACAGGTCGGTCGCGGCCTTCGATGTGAACACCGGATAGCCGGGATGGCCGGCGATCTGGGCGCGCTTGACCTCGCTGTCCCAGTACGCGCCCTTGACCAGCCGGACCATGATCCGCCGCCCGGTATCGCGCGCCAGCCGTTCCAGCCCGTCGATCACGCCGCGCGCCCGCTTGCCATAGGCCTGCACGACGACGCCGAGACCGGTCCAGTCGCCAAGCTCGGCCTCACGCGCCAGCCGGTCGATCAGCTTGAGCGACAACGCCAGCCGGTCGGCCTCCTCGGCATCAATCGCGAGGTTCAGGTTGTGGCGGGCACCGATCAGCGCGAGCCGCTTCATCCGCGGATAGAGGTCGGCGAAGACGTCCGCCTCGCGCACCGCCTCATAGCGCGGGCACAGCGCCGACAGCTTGACCGAAACGCCATGGCCCTGTTCGGGAGTGCTGCCGGGCGCGCGGGCACGACCGACCGCATCGATCGCGGCGGCGTAGATATGTTCGTAACGATCGGCATCGGCGGCGGTCCGTGCCCCCTCCCCCAGCATGTCGAACGAGCAGAGATAGCCTTCCTTGGCGGCACGCTTCAGCGCGGCTTCGATCGTCGCGCCCAGCACGAACTGGTCGCCCATGATGCCGACCGCCGCCGCCAGCGCACGACGGATGACCGGTTCGCCGAGCCGCCCGGCCAGCCGCCGGATCGTTTCGCCTACCCCCGCCGGACCTTCGTCGCCGACCAGCTTGCCGGTAAGCGTCAGGCCGATGGTCGAGGCGTTGACGAACAGGCTGGACGATTGCCCAAGATGCGCCGCCCAGTCGGCGGTCCCGACCTTTTCGGCGATCAGCCGGTCGCGGGTCGCGGCATCGGGCGTGCGCAACAGCGCCTCGGCGAGGCACATCAGCGCCAGCCCTTCCTGCGTGCCCAGCGAGAATTGCTGGAGGAAGCCTTCGACCACGCCGGGCTTGGCGGCGGCGGCACGGGTGCGCTCGACCAGCGTCGCGGCCTTGGCGACGATCTCGCTGCGGTCGGACTGGGTCAGCGGCACCTGTGCCAGCAACTGCGGCAGCAGGACGCTTTCGTCGGTGAACTTGTCGGCGTCCAGGGCAACCCAGTCGATCGCGGGCATTCGTCTCTCCGTGTGGCGGTTCCTCGGTATATCGCGGGTGACGGCGAAGGTGCTTCGTATGATCGCCGGGTTTGGCGATATTAATCGCTCGATCTGGACAGGTGCCGACAGAATATTCATTTTCCGTCGTCATCCCGGCGCAGGCCGGGATCCATGGTTCCGCAGGTGCCGAAGCCGTCGATGTTGCGGAACCGTGGATCCCGGCCTGCGCCGGGATGACGATGAATGTGTTTTGGGGCCAAACAAGGGAAGCCCGATGGACCAGACCGACCGCAAGCTGCTGCGCGTGCTACAGGGTGACGGGCGCATCACCAATCAGGCGCTGGCGGCGCAGTGCGGCATCTCCCCCGCTGCCTGTTTCGAACGGGTGCGACGGTTGCGGGAAAGCGGCGTCATTCGCGGTTATGCCGCGCTGCTCGACCCGGAGAAGCTCGACCGGTCGCTGCTGGTATTCATCGAAGTGCTGCTCGACCGGACGACCGACGACGTGTTCACCGCATTCGGTCATCACGTTCGCGACCTGCCCGAAGTGCTGGAATGTCATATGGTTGCGGGCGGTTTCGACTATCTGTTGAAGGTTCGCATGGCTGACATGGCGGCCTATCGCGCGTTCCTCGGCCGGACGCTGACGACCGTGCCGGGGGTGCGCGAAACGCGGACCTATGCGGTGCTGGAGGAGGTCAAATCGACGACGGCGCTGCCGCTGTGATCGGCCGGTGGCGGCGTGTGAACCGCGGCCGCCGCGCGGTTCGTGGTGGCGAAGGATCGCTTGACCGCCTTGCAGCCCCCAACACGGTTGCGCCGGTTCACCGCTGTGGTAGCTTTCCTGTCGATATCCTGAACGGGAGACGAAACCATGGTCGCGATTGCTGCTGCCCGCTGTTCGGTTCTTGCCCTGTCCGACGGGGCACCGCCGCCCGTGCTGCGCGAGGCGGTGGACCGGTTGCGCGCGACCCTGTTGCCGCTGGGGCGACAGACCGATGGGGATCGCAACCTGCTGGGTGCGCGGATCGACCGGTTCGTCGGGGAGGCCGATCGGCAGGTGATCCTGCTGGCGCACGGCGCCGGATGCCGTGCGGCGGCGTGGTGGGCGCGGCTGTCGCCCGCCCATTATGTCGAACGGGTGGCGGGGGCGATTCTGGTCAACCCGACGATGGAGGCGGGGGCGGATCGCTTTGCCTCCCCCGCGACGCTGCTGCCGTTCCGATCGGTGACGGTCGACCGGACCGGGCAGATCGAGGCACTGGCCCGCGAATGGGGCAGCGAGTTGCTGGCACCGGAGAGCGCGGTGCGCGGCGGCGGGCTGATCGGGTTGATCGAGCGGTTGAGCGGTGCGGTGGTTGCGCATGACGTGCGGACCGCGGAGAAGCTGGCGCGGTTGCGATAGGGTTGGGTTTTCGGGGCCTGGGCTTTCATGCTGCCCCTTGCCCCTTCCGTTTGCTTCGAGCGAAGGTTCGAGCTTGTCGAGAACCGTAGTCGAGAAGGGGTTGTCCCGAACGACCAAGTTCTCGACGGACACTTCTCGACTTCGCTCGAAGCTGCTCGAACCGAACGGGGTTGTTGGGGATTCGAGTGTTACTCCGCAGCCGTTCGTGCTGAGTAGAGGCTGGGCGAACTCGAAGACCCGTATCGAAGCACCTGCCACGAACGGTCCTTCGATACGCCATTTCGACAGCTCAATGGCTACTCAGGACGAACGGCCGCTCGGATAATCGGCAAGGCTTGGCGTAACGCCTACCGCCGCCGCGGCATCAGCGCGTTCCGCATCGCGAAGCTCGAATTGATCCGCGTCACGCCGGGCAGGCGCGACAGGATGTCGGTGTGCAGCGCCTCATAGGCCGCCGCCGAATCGACCGCGACGCGTAGCCAGTAATCGGACTGGCCGGTCATCAGCCAGCATTCCTGAATCTCCGCATGGCGGCGCACCGCGGCTTCGAAACGGGAGAGATATTCCTCTGTCTGGCGCTCCAGCGTGACCTGTACGATCACGGTCGCACCATGGTCGTTGGGGTCGGTGCGGGTGACGACGGTGTAGCCGCGAATGACGCCGGCCTCTTCGAGCAGGCGAACGCGGCGCAGGCAGGCGGAAGGCGACAGGCCGACCTCCGCGGCGAGAGCGTTGTTGGTGCGCCGCGCGTCGAGGCGGAGCAGGTTCAGCAATTTGCGATCGATCGCGTCGAGGTTCATCGAATCTTGCTTTCCTGCCGCAGGATGTTGCGCAATCGGCCGAATATGACCGATCCTGCACGACAAACGCATCCTCTGCACGTGATTTGGTATTAGGATCGGAATCGGAGATCATGCCGCCATGACGTTGTTGACCATCGACCTCGACGCCCTTGCCGCCAATTACCGGATCGTCGCGCGCACCGCCGCGCCGGCGCGGGTCGCAGGGGTGGTGAAGGCCGATGGCTATGGGCTGGGTGCGGCGCTGGTCGCGGGGGCGCTGTATGGCGCGGGGTGTCGCGATTTCTTCGTCGCGCTGACGGCGGAGGCGAGCGCGCTGCGGCCGTCGCTACCCGCCGATACGCAATTGTTCGTGCTGAACGGAATCGCGCCGGGCGAGGAAGCGGCGCTGATCGCGGCGGAGGCGGTGCCGGTGCTCAACTGCCCGGCGGACATCGCGCGCTGGGCGGCGGCGGCGCGGATCGTCGGGCGGCGATTGCCGGCGGCGGTGCAGGTCGACAGCGGCATGTCGCGGCTGGGCCTTGCCCCCGGCGACGTGGGGGCGCTGGCGGCGGATGGCGGGCCGCTCGCCGATCTCGAAATCGTGCTGGTGATGAGCCATCTGGCGTGCGGCGACGAACCCGATTCGGCTGCGAACGCGGCGCAGCGGGCGCGGTTTGCCGAACTGGCGGCGATGCTGCCCGCCGCGCCGCGCTCGCTCGCCAATTCGGGCGGTGCGTTTCTGGGTGCCGGATTTCATGGCGATCTGGTGCGGCCGGGGATCGCGCTGTACGGCGCGGCACCGCAGATGGGGCGCGACAATCCGATGCGGCCGGTGGTCGCGCTCGACGCGCGGATCGTGCAGTGGCGCGACGTTCCGGCGGGGACCGGGGTCGGCTATGGCCTGACGTCGGTCGCGGCCCACGACCGGCGGATCGCGACCCTGTCCTATGGCTATGCCGATGGCTGGCCGCGATCGCTCAGCAACCGGGGCGCGGCCTATGTCGGTGGCTATCGCGCGCCGATCGCCGGGCGGGTGTCGATGGACAGCATCTGCATCGACGTGACCGACGTGCCCGGCGACGTGCTGGCGGCGGCGGGCCGGGCCGAGCTGATCGGACCGAACCAGACGATCGATCGCGTCGCCGCCGATGCCGGCACGATCGCCTATGAAATTCTGACCGGGCTGCGCCACCGCCATGCGCGCCGCATTCTGGGCGTTCGGCAAGAGGGGGCAGTGCAATGCGCGTCGTGATCCTGGGCGCGGGGGTGATCGGGGTCACCTCCGCATGGTATCTGGCACAGGCGGGCCATGAGGTCGTGGTGATCGACCGGCAGGCGGGGCCGGCGCTGGAGACCAGCTTCGCCAATGCCGGGGAGATTTCGCCGGGCTATGCCTCACCATGGGCCGCGCCGGGCATTCCGGCCAAGGCGGTGAAGTGGCTGTTCATGGAACACGCCCCGCTGATCCTGCGGCCGCAGTTCGACCTGGCGATGTTGCGCTGGCTGGTGGCGATGCTCGGCAACTGCAATGCGCGCGACTATGCGGTGAACAAGGCGCGGATGGTGCGGCTGGCCGAGTACAGCCGCGACCAGCTGATCGAGCTGCGCGGCGCGACGGGCATTTCCTATGACGAGCGGTCGCAAGGCACGTTGCAGCTGTTCCGCGAGGAAAAGCAGCTGGCGGGGATCGACAAGGATATCGCGGTGCTGAAGGCCGATGGCGTCGCCTATGAGGTGCTCGACCGCGCCGGGTGCATCGCCGCCGAACCGGGACTGGCGGGCAGCAACCAGCCGCTGGCGGGCGGGCTGCGCCTGCCGGGCGACGAGACGGGCGATTGCTTCAAGTTCACCAATGCACTGGCGAAGATGGCAGCGGATGCCGGGGTCGAGTTCCGCATGGGGACGACGATCACGCGGCTGGTGCGGCAGGGCGACCGGATCACCGGCGTCGAAACCGATGCCGGACCGGTGACCGGCGACGCGTATCTGGTGGCGATGGGCAGCTTCTCGCCGCAGCTGCTGGGTCCGGTGGGGTTGCGGGTGCCGGTGTATCCGGTGAAGGGCTATTCGATCACCGTGCCGATCGTCGACGCGGGCCGCGCGCCGGTGTCGACGCTGCTGGACGAGAGTTACAAGGTCGCGATCACCCGGCTGGGCGACCGTATCCGGGTGGGCGGCATGGCGGAGATTTCGGGGTTCAACAACGACTTGCCCGAAGCGCGGCGGGCGACGCTGGAATATTCGCTGGGCAGCCTGTTCCCCGGTGCCGGGGACACGTCGCGGGCGAGTTTCTGGAGCGGCCTCAGGCCCATGACGCCCGACAGCACGCCGGTGGTCGGACCGACGAAGTTCGGCAACCTGTTCCTGAACACCGGGCACGGGACGCTCGGGTGGACGATGGCGTGCGGATCGGCGGCGGTGATCGCCGATCTGATGTCGGGCAGGCGCGCGGCGATCGAGACCGCCGACCTGTCGATCGCGCGCTACTGATCCAGCAGCGCGGCCAGCGCCGGGCCGGTCAGCGGTTCGGCGCACAGGAACCCCTGATATAGCTGGCATCCCTCGGTCGCGAGCGCGTCGCGCTGTTCGACCGTCTCCACCCCCTCGGCGATGATCGTCAGGTCGAGCGAGCGGGCCATGTCGATGACGCCGCGCACCACCACCCGGTCGCGATGCGACCCGACGATGTCCTGCGTCATCCGCCGGTCGAGCTTGAGATAATCGAGCGGTAGCGCTTTCAGATAGGCGAGGCTGGAATAGCCGGTGCCGAAATCGTCGATCGCCACCCGGCACCCCGCCGCGCGCAGCGTCGCGAGCAGCCCGGCGGCCTCGCCCAGTTCGGCGATCAGGCCGCTTTCGGTCACCTCCACGGTCAGCCGGTCGCGCGGGAAACCGCTGGCATCGGCGCAGGCGAGCAGCGTTTCGGCGAAATCGGGCCGGGCGATGTCCTCGGCGGTGACGTTGATCGACAGGCGCAGTCGGGCGAGCGGCGGCGCCCACGCGGCGGCGATGCGCAGCGCCAGTTGCTGGACATGGCTCGACAATGCCCCCGCCAGCCCGGCATGGGCCGCAGCGGCGAACAGCAGTTCGGCCCCCAGTTCGCCGCGATCGGGATGGTCCCACCGCGCCAGCGCCTCGACGCCGACGATGGCACCCGACAGCAGATGGACCTGCGGCTGGAACCGGATGCCGATCTCGCCCCGATCGATCGCGCGGCGGATGCCGGCGGATAGCGAGCGGTCGTCGTCGGACGCCCGGCGCTCCGCCGCTTCGTCGGCCGGTACGCCGGGCAGGGCGTCGCGCATCCGGTCGAGCAGCGCCGTGCCGTCCTCGCCGGGGCGGGCGATGCCGAACGCCTGTTCGAGGAGCAACGTCACCATCGTGCTGCCCGCGACGAACGGGCGGGCCAGTGCCTGTGCCAGTGCCGTTTCCAGCCCGGCGTCCGCACCGTGCGGCAGGAGGACGGCGAATTCGGTACCGCCCAGCCGGGCCAGCGCCGCGCGTGCGACCCCGGCGTCGCGCACCGCGCGTTCGATCCGGCGCTCGACCGCGCGCAGCAACGCATCGCCGACGCCGCGCCCCTGTTGCCGGTTGATCGCGTCGATGCCGCGGATCGTGAGCACCCGTGCGCCGGGCAGTTCACCCCCCTCGATCCGGCGGTCGAGCCAACTGCGTGCGCCAGCGAGGTCACGCACCGATCCCAATGCCTCGCGCACCGCCGCGCCGATATCGCCGACGCGGGCCAGCGGCTCGACCAGCGCGTGCAGCCGATGGGTATGCGGGTCGCGCGCGACATGCTGCACGACGCGCCCCAGCCCGGGCAGGTCGTGCGCGAAGGCAGTCGCCGGCAGCGCGTCGCCCAGCCGCCGGATCGCCGTCAACGCCGTCCGCCGCCCCGCCCGGCCGATCGCGCGCAGCGCGGTACGCGACGAACCGAGTTCGCGCAGGCCGACCGCCTCCGCCAGCGCCGGCGTCAGTTGCAGCGTGCCGCGTTCGCCGTCATGCCGCCAGCCGAGCGCCGCCCCGCCCCCGGCCTGCGGATCGTGCCAGCCGCCGCCCATGCGGAGGACGTAGCGCTCGGCCGATCGCACCGCCTGCAACAACATGTCGGTCGCGATCGGGCTGACGAGGAAATGGGTGGCTCCGGCATCGTGCAACGCGCCCAGTTGCGGCGAATCACCACGCGCGACCAACACCAGCAATGCGTCGCCATGGCCGGCGACCTGCGCCAGTTCGGCGGTGGCGGCGATCGCCTCCTGCACCGCGCCGCGCGCATCGATGATGACGATCGCCGCACCGCTGGCGGCGACGCGCTGGCGCAACCCCTCGGCCCGGCGGGCGGCGACGACGTGCCAGCCGCCGCGCGACAGGATCGCGGCCAGTTCGTCGCGTTGCCGGAATGACAGCACGAACAGCGTCCGCTCGCGCGTCGCATCGTGGCCTTGCCAACCGGTCATGCCCCCCGTCATCATCCGACTGTATGAGGCGACCGGCGTGGCGGCAATGGACACTTGCGGTCCGCCACCGGACGATGGCGATGTCGCCGGGTAGTGCCCTGCAAGCCACCCCGTCCGCGAAGCGCAGACCCGCCATGCGCCGCCTGCCCCCTTCCCGCTGCCATCCTGGCGGTGCGCCACGCACCCGCGCCTTGTCCTGCCCCGCATCCACCCCTAACTTGGCCGACAATGTCCTGCGCCCCCAATCTCATCGATGCGCATGGCCGCACCATCCGGTACCTGCGAATATCGGTGACCGATCGTTGCGACCTGCGTTGCCGATATTGCATGGCGGAGGCGATGACGTTCCTGCCGCGTGCCAAGGTCCTCAGCCTCGAAGAGATCGCACTGATCGCCGAGCGGTTCGTGGCGCGCGGGATCGACAAGATTCGCCTGTCGGGCGGCGAACCGCTGATGCGGCGCGGCGTCACCGAATTGTGCCAGCGGCTGGGGCGGATGGTCGGCGGCGCACTCGACGAACTGACCATGACCACCAACGCCACGCGGCTGCGCGATCATGCGCCCGCGCTGGCCGATGCCGGTATCCGGCGGATCAACGTCAGCCTCGACAGTCTCGACCCCGATACCTTCCGCTATGTGACGCGGCATGGCGACGTCGCGCAGGTGGTCGACGGCATCGCCGCCGCGCGCGAGGCAGGCATCGCGGTGAAGATCAACATGGTGGTCCTGAAGGGACTGAACGAAGATCAGGTCGGCGACATGCTCGACTGGTGCGGCCGCGAGGGGCACGACCTGTCGCTGATCGAAACGATGCCGCTGGGTGCGATCGACGAGGACCGCACCGACCGGTTCGTGCCCCTGACGCGGGTGTTCGACACGCTGGCGCAGCGCTTTACGCTGACCCGTGACGCGCATCGCACCGGCGGGCCGGCGCGCTATTGGCGGGTGGGCGAACATGGCAACCGGCTGGGGCTGATCTCGCCGCTGACCGACAATTTCTGCGGCGGGTGCAATCGCATCCGGCTGACGACCGAGGGCAAGCTGTACCTCTGCCTCGGTCATGACGATCATGTGGATCTGAAGGATGCGTTGCGCACCGGCGGGCTGGATGCGGTCGATGCCGCCCTCGACGCCGCGTTGCCGCGCAAGCCCGCCGCGCATGATTTCCGGATCGAAGCCGGGGCCGCCCCGGCCGTCGCCCGTCACATGAGCGTGACCGGCGGATGACGCGCCTTGCCCTGCTCGCATCGCCGACGGCGCAGTCGCGCGCGGCCGAAGAGACGCTGCGCGCCCGCTACGACTTTCGCGGGGTCGAGGATGCCGACCTGATCGTCGCGCTGGGTGGCGACGGCTTCCTGTTGCAGGTGCTCCACATGCTGCTGGAACGGCGGCGGACGGTGCCGGTGTTCGGCATGAACCTCGGCACGGTCGGGTTCCTGATGAACGAATGGCGGATGGACGAACTGGACCGGCGGCTGGGCCGCGCCAAGCCGTTTCGCGTATCGCCGCTGACCATGACCGCAACGACGATGGACGGCGATGTCCGCGTGCTTCCCGCGATCAACGAGGTGTCGCTGCTGCGCGAGACGCGGCAGACGGCGAAGCTGGAAGTGTCGGTCAACGACCGGGTGGTGATGCCCGAACTGGTCTGCGACGGCATCCTTGCCGCCACGCCGGCCGGGTCGACGGCGTACAACCTGTCGGCCAACGGCCCGATCCTGCCGATGGGATCGGCGATGCTGGCACTGACCCCGATCAGCCCGTTCCGGCCGCGGCGCTGGCGCGGGGCGATCCTGCCGGACAAGGCGCGGATCACGCTGAAGGTGCTCGAACCTGAAAAGCGTCCGGTATCGGCGGTCGCCGACCAGCGCGAAGTGCGCGACGTGGCGCGGGTCGATGTCGTCATCGACCGGGTGCGCGATCTGACGCTGTTGTTCGACCCCGAACACGCGCTGGACGACCGGATCACGATGGAGCAATTCGCCGGGTAGCGTTCGGGTTGCCCGAAGGGCATGAAGAAGAAATTGGTTCGCGCAGACATGCGGAGGCGCGGAGAGGTTGCGATCTACGCAGCCCGCACCTGCGCCGGCGGCCGAGTTCCATGCTTTCAGAACGCTCAAGGTCTTCCGCTCGCGCGCGACCCGCTCGGTGCTACCCCTCTCTGCGCCTCCGCGCCTCTGCGCGAAAATCTACCTTACTTCTTCGCGCCCCTCGCGCCTTCGCGTGAACCCCACCTTCTTCCGCGACCAAAATGCCCGGAAAACCGTACCCTCCCGGCATTCTTCCGAAAATTCGGAAATAACCGCTTGCAAACACCGAATCCGCTGGTAGAGACGCGGCCTCGCAGTTGTTCCCTGATAGCTCAGCGGTAGAGCTCTCGACTGTTAATCGAGCGGCCGTAGGTTCGAATCCTACTCAGGGAGCCAGCGACACCATCGGAAAATTTGGATTTTCCCCGCCAGGGGTACCGATCTCGCGGTGACCTTTTTTCCGATTTGCGGCGTCTGCGATCGACGATCGATCGAACCCGGAAATTCTTCGTCACATACAGCTGAACCGGCGTTCAGCATCGGGTAATCTCCGATACGGCACGGTCCGTCGCGCTGCGTCCACGGACCCGAACCCGTGGCAGATCGTTGTTCCGGCAATGGACGATCGCCATGGGTCGGTAGCCATGGCGGCATTGGAGAAACTGATGTTGCTGCACCCTCCCCACCGTGTCCGCCTTCGCGCGATCGGCACGACTCTTGTCGGAGCGCTGGCACTCGCCGCCTGCGCGACGCCGACTCCCTATCAGCCGGCATCCGGCTCCGGCTTCTATCGCAACGGTTATAGCGACCAGCAGGTCGAGCCGAACCGCTATCAGGTGAGCTTTTCCGGCAACAGCCTGACCTCGCGCGAGACGGTCGAGCGGTATCTCCTGTATCGCGCCGCGCAGCTGACGCTGGAGCGTGGCTATGATTATTTCCTGATGGCCGACCGCGACACCAATTTGCGCAGCCGGACCTTCTCGACGCCGGGCGTCGGCGGGTTCGGTGGCTGGGGCGGTGGCTTTGGCTGGGGCGGCTGGGGTCCGGCATGGCGCTATCGCAGCCCGGCATTTGGCTGGCGCGCATGGGACCCGTTCTGGGGCGATCCGTTCTTCGACCGCTCGGTCGATATCCGCACCGTCGACAAATATGAGGCGATGGCGGAGATCGTGTTGGGCAAGGGTCCCAAGCCCGCCAACAACATCCGCGCCTTCGACGCGCGGGCAGTGTTGCAGAGCCTCGGGCCGAGCGTGATGGAGCCCGAACCGCGGCGTTAAGCCTGCGACAGGGGTAGAAACAGGAAGGCCGCCGTTCCCATGGGGGACGGCGGCCTTTTCTGTTGTGCTGAGGAAGTACGCCGGGCGATCCATCGTATCCCCGCGCAGGCGGGGATCCAGGGTTACGAAGCGTGACGCCCTTGGCTCTGGATCTCCGCCTCCGTGGGGATACGACAGGGTGTGCGACTGGCCCGGTGCCTACGCGACCAGCGCGCCGTGGCAGTGCTTGTACTTGCGACCCGATCCGCACGGGCAGGGTGCGTTGCGGCTGACGCGGCCTTCCCAGCTGGCGGGATCGTCGCCCAGTTCCTCGTCGGGCACCGGTGCCGCCATCTGCAGCATCGGCACGCGGGTGGTGATCAGGCCCTGCGCGCCCTCCCCGCCCCAGCTGTCGTCCTCGCCGGTCAGCGGGTCGATATGCATCGTCAGGAAATCGGGCAGCTCGGGAAGCTCGGGCGGCGCCTGGAAATTGAAATTGGCGTGCGCCATCGTTCGGGTCACGTCCTCGCGGATGCTGGCGAGCATCCGTTCGAACAGCGCGAACGCTTCCTGCTTATACTCGTTGATCGGCGTCTTCTGCGCATAGGCGCGCAGGTGGATCACCGCCCGCAGCGCGTCGAGCATCGCCAGATGTTCTTTCCAGTGGTGGTCTAGCGTCTGGAGCAGGATCGACTTTTCGATCTGCGTCCAGCTGTCGGCATCGAGTTCGGCCGACTTCGCATCGACCAGCGCGTCGGCCTGGGTACGGATGCGTTCCTCAAGCGTCTCGGCGTCGAGACCGTCCTCGTGCGCGATCCAGTCGGCGACCGGCGCATCGACGCCGAGCAGCTCCTGCGCGCGTTCGCGCAGCCCTTCGACATTCCATTGTTCGGGGTAGCTGTCGGGCGGGACGGCATCGCCGACAACGGTGTTGACCGTCGCGTGGCGCATGTCGACGACGACGTCGCCGACCGTCTCCGCATCCATGACGTCGGCGCGCTGTTCGTAGATGACCTTGCGCTGGTCATTCATCACGTCGTCATATTCGACGACCTGCTTGCGGACGTCGTAATTGCGCGCCTCGACCTTCTTCTGCGCGGTTTCGATCGCGCGGCTCAGCCACTTGCTGCCGATCGCCTCGCCGTCCTCGATATTGTTGCGCATCATCTTGGCAAACAGCGTATCCGGCCCGAAAATCCGCAGCAGATCGTCGTCGAGGCACAGATAGAAGCGCGACAGGCCCGGATCGCCCTGCCGCCCCGAACGGCCGCGCAGCTGGTTGTCGATACGGCGGCTTTCGTGGCGCTCGGTGCCGAGCACGAACAGCCCGCCGGCCGCCAGCACCTGCTGCTTTTCCTCGATGATCTCGGCGCGGACGCGCGCGGCGGCGGCGTCATATTCGCCCGTCCCCTCGACCAGATCGGGATGTTCGTCGAGCATCCGGAATTCGAGGTTACCGCCCAGCTGGATGTCGGTGCCGCGCCCGGCCATGTTGGTGGCGATGGTCACCGCGCCCAGCCGCCCCGCCTGCGCCACGATATGCGCTTCGGATTCATGATAGCGGGCGTTCAGGACCTTGTGATCGACGGCTTCCTGGGTGAGGAATTCGGACAGCAGTTCCGATTTTTCGATCGAGACCGTGCCGACCAGCACCGGCTGCCCCTGCGACGCATGGTCGCGGATCTTCTTGGCGATCGCGCGGAACTTGTCGTCGAGCGTCTTGTAGAATTCGTCCTCTTCATCGACGCGGCGGACCGGCACGTTGGTCGGGATCGACACGACGTTCATCTTGTAGATGTCGAAGAATTCGGGCGCTTCGGTCGCCGCCGTGCCGGTCATGCCCGACAGTTTCGGGTACATGCGGAAATAGTTCTGGAAGGTGATCGAGGCGAGCGTCTGGTTCTCCGGCTCGATGTTCACGCCTTCCTTGGCCTCGGCGGCCTGGTGCAGGCCGTCCGACCAGCGGCGACCGTCCATCATGCGGCCGGTGAATTCGTCGATGATGACGACCTTGCCGTCCTTCACGATGTAATCGGTGTCGCGCTTGAACATGATGTTCGCGCGCAGCGCCTGATTCACATGGTGCACGACCTGCGTGTTTTCGAAGTCGTAGAGGTTGGCGCCGAACAGCAGCCCGGCATCCTCCAGCATCCGTTCGACCTTTTCGGTGCCGTCCTCGGTCAGCACGATCGACTTCTGCTTCTCGTCCTTTTCGTAATCATCGGCGCTCAGCCGCTGCACGACCTCGTTCACCGACCGGTACAGGTCGGACTTGTCGTCGGTCGGGCCGGAGATGATGAGCGGGGTGCGCGCCTCGTCGATCAGGATCGAATCGACCTCGTCGACGATGGCGAAGTTGAACGGCCGCTGCGTCATCGACGCGCGGTCGAACTTCATATTGTCGCGCAGGTAATCGAAACCGAATTCGTTGTTGGTGCCGTAAGTGATGTCGGCGGCATAGGCGGCGCGGCGTTCGTGATCGGGGATGTTCGGCACGATCACGCCGGTGGTCAGGCCGAGAAAACCATAGACCTGCCCCATCTGCGCCGCGTCGCGCCGCGCCAGATAGTCGTTGACGGTGACGACATGAACGCCGTCGCCCGGCAGGGCGTTGAGATAGCAGGCGAGGGTCGCCACCAGCGTCTTGCCTTCGCCGGTGCGCATCTCGGCGATTTCGCCACGGTGGAGAACGATGCCGCCGACCATCTGCACGTCGAAATGGCGCATGCCCAGCACGCGGCGCGCCGCCTCGCGGACCGTCGCGAACGCTTCGGGAAGCAAGGAGTCGAGCTTCGCGCCATTCGCGAGTTGCTCGCGGAACTTCGGCGTCTGCGCGGCGAGGTCCGCGTCGGACATGGCGGTCAATACGGGTTCGAACTCGTTGATCTTGTTGACGATCGAACCGAGCGACTTGACGTAACGGTCGTTGGACGACCCGAACAGCGATTTGGCGAGGCCACCGAACATGGGCGAAATTCCTTGGATACGGGCGGTGCGCGCCGCGCCGGAAATCGGCGGCTGCGCAGAATGAAAAGGTCGGAAAAGCGCGGGTGCGCGCTATTCGTGGGTGCGCAGCGTGCGGGCGCGGACCGCAACATGGGGCGCGGGCGCCAGGAACAGCGGCTGTGGGTCTCGCAGCAGCGGCTGGACGGGTCGGACGGTCGTGGCCGATCCGGCCTCGACCACCGCAACCGCAACATGTGCGGCTACGACCTGCGCCTGAGCCACCTGCCGCGCATTCGCGACTCCCACGCCGGGGAGCAGGCCGGTCAGGCCCGTCAGCAGCGCGGAAAGGAACAGCAGCAAACGCAAGCGATACGTCCGAACGTTATGGTTTCGCGACGGGTCGCCCGGTCGCGTGTTGTTGAGACATAGGGAATGGGCGGCCCTGCGTCCACCCGGCGCGCGTCATTGCTTCGGCTGGAAGGCCATGCTCGTGGTCATGGTCGCGTGTCGCGCCGGCTGGCCCGGTTTCGGTTCGTACCGGACGGGGTATGAACAGGGCTCGATGGTATCGCGCCGCGACGATCGACGTTCACAGCGCGAAACCTTGCCCGTAGCATCCACGGTCAGTCGCTCGGTCTGCGTGAAATAGGGCGGAATGTCGCTGGTCGCGCCGCGTGCTGGAGCGGGCCTGAACGGTACCCCGTCCACTTCGAACACGTTGGACAGGGTCAGGATGCCGGGACGAAAGCCCGACAGTCCCATATTGGCGAAACCGGTATACTGCCCGTCCTTCTGCTGACAGGCATGGAAACTTTCGCCGTTCATGCCGCTGCCAATCGTCTCGCACGCCAGAACGGCTCCCTTCTCGCCCAGTGTCAAGCGGATGACCATGGCGAAGGGCGACAGGGGCGACGCTACGTCATTCGGGCTGCTCCACTGGATGCGGCGCTGGAATGTCGACGTCGTCGGCTGGCCGTTGGCGTCGGTCGCCGGCGTGAACCGGGCGCGTTCCTGCATGACGTTGCAACTGGTGGTATCGAGCGACGCCGAACCGCTCGACTGCACGATGGTGCAATCGGTGACCGCACCCTTCGCATCGATCGCCATGCGCATCACGACGGTACCCGATTCATTCGCGTTCAGCGCTTCCGCCGGATAATCGTCCTGCGTCACCCAGGTGGCCGGATCGATCGGCTTCGGATCGGTCTGCCCCATGGCCCCGCCCCCACAACAAAGCGTTGCAACCGCCGCGCCCATGCGTAGGAACCGTCGCATCTCCACCCCCTGCCCCGTATCCGGCGCAGGCTAGACCGGACACCGCGCCCATGTCGACTGCCGTATCGCCGCTCGCCACGCCCTTCCCCGCGCTGCCGCCGATCGGGGGCGTGACGCTGCGGGTGGCGCGGGCGCAGTACAAGAATTGGGACCGGTGCGACCTGACCTTCGCGACGCTGGCCGAGGGGACGGCGGTTGCGGGCGTGCTGACCAACAGCAAATGCCCGTCGCCCGAGGTCGAATGGTGCCGCCGCGCGCTGGTGCTCGGCCGGGCGCGGGCGCTGGTGGTGAATGCCGGCAACTCGAACGCCTTCACCGGCGACCGGGGCCGTGCGGCGGTCGAGGCGATCGCCGCGCGCACCGCGCAGGCGATGGCGTGCCAGCCGTCCGACGTGTTCGTCGCCTCGACCGGGGTGATCGGCGTGCCGCTGCCGATCGACAAGGCCGAGGCCGGGCTGGATGCCGCCTTCGTCGCCGAACCCTGTGGCTGGGAGGCGGCAGCGGAGACGATCGGCACCACCGACACCTTTACCAAGGGCGCGTTCACGACCGCGCGGGTCGGCGATCGCACGGTCAAGCTGGCCGGAATCATCAAGGGGTCGGGCATGATCGCGCCCGACATGGCGACGATGCTCGGCTTCGTCTTCACCGACGCGGCGGTCGATCCGGCGTTCCTGCAAAGCGTGCTGGAGGCCGCCAATCGCCAGACCTTTTCGTGCATCACGGTCGATGGCGATACCTCGACCAGCGACACGGTGCTGGCGTTCGCGACCGGTGCGGCGGGGGGCGAGCCGATCGCGTCGTTCGACGATGACGGCGCGGATGCGTTCGCGGCGGCGCTGCACGACCTGTGCCGGCAGCTGGCGCATCTGGTGGTGCGCGACGGCGAAGGCGCGTCGAAGTTCATCGCCGTGACCGTCGAGGGCGCGGACAGCGACGGCAGCGCGCACCGCATCGCGATGAGCATCGCCAACTCGCCGCTGGTCAAGACCGCGATTGCCGGCGAGGACGCGAATTGGGGTCGGGTGGTGATGGCGGTCGGCAAGGCCGGCGAACCGGCCGAGCGCGACAAGCTGGCGATCCGCTTCGGCACGACACAGGTCGCCGAGGGCGGTGTGGCGGTCGCGGGCTATGACGAAGCACCGGTCGCGGCGCATCTGCGGGGACAGGAGGTCGAGATCGGGGTGGACCTGCACCTCGGCGAAGGTCGCGCGACGGTGTGGACCTGCGACCTGACGCATGGCTATATTTCGATCAACGCCGATTATCGGAGTTGACCGAACGGCGGCAAGTCACCGTACGCCGATGATCCGCCTGTACCGGCGCGAAATTTCCTGATGATCGGCCTCGGTCAGCGCGCCGCCATTTTCTGCGGTACGTTGTTCTACGAAATCGCGCAGCCGAAGGACTTGGGCGGTACGTTGCCGCTTCATGGTCGGCGTCATACCGCCGTATCCGGGATAATAGATCAAATGATCCAGTTGACCCGACGACAGCGCGGGAAATGACCCGGCGTACCGATCATTCACCGGATTCGAATATTGCGCAAAGGCCGGACCGGCCAAACCCAAACCGACCATCGCAACGATCATTCGTTTGTACATCGGGCGCTCCATCCGCTGTTTGCACCCACGAACGTATCGTATATCGGATGCGTTGCAACGGTCGATCCTGAACAGCCAAGTTGGGGCGGGCCAACCGCCCGCCCCAACTTGCTATCCTTTAGCCCAGCTCACCCTCTAACCATGCCTTCAACTGGCTCTTCGGCCGCGCGCCGAGCAGGTCGGCGACCGGCTGGCCGTTCTTGAACAGCTTGAGCAACGGGATCGACTGGACGCCCATCGAACCGGCGGTGTCGGGGTTGGCCATGATGTCGACCTTGGCGATCGTCACCTTGTCGCCCAGTTCCTCGGCGATTTCCTCGAGCGCCGGGGCGATCATCTTGCACGGGCCGCACCAGTCCGCCCAGAAATCGACCAGCACCGGCTTGTCGGATTGCAGGACATCGGCGGAAAAGCTGGCGTCGGTTACGGTCTTCGTCGGCATGGGAGTCTCCTTCTGGACCAACATCTATGAACGGCAGGGCGGCACCTCAAGCTTCGCGTGGCAAGCTTTGTTCCGTTGGCACCAAGCCCGGCTTGTGCGCCGCCAGCAGGTCGGCGGGCAGGACGAACAGCTTCGGCCCGGCAGTATAGAGCAGCGCCGCCTCGATCGACCGGTCGGGAAAGATCACGGCGAGCGCGGCGGCATAGGCGGCCATCTGTTTGAGATGATAGACCGGAACGTCGTCGATCGCGGGCGGTACGCGGCGACCGGTCTTGAAATCGACGACGCGGACGACCGTCTCGCCGATGCACAGGCGGTCGACGGTACCGGCCACGACCTGCGTGCCGACCACGGCGGCGATCGGCGCTTCGGCGAGTGCGTCGGGGCCGAACAGATCGGTGAAGACCGGATCGTCGAGGATCGCCATTGCGTCGCGCGTCACCCGATCGCGTAAGGTCGCGTCGTCCACGCCGGCCGCCCCGGCCAGCCAGCGTTCGGCGGCGGCGGCGCGCTGATCGCGGGGCAGGTCGGGCAGGCGTTCGAACAGCTGGTGCAGCAACCGGCCACGCTCGGCGGCGGCGCGCATCGTCGCGGTCGGGGGTGGATCGGACACTTCGTCCTCACCCAGCGCGGAGGGTGCCAGCGGGCGCGGCGGGCGTGCTTCGGCCGGGGCCGGGGCGCGGAGCCACGCGGGGGCGGCGGTCGGCGCCGGGGCGGTCGTACCGCGACGGGTACGGGCGGCGACCGGGGCTTGCCGGGTCAGGCCGGTGAAGACGCGTTCGCCCTCCCCCGCGGGCACGCCCAGCGCATCGAACGCGGCGGCGGCGGCGCTGTACCAGCTGAGCGCCGGCGGTACGCCCTGACAACGGGCGGACGGAGCACCGGCGATGACCAGCCGTTCCTCGGCACGGGTCGCGGCGACGTAGAACAGCCGCCAATGTTCCTCCAGTTCGCGTTTGTCGATCGCAGCGACCGCATCGTCGACCGGCGTACCCCGCTCGCCACCGCGCGGGCGGAACACGGGGAAGGCCGCGCCGTCATGGCCTTCAGGCGTCCACGCGACGATGTCGCGGCGGCTGTTGGCGGGATCGATCGCCGCGTCGGCCAGCAGGACCAGCGGGGCCTGCAATCCCTTCGAACCGTGCGCAGTCATCACCCGCACCGCGCCGCCGGCGGCACCGGCGTCGCGCTTGATCTCCACCTCGCCCCGGTCGAACCATTCGACGAAGCGTTGCAGCGAGGACGTGGCGACGGTCTCGAACGACAGCGCGGCGTTGAGCAGTTCGTCGATCGGGTCGCGTGCCTCTTCGCCCAGCCGCGCGATCAGCTTGCGACGGCCATCGAGATCGCCCGACAGCAGTTCCTCGAGGAACCGATAGGGGGTGGCGAAATCGGCGCGGCGCAGGATCCGCGACAATGGCGCGACCGCGTCGCTGCCGCTCTGGCGCAGATGCCGCCACAGGCTGCCGCCCTCGCGCAAGGCCCCGGCCAGCAACTGTTCCTGCGTCCAGCCGATCAGCGGCGACACCAGCAGGTTGGCGAGGCTGAGATCATCGTCGGGCTGGAGCGCGAAGCGGATCGCCGCCAGCAGATCCTGCACGGCGAGCGGCGCGTCGAGCCGCAACCGGTCGACACCCGCGACCGGCACCCCCTCCGCGTACAACCGCGCGACGATCAGCGAGGCGAGGTCGCCGCGCCGCTTGACCAGCACCATGATGTCGCCGGGCTGGAGCGTCCGCCCCTTCGATTCGAGCGGAAGTGTGCCGATCCAGCCCTTGATCGCGCGGGCGATATCGCGCGCGATGACGCGGGTCGAATCGTCGATCCAGCCTTCCTCGTCCTCGCCCGCCGCCTCGACCACGGTCGGTGCCCACAGGGTCACGGTGCCGGGCCCCGGCACTTCGCTGTCATGGGTTTCGGGCGTGTCGATGCCCATGCCCGGATCGGGCAAGGCGGCGATGGCGGCGTCGACGAACTCCAGCACCGGCCGCGTCGTGCGGAAACTATGGGTCAGCGACAGCGTGTCCAACTCGCGCGCATCGCCGCGATAATCGTCGGGCAGCGTCGCGCGGCGCGTGAAATCGCTGTGCGCCGCCCGGAAATAGATCGGGTCGGTGCCCTGAAAGCCGAAGATCGCCTGTTTGTAATCGCCGACGACGAACAACGTCCGCATCCCCGCCGCCCGCACCGCGTCGCCGCTGAAATATTCCTCGACCAGCGAGCGGACGATCGCCCATTGCTGCGGATTGGTGTCCTGCGCCTCGTCGATCAGGACATGCTCGGTGGTCTGGTCGAGCTTGAAGCGGACCCAGTCGCCGATGCCCGGCTGGGCGAGCAGCTTGAGCGTCTCGCGGATCAGATCGTCGAAATCGACCGTCCCCGCCCGCCGCTTGGCACGGACATAGGCATCAGCATAGGCGCGCCCGGCCTCCAGCGCGCCGGCCAGCGCATCGGCGTAAGCAGCCTGCGCGCGGATCGACAGCAGTTCGGCGGCGCGGGTGCCGACCGCATCGGCCAACTCATCATAGTCGGGATCGGCGGCGATCAGCTTGGCCGATGCCTTTTTCAGCGTATCCTTCTGGGTAAAGAACATGCCGCGCACATCGCCCAGCCGCAGTGCGCGTTCGGCGGGGGGCTGCGCCAGCCAGTCGAGGATCGCGCCATGCAGCTTCAGCCCGGTGGCGGTGCCCCAGGCGCGATTGGCCTCGGCCAATCGTTCGAGCGCGTCGCAGTCGAACTCGTCGTCGCTGCACGCCCGTGCGATCACCTCGTCCACGTCCCCCGACGGCAGGTGAAAGGCGCGGCGCAGGAACGGCTGGATACCGCTCGGCAACTCCGCCATCGCCTGCGGATTGCGCGCACATTCGCGCAGGAATCCCTCTGCCGCCCCCTCGCCCATCCGCAGCGACATCGCGGCGATGGCGTCGCCGATCCGGGTCGAACCGCTCCGCTGTTCCTCGACCAGCAATTCGGCCAGCGCCTCGCGTGCCATGCCGGCTTCCTCGCGCGCCTCCAGCGGGCGGAAACCAGGGACCAGCCCCGCCTCGACCGGGAAACCGGCGAGCAGGCTCTGGCAGAAGCCGTGGATCGTCTGGATCCGCACCCCGCCGCCCGGTGCGTCGAGCACGCGGGCGAAGAGGGTACGGGCGCGGGCGAGCAGCGCCGGATCGTTCACATCCTCGCCCAGCGCGAACAGATCGGCCTTCAGATCGGCGGTGGGCAACCGCACCCAGCGCGCGAGCCGACTCGCCACGCGTTCGGCCATCTCCGCCGCCCCGGCCTTGGTAAAGGTCAGGCACAGGATCGCCGCCGGATCGACCCCGCGCAACAGCAGCCGGAACACCCGCGCCGACAGGACGTGCGTCTTGCCGGTGCCCGCCGATGCCGACAGCCACACATGGCGATGCGGGTCGCTGGCTGCCGCCTGATCGTTCTTCAGCCGCTGAAGCGCGCGGACTTCACTCACGGCCATACCATTCGTCGCGGCGCATCAACTGGTCATACTCGGCATAGGGGGCATATTCGGGGACGAGCTTGGCGACGAACGCCTCGTCGCCGGTCAGGAAGCGGGCAACGGCGTCTTCGAAATGCCCCTTGGCTACGCGCACGAAATCGTCGGCGACCACCCGCCCCTTCGACCCGTCGGCATTGACCGGCGAGGTCATCTTGCCGAAGCGGTCGCCATCCTTGGTCAGCGACCAGTATTCGAACGCGGTGGCGGTGCCGCGCACCCCGCCGAAGCAGCCGCGCTCCGCCATCAACCCCAACAGCCCCAGTTGCAGGCTGTAGCCGGCGGCGACCGCCTTCGCGCTCGGGGCCTTGCCGGTCTTGTAATCGATGATGGCGAGGCCGCCGTCGCTGGCACGATCGATACGGTCGGCCTTGCCCGACAGTTCGACACCGGAAATCTCCAGCGTGCCGCCGCATTCGACGCCGGCGACGATCCGCCCTTCGGCGAGCTTCTCATGGGTGAAGGCCGCTACCCAATCGATCGCCTCGCGCAGGCGCGGCACCCACAATGCGCGCAGCAACGGGTGGGTGCGCGGATCGTCGGACAGTGCCTGCAACCGGCGGTGCAGCTTCCCCGGGTCCAACCCGTCCTCGCGCGCCCAGCGTTCGAGGACGCCATGCACCGCCGTACCCCGCCACGCGGCGGTCGGATCGGCATCGACCGCATCCAGCGGCGACAGCCGCAGCATCCGCCGCGCGTAAAAGGCGTAAGGGTCGGCCTTCAGCCGGTCGACCTCGGTCACCGAAATCCGACGCGGGCGCAGCGGCACCGGCGGACGCGGTGCCGGACGCGACGCGGCGGCGTAGCGATCGGGCGTATCGATCGCCCGCGCCCAGTCGCGCAGATGCCCGGCGCGCTCCAGCCCGTCGTCCAGCGCCTGCAACCGCAACCACAGCCGTGAGGCAATGGTCGGCGCGGTCGCATCGCGCGCGGCGCGGGTCAGGATCACGTCGCGCGCCCCCAACGCACCGGCGAAGTCGTGCGCGGCAAGGCCGATGCGGCGTTCGAGGCCGGGCAGCTTCAGGTCGGCGCGGATGCGCGGCGCAAGCCACGGATCGGGCAACGGCAATTGCGGCCAGACCCCTTCGTTCAGGCCGCCGAGGATCATCAGGTCGGCGGTCTGCAAACGCGCTTCGAGCAGACCCAGGATGGCAAGCCGGGGATGCGCCCCCTGCGGCGGACGCACCGCAACTTCATCGAGCAGGGTGCGCAACAGCGCCGGCAGCGTGCGCGGGTCGATCGTCGGCGGCCCGATCGGTGCCTGTTCCTCCAGCGCGGCGATCAGTTCGGCGGCGGCGCGCCCTTCGGGCCGGCTCCATGCCGCATCGCCCGCCAGTTCGCTGGCGGTCTCGCGCAGCAGCACCAGCAGGTCGGCCAGCGGTTGCGCTCCGGCGGCAAAGGCGGTCGCCAGCGGCGTCAGCAACGGGCACGCCATGTCCCAGAAGGGCTGCGCGGCGGACCGGATCGCGGCATCGCGCGGCTCGCCCTCGCGCAGATGGCGGTCGATCCCCGCCAGCCCCGGCGCGGGGCGCGGCCCGCGCAATGCACGGTCGAGCCGGCGCACCCCGTCGAGCCATGTGACACGCTGTTCGGCCTCGCCGCTGCGCACCAGCGGATGTTTGAGCAGCGCCAGCAGCGCGACCGGCGCGAAGCCCTGTGCCGCCGCCTCGACCACCGCCAGCAGCAACGTGCCGGGGGCCAGCAGCGACAGCGGCTGCCCGGCGGAATCGTCGACCGCCACGTCCCAACGCGCCATATGCGCCGCCACCCGCCGCGCGAGCATCCGGTCGGGGGTGACCAGTGCGGCGGTGCGGCCCGGCGTTTCCAATGCCTCGCGCAGCGCGATGGCGATCGCCTGCGCTTCCTCGGCCGGGGTCGCCAGTTCGACCATCTTCACGCCCGACAGGCGGCGGTCGGCGGCGGGCACGTCGATCCAGTGATGGGTCCGGTCGGCGGGGCTGAGCGCGGTGGCGATGGCGCGGCTGCGCGTCGGGGTCGCGTCATGCTCGCTCGCCGCCTGCCAGCGGACGAATTCGCGGCGGTTGACGCCCATCCGGTCGAGCAACAGTTTCAGATGAAATTGCGGGTGGGTCTCGATCGATCGCTTGCGACGGCCGGTCACCGGATCGGGATCATGCGGCCCCAGCGACGCCCATTCGTCGTCGTCCATCGCGAGGTCGAGGCCCGGCAGAACCACCATCCCGCTCGGCAGGCCGGCGACGCAGCGCTGGATGCGGGCGAGCGCGGGCGCGTTGGTCGCGATCCCGGCCGCGCAGACGAACCCCTTGGGCGGGACGGCCGTCCAGCGCGCGGCCAGCCGCTTGAGCAACCGGGTCCGCCGATCGGCAAGGTCGATCCGCCCCAGCGCCGCCAGTTCGCCCGGCCAGCGATCGAGCACGATGCGGAACAGTTCGAGCGAGCGTTCCCAATGCGCCGACAGCGTTTCGTCGAGGTCGAGCGTCCGCAGCGCCGCCGGGTCGACCTCCTCGACCAGCAACTGGTCGAGCGTCGCGGCCAGATCGCCCGCCAGCCGCACCGCCTCCGCCCCGTCGACCGGGCGACCGGCGCGTTGCCGCTCCTCGGCCACCAGCCGGGCGAGGATCATCCGCCGCGCGAGCGGATCGATCGCGGGCGGGATCGGCGCGGCATCGGCCGGGTCGGCGAAACTGCCGGCCCCTTCGTCAAGCTCCGGATCGCCGATCGCGACCAGCCGGGGCAGCAGCAACCCGCCGCCGCTGGCGCGCACGAACGCCTCCTGCACCGTCCGCTTGGCACGGTTGGTCGGGACCAGCACCATGCCCTGCGCAAGGCCGACGGGGTCGCCGCCGAACCGGCGGATCAGCCCCACCGCCAGCGCATCGGCGAACGCGCGGTGGATCGGAATGGTATAGAGGCCGAGGCGCCTTATGGTGGTGGCTCGCTCCCCCGCCCGGCCACCAACGGCAGTATCCTGATGGGTGGCCGGGTGGGGGAGCGGGCCGGCACCGCCTGAAAACTCGCTCTCCCGCGAGTTTTCAAAAGCCCCCTCAGCCATCGGCGAGGAACGCTTCGGTCATCGGGATCGCACCGGGGGTGCCGACATCGAACCACAGCCCCTGATGCACCGCC
Source organism: Sphingomonas sp. Leaf62 (assembly GCF_001421915.1). Taxonomy (NCBI): domain Bacteria; kingdom Pseudomonadati; phylum Pseudomonadota; class Alphaproteobacteria; order Sphingomonadales; family Sphingomonadaceae; genus Sphingomonas; species Sphingomonas sp. Leaf62. Next base: position 76,807 of record NZ_LMLN01000028.1, on the reverse strand, counting down.
CCGAATGCCCGGCCCGCCTCGATCGCGCGGTTCCAGAACAGGTTGGTCGAAAATGCGCCTTCGGGCCAATCGGCAATGACCCGCGGCGACAATATCTGCACGCCGGTGAACACGAACGGCGCGAGCCGGCCGGGTTTGCGGCGGCCGGTGATGCGCCCCATCGCGTCGATATGGAAATCGCCCTGCCCGCGATGACCATGCGCCAGCGCCTGCGGCACCAGCAGCAACAGCGCGTCCATCCTGGCATCGTCCCACAGCGCGCTCAGCAACCGGATCGAATCGACCGGACCATCGACCCACAGATTGTCCGAATTGACGCAGACGAACGGCTGGTCGCCGATCAGGTCGCGCGCCTGCACCAGCCCGCCGCCGGTCTCCAGCAACTGCGCGCGTTCGTCGGACACGGCGACGTCGATGCCCTTCACCCGGTGCTTGAGATGCGCTTCCATCGCATCGGCAAGGTAATGGACGTTGACCACCGCGCGCTTGACGCCGGCCCCGCGCAACCGGTCGAAAACATGGTCGATCAACGGCTTGCCAGCGACCTCCACCAGCGGCTTGGGCCGCATCGCGGTCAACGGGCGCATCCGCTTGCCCAGCCCCGCCGCCAGCACCATCGCGGTTTCGGGCACCTGTGCCTGCGGATGGGGGCGGATCGAACGGAGCGTGGTCATGCGAGTTCCTGCGGATCGCCGCGCCGGTGCGGCGGGATGTTGAGATCGAACCAGCGCGCGACGCCGGCCAGCGCCGGATGGGCGAGATCGCGTTCCAGATAGCGCCACACGCGCGGGCACAGCGCGCCATAGCGCGGCTTGCCGTCGCGCCGCCACAGCCGGGTGAAGATGCCGAGGATCTTCGCATTCCGCTGTGCGCCGAACAGATGATAGGCGGCGTCGAACCCCTCGCCCACCCCGGTCGATTCGCGGTAGCGCGCGATCATCGACGCTTCGACCACTGCCGGCACGTCGCGGCGCGCATCCTGCAACAGCGAGACGAGGTCATAGGCCGGGTGCCCGGCCAGCGCGTCCTGAAAATCGAGCAGACCCAGCCGCGTATCGTCGAGCAGCATCAGGTTTTCGGCATGATAGTCGCGCAGGACGGTCACCACCGGCATGTCCGGCAGCGCGTCGAACGCCGCGTTCCATGCCGCCGTATAGCCATTAATGTCGACGGCCAGCCCCAACGCGTCGCAATACCATTCGATCAGCAGAAGGGCTTCGCGCAGGATGAACGCGCGGTCATAGGGGGGGACCGGCGCGGCTTCGTGGCGTTGCAACCGCAGCAACTGATCGACCGCCGCCGCATAAAGCCGCCCCTCGCTCTCGGGCGCGGCGTCGACCGTCTCGCGCATCCGCATGTCGCCGAAATCCTCCAGCAGCATGAAGCCTGCGGCAGCATCGTCGGCAAGGATCGCGGGCGCGGCAAAGCCCCGTTCGGCCAGCCACGCCGCCATCCGCGCGAACTTGCGCGTATCCTCGGGCGGCGGCGCGTCCATCAGCACCGCGGTCCGCCCGGTCCCGATTACCCGATAGTAGCGGCGGAACGAGGCATCGACCGCCAGCGGCAGGATCTGCGCATCGCCCCAGCCGGCCTGGGTCAGGAATGCAGGTGCCGCATCGCGCGGGTTCAGGTCAGCGGCCATCGGCGTTCCCAAGCGTCCGGCACCCGCGCTGTCAAGCGCCGCCCGCCGGCGTCGTCGAACGCGAGCGTCAGCCACAGCGCGTCGGGCCACGGATCGTCGCCCAGCCGTTCGGGCCATTCGACCACCAGCGCAGCATCGTTCCGCGCCTCGTCCAGCCCCAGTTCCAACGCCTCTTCGGGGTCCTCGATGCGGTAGAGATCGACGTGCAGCACGCTGATGCGCACCTCGGGCGGGTCATAGGGCTGGACGATCGCGAAACTCGGCGACGGTGCCTCCCCCTCCAGCCCCAATGCGGCCAGCAGCCCGCGCGCGATGCTGGTCTTGCCGGCGCCCAGCGGCCCCGACAGCGCGACGACATCGCCCGGCCGCAATACGGACGCCATCCGCGCGCCAAAGGCATGCGCCGCCGCTTCGTCGGGCAGGTGGATCACGGCTCGCGCGGCAGGTCGATCGTGACCAGCGTCCCCAGCCCCTTTTCCGACACCAGCTCGATCGTACCGCCATGCGCCTCGACCGCCTGCCGCGCGAGCGGCAGGTCGAGGCTCAGCGCGCGTTCGCCGACCCGCGCCGCGCCTGCTTGTGCGAACCGGTCGAATGCGCGGGCGACGGCATCCTTCGACAGGCCCGGCCCGTCGTCGGACACGACGATCCGCGCCTGTTGCGCATCGCCATCGACGTGCAGCAGCACGCGCCCCCCCTGCCGCAAGCCACCCAGCGCATGGTCGAGCAGATGGCTGATCGCCTGCCGCAGCCGTCGTGCATCGCCCAGCATCACGCCCGCCGATGGCAGGATCTCGACCGCCAGTTCGATGCCGCGCGCCGTCGCGGTGGGACGCGCCGCTTCGGCCGCTTCGATGGCGATCATCTTCAAGGCGACCGTAGCACGTGCAACCGGCAGCGTTTCGTTGGCGGTCAGGTCGAGCGTGTCGTCGATCAGCCCGCTCAACCGTTCGACCGATTCGAGGATCGCGTCGGTATAGCGTCCGCCATCTTCGGTCAGCTTGCCGGCATAGCCCGCCTGCAACATCTCGGCGAAACCCTTGATCGACGTCAGCGGGGTGCGCAGTTCATAGCTCATCGATGCGACGAAGGCGTTCTTGACCCGGTCGGCCGCCTCCAGCGCCTCGTTGCGGTCGCGCAGCGCCTGTTCCATGCGGCGGCTGTCGGAAATGTCGAGCATCGTCAGCAGCGCATTGCCGTCGGGCAGCGGCACCGCGCCGAATTCATAATGCCGCCCGTCGGCCATCGCAAACCGGCCCGAACGCTGCATCCGCTGCTGCGTGGCGAAGCGGACCAGTTCGGGGATCAGCGCGGCACGGCCCGGGTTGGCGAGGCTGTCGGCGACCCGCTCGGCCAGCGCATCGACGCGCGGATGCCCATCGAGGAACGCGTCGTCCAGCCCCCAGACCTGCCGGAACTTCGCGTTCCAGATCTGCAGGCGACCATCGGCGGCGAACACGCCCAATGCCTCGAACAGATTGTCGAACGTCGCGGTGCGGACGCGCAGCAGCGTGTCGCGCGCACTGGCCAGTTGCACTTCCTCGGTACGATCTTCGAAGATTAGCAGCAATCCGCCCTCGGGCAGCGGCTGGGCGACGACGCGCAGATGGGTGCCGCCGGGCACATGCCACTGCTCCTCGATCGCGCCCTCCGCCGCGCGGAACCAGTCGCGGCGCTCGGCCTTCCACCCCGGAAAGTCGCGGACTTCGGGCAGGCGCTTGGCCTCGCGCATCCGGTCCAGAACACGGTCGAATTCGGGCCGGTCGGCCAGCCATTCGGGCTTCATCGCAAAGGCGCGCAGGAAGGGCTGGTTGTAGAACACCAGCGTCCGGTCGGGTTCGAATTGCGCCACCCCCGCCGACAGCCGGTCGAGCATTGCCCGCTGCGCATCGCGACTGCGCTTCAGCGTGCCGCGCGCTTCCTCGATCTCGTGCACGTCGATCGCGAAGCCGCCGGTACCGCCATCGCGCAGCGGCATGTCGTGGACGCGCAGCATCCGCCGTTCGCCGTTGATCGTCGCCGGCATTGCCGCCTGTTGCGGCTGTCCGGTATCGCGCGCGATCGACGCGCTGGCCAGTGGCCCGCCCATGCCGACGCCTTCGACCAGCTCGACCTGTCGCGCGATCACCTCGCCCGCATCCAGCGCATCGACGGCACGGACATAGGCGGTGTTAACCATCGCCAGCCGCAGCGAATCGTCGCGATACCACATCGGCATCGGCGCGGCCTCGATCAGGCTGGAAAGCGCATCGAACGCGGCGCGATATTCCTCCGCCTCCGCGCCGAGCGTCGCGATCTCGTCATGGAATTCGGTCGCATCGAAGAACCAGACCAGCACCCCGCCCGGCGTATTGAGTTCGGGCGGCGCGCGGTCGCCGATCGCGAACAGCGAGCGCGCCGATCCCGTGGCGCGGATGACGGTGCGGAACGGCTTGCCCCCGCGCAACGCGGCATTGATCGCATCGAGCAGCCGGTCGGCGCTGCCGGGTTCGAGGCCGTTGTCGGGATTGCCGAGATCGGCGACGGTCCCGGGCAGCTCGCTTTGTCCCAGCCGGTCGGCGAGTGGCCGATCGATCGACAGCCGCCCGTCGGCCCGCGCCACCATCGCCAGCGCCGGCGATGCCGCCAGCGTCGACCGCAGCGAATCGAACAGCACCCGGTCGGCCAGCGCCCGCCGCCGTGCAGACACCCCGGCATAGAGCGCCCAGACGCTGCCGACGATCAGCACCGCCAACACCGCGCCGCAGATCACCGCGGCCATGGTCGTGACGGTAATCACGGGCGATCTCCGGCGGGCGGCAACAGAAAGGCAAGCATGAACACCGCTCCTGCCTAGTCCTTCGCCGTCATATAAAAAAGGGGCGACACCGCATGGTGCCGCCCGGAATCGTTCAACCGAAACCTCGGCGGTATCCGATCACATACGGAAGCTCGCACCGGCACGATCGCAACACGCCGCCATCTACCAGCAACAAAAAGGGCGGACATCCAACCGGATGCCCGCCCCTATGACGCTTTCGACCCGGTCGGATCAGTAGCGATAATGGTCCGGCTTGAACGGCCCTTCGACCGGCACGCCGATGTAACTCGCCTGCTTCGGGGTAAGCTTCGACAGCTTCACGCCCAGCTTTTCGAGATGCAGCGCCGCGACCTTTTCATCGAGGTGCTTGGGGAGAACGTATACTTCGTTCTTGTAGTTCTCGCCCTTGGTCCACAGTTCGATCTGCGCCAGCACCTGGTTGGTGAAGGATGACGACATGACGAACGACGGGTGGCCGGTGGCGCAGCCGAGGTTCACGAGGCGGCCCTTGGCAAGCACGATGATCTGCTTGCCATCGGGGAACTTCACCAGGTCGGTGCCCGGCTTCACTTCGTCCCACTCATAGTTCGACAGGGCGGCGATCTGGATCTCGCTGTCGAAGTGGCCGATGTTGCAGACGATCGACATCGGCTTCATCGCCTTCATGTGATCGGCAGTGATGACGTCGGCATTGCCGGTCGCGGTGCAGAAGATGTCGGCGCGGGTCACCGCTTCGTCCATCGTCACGACCTCGAACCCTTCCATCGCCGCCTGCAGGGCGCAGATCGGATCGACTTCGGTCACCATCACGCGCGCGCCGCCGTTGCGGAGCGACTGCGCCGAACCCTTGCCGACGTCACCGAAGCCGGCGACGCAGGCGACCTTTCCGGCGAGCATCACGTCGGTCGCGCGACGGATCGCGTCGACCAGCGATTCCTTGCAGCCGTACAGATTGTCGAACTTCGACTTGGTGACGCTGTCGTTGACGTTGATCGCCGGGAACGGCAGCTCGCCCTTCTTCGCGATCTCATACAGGCGGTGGACGCCGGTCGTGGTTTCTTCCGACACGCCCTTCAGGTTCTTGACGGTCTCGGTCAGGTATCCCGGACGCTTGGCGATGAACGCCTTCAATGCGCGCTGGAACTCGACCTCTTCCTCATTCTCGGGCTCGCCCAGCGTCGCGCCGGCTTCGAGCTTCGCCCCCCACAGCGCGAACATGGTGGCGTCGCCGCCATCGTCGAGGATGATGTTGGCGGTCTGGTCGCCCCAGTTGAAGATGTCGCCGACATAGTCCCAGTAATCGGCGAGGCTCTCGCCCTTGATCGCGAAGACCGGAATGCCCTTGGCCGCGATCGCGGCGGCGGCATGGTCCTGCGTCGAGAAGATGTTGCACGTTGCCCAGCGAACGTCGGCACCGAGCGCGGTCAGCGTTTCGATCAGCACCGCGGTCTGGATCGTCATGTGCAGCGAACCGGTGATCCGCGCGCCCTTCAGCGGCTGCGACGCCCCGAATTCCTCGCGCAGCGCCATCAGGCCCGGCATCTCGGTTTCGGCGATCTCGATTTCCTTGCGACCGAAATCGGCGAGGCCGATGTCGGCGATGACGTAATCGGTCTGCTTGTCGGCAATGGCGGTGGCCATGGATACTCCTGGAGCTTGGGCCATGGGCACGCCCATGGCGGATGACTGCGCCTCTACCGACCCGTCGGTCGAAACGCAAATACGAATATAAAGATTTCTTTATATCTGTTCCGTGACGCTGGAATGCGAGGGGTAGGCGGCGACTGCCCGGTCATACGCGACTAGCGAACCGCCCCTAACAAACCATTGTCAGGCGGTGCCGGCACCCGGCGACAACAGGCGCGTATCGATGCCGGCCCGGTCGTATCCCGCCCTCCAGCGCTGCGCGGTCGGCACGTCGAACAGCAGCGCGGCATCGCCATCGACGTTCATCCAGCCATGGCGCGACATTTCGGCATCCAGCTGCCCGCCCTCCCAGCCGGCATAGCCCAGCGCGATCAAAAACCGTTCCGGCCCGCTGCCACCGGCGATCGCGCGCAGCACGTCGACCGACCCCGACAGCGCCCATTTGCCGGCGACGTCGATCGTATCCTGCCCGCCCCAGCCGGCATCGTGCAGCACGAAGCCGCGCCGTGTCTCGACCGGTCCGCCCTGATGAATCGGCACGTCGGGTGCCGCGCCGGGTTCGATCTCCAGTTGCGCCAGCAATGTGTGGAGCGTCAGCCCCTCGATCGTATCGCCCACGCCGATCCCCATCGCGCCATCGGCGTCGTGGCTGCACATCGCGATGACGGCATGGTCGAACCGGCGGTCGCCAATGCCGGGCATCGCCAGCAACATCTGTCCGGTCAGGAATCGGGTCTGGTCCATGATCGGACGACGCTAATCGTCCGGCGGCTGCGGCGCCATGCTTGAAAAGGGCCGCCAGCGCTCCCACGCTTCGCCCGTGCGCAACGATGCGCGGCTATTCCCGGAGAAAATGATGACGATCAAGATCGGCGACCGCCTGCCCGACGCGAAACTGGTCAAGGTTACGCCCGACGGCCCCGATCAGGTGTCGACCAGCGACTTCTTCGCCGGCCGCCGCGTCGCGCTGTTCTCGGTGCCCGGCGCGTTCACCCCGACCTGCTCGGCCAGGCATCTGCCGGGCTTCGTCGAACAGGCCCAGGCGTTCCATGACAAGGGCGTCGACGAAATCGCCTGCACCGCGGTCAACGACGCCTTCGTGCTCGACGCGTGGGCAAAGGCCGGCAACGCGACCGACACGGTGACGATGCTGGCCGACGGCAATGCCGATTTCGCAAAGGCGACCGGCCTCGACATGGACAGCTCCGCCTACGGCATGGGCACCCGGTCGCAGCGTTATGCGATGCTGGTCAATGACGGCGTGGTCGAAGCACTGCACGTCGAGGCACCAGGCGAGTTCAAGGTCAGCTCGGCCGAAAACCTGCTCGCCTCGATCTAAAGGTCTGTTTGGAAGCTCGCGCGATAGCGAGCTTCGAGGCGGCACCGGCCCGCTCCCCCACCCCAACACCCAAGTCAGTATCATTGCATGGGTGTTGGGGTAGGGGAGCGGGCCGGTGCCGCGAAATGCGTCTCGACGCATTTCCAAACGAACTCTGACGCGCGGCCGGTTTCGATACGTGCGTGTCGGAACCGGCCGGTCCGTCCCGGGTTGATAAGTGGTTACGCAACCATATCGAACGGGAAAGGGACGCGTCATGACCAATTCGACCACCACCAAGGATGTCGCCAACGACGTCGCCGAAGCTTCGGGCAGCTTTGCCGAAAAGGCATCGGCGACCTACACATCGGCCAAGGAAACCGTAAGCGACGCCGCCGCCAAGTCGCGCGATGCGGTGGCGGATGCCGCCAAATCGACCGCCGAGACGGTGAAGGCGCATCCGGGTGCCACCGCCGCAATCGTCGCCGGCGCTGCCGCCGCGATCGCCGGAGCCGCCTTCGGCGCGTCGAAGCTGATCGACAAGAAGCGCGAATCCGACGCCACGCCGAAGGTTCCTTCGTCGGCGACCTGACCCCCCTGACCCGGCGCACCGCACTGCGCCGGGTCTTGACCTGCGTTACGGGATCGACTTAGCCACGATCGATGACGCAGGCTTCCGATATCGTTGCCGAACTCGATCGGCTCTACACTGCCTCGGTGGCGCGGTTACGCGCTGCGCTCGACCGCTATCTGACCGACGGCACGCCCCCGCCGTCTTCCGCGCGGGTCGACGGCACGTTCGCCTATCCCGAAATCCGCCTGACCTATCGTGGCGGCAGCGAACGGCCGATGCCCTCGCGCGCCTATGGCCGGCTGACCACCCCCGGTGAATACCGGATCAGCGTGACCAAGCCCGCGATGTTCGCCGCGTATCTGACCGAACAACTCGAACTGCTGATCGCCAACCACGACGTCACGGTCGAGGCGGTCGGCGGTCGGCAGGAAATTCCTTTCCCCTATGTTCTCGACGCCGGGCACGCGCTCAGTCTCGATGCGGTGTCGGCGTCCGAACTGGCGCGGTTCTTCCCCGCGACCGAACTGGCGCATATCGGCGACGAGATCGCCGACGGCCTGTGGACCGCGCATGACGACAGCCGTCCGCTGGCGCTGTTCGACGGGTTACGCACCGACTTTTCACTGGCCCGGTTGCGCCACTATACCGGCACTCCGCCCGAACACATCCAGCAATATGTGCTGTTCACCAACTATCACCGCTATGTCGACGAGTTCGTGCGCTGGGCCGGCGAACAGCTGAAGCCAGCCGCTGATGGCACGCCCAGCCGCTATACCGCGCTGTCGGGGGCCGGCGGCGTGCTGGCGACCGCCGAGGACGATGCCGAACGCATGGTCAGCGACAGCGCGTGGCGGCGGCATCAGATGCCCGCCTATCACCTCGTCGCGCCCGACGGCAGCGGCATCACGCTGGTGAATATCGGCGTCGGTCCGTCCAACGCGAAGACGATCTGCGACCATCTGGCGGTCATGCGGCCCGAAGCGTGGCTGATGATCGGTCATTGCGGCGGCCTGCGCCCCAGCCAGCGGATCGGCGATTACGTGCTGGCGCACGCTTATCTGCGCGACGATCATGTCCTCGACGACGTGCTACCGCCCGAAATCCCGGTGCCGGCGATCGCCGAGGTTCAGGTGGCGATGGCACGCGCGGCAGAGATCGTGTCGGGCCAGTCGGGCGACGAACTGAAGAAGCGGCTACGTACCGGCACCATCGTCACCACCGACGACCGTAACTGGGAATTGCGCTTCAGCCGCTCGGCGCTGCGCTTCTCGCTGTCGCGCGCGGTCGGCATCGACATGGAATCGGCCACGATCGCCGCACAGGGATATCGCTTCCGCGTCCCCTATGGAACGCTGCTGTGCGTTTCCGACAAACCGCTCCACGGCGAATTGAAGCTGCCCGGACAGGCCAACCGCTTCTACGAACGCGCGATCAACGAACATATGCGCATCGGCATCGAGGCGTGCGAGCAATTGCGGCAAGAGGGTGCCCGCCTGCACAGCCGCAAGCTGCGCGCATTCAACGAGCCGCCGTTCCGGTAAAGGATGTGCGGGAGGGCGGCACGACACCTCCGTTCCCGACAGCCACACCGACCGCCTGCTAACCTGTGGCGGATCGACATTCAGCGATTACAACGGATTTTCGTCATTCCCGCGCAGGCGGGAATCCATAGCCGCTACGCTTTTGGCTGGTTCGGCGACTTCGGCGTATAGGGACTCCCGCCTGCGCGGGAGTGACGATGGGGCCGCGGTCGGGCACGGCGGTCCGCAACGGGTCGAATGTCGCCTGACCCTACACCTTGTACCGATCCGTCGGGATCTGCGGCTCGCTCGCCGCCGCGCTCTTGTGGAACAGCGCCTTGTCCTCGGGCCGGAACGCCCAGCGCCACAGCACCGCGAAGTAGATGGCGAGCATCACCGGAATGCCGAACAGCAGTTCCGCCCATTCATAGTGCTTCGGTAGCCGCATGATCAGCGATCCGGCCACCGCCGCCGCCAGCACCGCCCACACGAACGCCGGCCGGAAATCGCGGACACTGACGCCGAGCAGCTTCGACAACAGCCCAGACTTGATCACCGATCCCAGCCCGACCGACAGCGTCAGCGCCATCGCCGGCCCGACCGCCGCGTAATTCTGCGGCAGGCCCAGCGTCCGCATCAACGCAACCAGCGCGAAACTCAGCAACACCTGAAACGTCAGCAGCCCCAGCGAAATCATCAGGTTACGGTGGCGCGCGATATAGACCAGCGCCGCTTCGGACACCGCGCCCTTGGCCGCGAAGACTTCGGCGAACAGCAGGAACGACAACGCGCCCGCGCCGCTCACGAACTCGCGACCGACCACGCCCATCACGCCCGACGCCGGAATGCTGCCGGCCAGCGCCAGCGCCGCCTGCGCGGTGATGATCCAGAAGCCGACTTGCCGCACTTGTCGCGCGACCGCCGGCTTGTCACCGGCGGCAAGGCTGTGGGTGATGACCGGCCCCAATACCGGATCGAAGCTGGTCTTCAGCTTCTGCGGCAACGACGCGACCTGCTGCGCCATGTAATAGATGCCGACGATCGCCGGCCCGAACAACAGCCCCAAGATGAAGCGATCGACGTTGCGCGTGCCCCATTCGATCGCATCGGCACCTGCCAGCGGCATGTTGCGCTTCACCAGCGCCAGCATCGGCCGCAGATGCGGCGACCACCCGATCGGCAGGCCATAGCTGCGGACGAACGGCACGATCGATGCAACCAGCGCCGCCGCCATCGACAGCACGTAGCTCATGATCAGGCCGTCGCGGGTCGAATAATAGCTCAGGCCCCATGCCGCGATCGAGATCGTCCACGGTTCGATGACCGCGCGCGCCGTCACCGCCGCCTTGACGTTCAATCGATAGGCGAGCGCCGCCAGACTGACGTCGGACCATGCGATGGCAAAGACGATCAGCGGCAACAGCCGTTCGAACCCGATCACCTGACTGTTCGGGTACATGATCTGCGGAAACACGAACAACACCGCGCTGGCCGCGACCGACAGGATGAAGGCGACCGCCAGCGCGTCCCAAACAACATGCGCATGCGGCCGATCGGTCGACGACAGCGCCTGCGCCAGCCCCCGTTTCAGCCCCAGCGTCGCGACCAGCGCGGCCAGTTCCACCACCAGGACCGCCAACGCGAACCGCCCGACGATCGCCGGCCCATAGATCCGCCCGGCGATGAACAGGAACGGCAGCCGCGCGACCAGCCGCAGGACGAATCCGAACACGTTGGTCCGCCCGCCTTTGGCAAGTGCGGCGATGTCGTCGGTGGGCTGGGTCGGCGCGTCGGTCATACGTCGCGCGAAGGCTGGATCATCGCGGCGTCATACGCGAGGGGGGCGACCCGCCATAGCCCCCCGTTGCGCTTTGGCGACGGGGTGCGGCTTGGGGGCAACGGTTGGGTCCCGATCGCCGCGCTGGCGCTTAATGCGCCGCGCCCCAGCTCGCCCCCGTCCCGATCTCGACGCCCAGTGGCACCGACAGCTGCACGACCGGCTCGGCGGCGGTCTCCATCACCCGGCGGATAACCGGGGTCGCCGCCTCGACCAGTCCTTCGGGCAGTTCGAACACCAGTTCGTCATGGACCTGCAACAGCATCCGCACCTCGCCCAGGCCCGCCTCGGCCAGCGCCGGCCCCATCCGCACCATCGCCCGCTTGATGATGTCGGCGCTGGTCCCCTGAATCGGCGCGTTGATCGCGGCGCGTTCGGCCCCCTGGCGTTCGTGCTGCACCTTCGACTTGATGCGCGGGAAATGCGTCTTGCGGCCGAACAGCGTGGTGGTGAAACCCGCCGTTCTGACACTCTGCGTCGTCTCGGCGATATAGCGGTTGATGCCGGGGAAGCGGTCGAAATAGCGATCGATCATCGCCTGTGCCTCCTCGGCGCTCACGTCCAGCCGCCCAGCCAGCCCCCAGCGACTGATGCCGTAGAGGATGGCGAAGTTGATCGTCTTGGCCCGCCCGCGCGTGTCGCGGTTGACCTCGCCAAACAGTTCCTGCGCGGTGATGCTGTGAATGTCGTCGCCGCGCGCGAACGCGTCGCGCAACTGCGGCACGTCGGCGATATGCGCCGCCAGCCGCAGCTCGATCTGCGAATAATCGGCCGCGAGGATGACGTTGCCCGGCTCCGCCACGAACGCATCGCGGATCTGCCGCCCGACCTCGGTACGGATCGGGATGTTCTGGAGGTTGGGATCGGTCGACGACAGCCGCCCGGTCTGCGCGCCCGTCAGGCTGTACGACGTATGCACCCGTCCGGTCGCCGGATTGATCTGGGCCTGTAGCGCATCGGTATAGGTGTTCTTGAGCTTGGTCAGCTGTCGCCAGTCGAGCACCTTCGCCGCGATCACCGCACCCGGCGAATCCTTGTCGGCGGCGATCCGCTCCAATTCGGTGACGTCGGTCGAATAGACGCCGGACTTGCCCTTGCGGCCGCCCTTGATCCCCAGCGTGACGAACAGCACGTCGCCCAACTGTTTCGGCGATCCGATGGTGAATTTCACGCCCGCCAGCTCGTGGATCTCGGTCTCCAGCGCAGCGATCCGGGTCGAGAAATCGTCCGACAGCCGCGCCAGCACCTGCGCATCGACCTTGATCCCCGCAATCTCCATCTCGGCGATCACGCGGACCAGCGGGCGGTCGACCATCTCGTAGACGCGCGTCGCCTGTTCATATGGCAGGCGCGGCTTGAACCGCCGCCACAACCGCAAGGTTACGTCGGCGTCCTCGGCGGCATAGCGGGTCGCGGTCTTCAGATCGATTTCGCCGAAACCGACCTGCTTCTTCCCCGTCCCCACCACGTCCTTGTACGCGATGCAGCTATGCTGGAGGTGCGTCGCCGCCAGTTCGTCCATGCCATGCCCATGCAGGCCCGCGTCGAGGTCGAAGCTCATCAAGATCGTGTCGTCATAGGGCTCGACATCGACCCCGGCGCGCGACAGGACAATCATGTCGTATTTCAGGTTATGCCCGATCTTCAGGACGCTGGGGTCTTCGAACAGCGGCTTCAGCGTCGCCAGCACGAGCTCGCGCGACAATTGCTCGGGGCGCTCGGCGAACATGTCGGTCCCGCCATGGCCGATCGGCACGTAGCAGGCGAGATTGGGATGCAGCGCCATGCTGATCCCGACCAGTTCGGCGCGGGTCGCGTCCAGCCCGGTCGTCTCGGTATCGATCGCGACCCAGCCCTGATGCCGCGCCACCTGTACCCAGCGGTCGAGCGCCTCCTGCGTCACGACCGTCTCATAGCCGTCATGGTTGCAGGCCGGTTCGTCCTCTTCGCCCCCCGGTGCCGTGGCCGGCGCGACCGGCTCGTCGGCGACGCTCGACAGCTTGGTCAGCAGCGTGCGGAAGCCATGATGTTCGAGGAACGCGCGCAGCGGCGCGTCGGGTATCCCCTGCATCGCCAGCGCGTCGAGCGGTTCGGGCAGGCCGCCATCGCATTTCAGCGTCACCAGCACCTTCGACAGCCGCGCATTATCGGCATGGTCGATCAGGTTGTCGCGCAGCTTGCCCTTCTTCATGTCCGGCGCGGCGGCTAGGACGGCTTCGAGATTGCCATGCTCGGCGATCAGCTTGGCAGCGGTCTTCGGCCCCACACCGGGCACGCCCGGCACATTGTCGACCGCGTCGCCCATCAGCGCCAGCACGTCGCCCAGCTGCTCCGGCCCCACCCCGAATTTGTCGCGGACGTGATCGGGGCCGAGCGTGCGGTTATTCATCGTGTCGAGCATGTCGACCGACGGATCGGTCATCAGCTGCATCAGGTCCTTGTCGGAACTGACGATCGTCACCGCCCACCCCTGCGCCAGTGCCGCCTGCGTATAGCAGGCGATGATGTCGTCGGCTTCCAGCCCCTCTTCCTCGATGCACGGAATCGAAAAGGCGCGCGTCGCGTCGCGGATCATCGGGAACTGGGGCACCAAATCCTCGGGCGGCGGCGGGCGATGCGCCTTGTACTGGTCGTACAGGTCGTTGCGGAACGTCTTGGACGATTTGTCGAGGATCACCGCCATATGTGTCGGTCCGTCCGCCTTGTGCAGTGCATCGGCCAGCCGCCACAGCATCGTCGTATAGCCATAGACCGCCCCGACCGGCTCGCCATGCTGGTTCGTCAGCGGCGGCAGCCGGTGATAGGCGCGAAAGATATAGCCGGAGCCGTCGACGAGATAGAGATGGGGCATGGCCGGGGAGATAGCAGCGCGGGGGAGCGCTTGCGAGGGGGTAGCGGGATCCTTCGCTACCCCCGGCTTGGTGCGGAGGCAGGCTCCTCCCCGTACCGGGAAGAATCTGGAAGCCCCCCTCCCCGCGCGACCGATTGACACATCCCCGCCATTGTGGCGGAGTGCCGTCACGGGCCGCCGCGGACGCCCGTTCAGACGGGTGCCGTCCAAGTTCCGCTCCATCGGTCGCGTTCGCGGCCTGTAGGAGCGTTGCTTTATGCAGATTGCCCCCTCCCGCCCCCCGGTCATCGGCCTGATCGCGCTGTTCCTCAAATTCCTGCGGTTCGGCTGTCTCGCCTTTGGCGGGCCGGTCGCGCAGATCGCGATGTTGCGGCAGGCGCTGGTCGAGGAGGAGGGCTGGATCGACCGCGGGCGGTTCAATCGCCTGCTCGCGGTGTTGCAGATCCTGCCCGGCCCCGAGGCGCACGAACTCTGCGTCCATTTCGGCGTGCTGGCGCGCGGCCGGGTCGGCGGGCTACTCGCGGGACTGGGCTTCATGCTGCCCGGCTTCTGCCTGATGCTGCTGGTCGGCTGGCTGTATGTCTCGGTGGTGCAGGGCAGCGTCGGCTTCGGCGGCATCCTGCTCGGCATTCAGGTCGCGATCCTTGCGGTGATCCTGCGCGCGGTGGTGCGGATCGGCCAGCATGTGATCGAGGACCGATTGCTGGCGGCGATCGCGGTGGCGGCGGCGATCGCGACGCTGATCGGCATACCGTTCTGGATACCCTTGCTGGTCGGTGGCGGCGTCTATGCAGCGATGGCTCGGCCGGCGATGATGATCGCGATCGGCATGGTTGGCCTTGTTGCTGCCGTCGGGGCGATGGGCATCGCCACCCCCGCCCCGGCCGGATCGATGGCGCAACCGCTGACCATCCTCGCGCTGTTCCTCGCCGGCCTGAAGGGCGGGCTGCTGACCTTTGGCGGGGCATATACCGCCATCCCCTATGTCCGCGCCGATACCGTCGGGCGGGGCTGGATCGGCGATGCGGCGTTCCTCGACGGGGTCGCCTTCGCCAATGTCATCCCCGCGCCACTGGTGATCTTTGCGACCTTTGTCGGGTTCGTCGCGGGCGGCCTCACCGGCGCGCTGGCGATCACGCTCGGCATGTTTCTGCCGGCCTTCGCCTTTTCGCTGCTGTTCTTCGAACGGCTGGAGCGAATTGTCGACGCGCCCTCGCTCCGCCACGCACTGACCGGCGTGGCGGCGGCGGTGGTCGGCATCATCGCGGCGACCTTCGTGCAACTGGCGGTGGCGACCGGCGCGCGAATCGATGCGGTCGCCATCGGCGGAATCCTGTTCGCGGTCGCGCTGGGGTTGGCGTGGCGGCTGAAGGGTGGCTGGGTGACGCCTGTAATCGTGGGCGTAGGGGCGGTGACGGGGTGGGCGTTGCTCTGACCGAACGGCGTCGTCGACAGGTCGTCTCGCCTAACTCCCCGACCCATGGTACAGTCAAACCGCTTAGTTCATCGGGGGGGTGACACATGGCAACATTGGCAACGGCATCGACGGCAAGAACGCCGGAACATCGCTTCTTCCTGTTTTCGGCGATCGCCATGGCGACGGTCGACATCGCCGGCTTTTCACTGAATTTTTTCGCGGGTCGCTCCAGCCTTTCGCTTCCGATCATCTATCATCTGCACGGCGCGGTCTTTCTCAGCTGGATCATCCTGTACGTCGCGCAGAACGTCCTGATCTATGGCGGCGCGGTACGCGGTCACCGGCAACTCGGCTGGCTCGCGCTGGCGTTGCTGCCGCTGATGACGGTGCTCGGTATCGGCATCACGATCCTGTCGGCGCGGCATCATGGCGGGCCACCGATCCTCGATCTCAATTCCTTCCTGATCGGCAATCCGGTCGGCATCCTCTATTTCGTTTCGGTCAGCAGCGTCGCGATCGTCCTGCGGCGGCGCACCGACTGGCACCGTCGGCTGATGTTCTGCGGCATGGCGGCAATTACCGGTCCCGGCTTCGGACGATTGCTGCCCATGCCGTTCCTGATCCCGTGGGGATGGTGGGCCGCGGCACTGATCGCGCCGTCCATCTTTCCGGTGATCGCGATGGTTGCCGAGCGCCGCCGCACCGGACGGATTCACCCGGCATGGCGGTGGGGATGGGGTGCGTTCGTGGCCTGCTTCCTGCTGGCGGAAGCCTTCGCCTTCAGCCCATGGGGCATCGCACTGACCCAGGCGGTGGTGGCGGGTACGCCCGGCGCGGCGCGGCCGATGGCGGCGTTCTTTCCGGGATAGCGAACGGCCCCGGAATCGCTTCCGGGGCCGTTCTTTTCTCTGGCCCGACATGGCGAAGCCACGTCGTCGGTCCTCGCCTTGGGCAAGGCCGGTCGGGCGGACCCTGTGCGGCTCGGCGTAGCTGACGCTACGCCGTTGCCCGGTCCGCCTGCCCGGCCCGCTCGCTCAGGCTGCTGCCTTCGCGCGCGATGCCTTCTTCCGTTCGTTCGGATCGAGGTGGCGTTTGCGCAGACGGATGTTCTTCGGCGTCACTTCGACCATCTCGTCGTCGTCGATATACGCAATCGCCTGTTCCAGCGTCATCTTCTTCGGCGGGGTCAAGCGGATCGCGTCGTCCTTGCCGCCCGATGCGCGGAAGTTGGTCAGCTGCTTCGCCTTCATCGGATTGACCTCAAGGTCATCCGTCTTGGCGTTCTCGCCGATGATCATGCCTTCGTACAGCGCCTCGCCGTGCCCGACGAACAGGATGCCGCGCTCTTCGAGCGGACCCAGTGCATAGCCCTGCGCTTCGCCGGCACCGTTCGAGATCAACACGCCGTTCTTGCGGCCGTCGATTTGGCCCTTGTGCGGGCCGTACTTCTCGAACAGCCGGTTCATGATGCCGGTGCCACGCGTGTCCGACAGGAACTCGCCATGATAGCCGATCATGCCGCGCGACGGGGCGGAGAAGGTGATGCGGGTCTTGCCGCCGCCCGACGGACGCATGTCGGTCATCTCGGCCTTGCGCAGGTTCATCTTCTCGACGACCGTGCCCGAATATTCCTCGTCCACGTCGATGATGACGGTTTCGTACGGCTCGGTCTTCTTGCCGTTCTCGTCCTCGCCGAACAGCACGCGCGGACGCGAGATGCCCAGTTCGAACCCTTCGCGGCGCATCGTTTCGATCAGCACGCCCAACTGCAATTCGCCGCGGCCCGCGACTTCATAGCTGTCGCGATCGGCCGCTTCGGTCACCTTCACGGCGACGTTCGATTCGGCTTCGCGGAACAGGCGGTCGCGGATCATCCGCGACGTGACCTTCGTGCCTTCGCGACCCGCCATCGGCGAATCGTTGACGGCGAAGCGCATCGACAGCGTCGGCGGATCGATCGGCTGCGCGTGCAGCGGCTCGGTGACCTGCGGGTCGCAGATCGTGTTCGACACGGTGGCAACGGTCAGGCCGGCCAGCGAGATGATGTCGCCCGCCTTGGCTTCGTCGACCGGCACGCGGTCGAGGCCGCGGAACGACATGATCTTCGATGCGCGACCCGTCTCGACGATGTTGCCGTCGTTGTCGAGCGCGTGGATCGGCTGGTTCAGCTTCACCGTGCCCGAATTGACGCGGCCGGTCAGGATACGGCCGAGGAAGTTGTCGCGGTCGAGCAGCGTGACGAGGAAGGTGAACGGAACGTCCTCCACTTCCACCTTCGGCGCGGGGACGTGCGACACGATCGTCTCGAACATCGGGATCAGCGTGCCTTCGCGCGCGTCCATGTCGGTCGAGGCATAGCCGTTGCGGCCCGAGGCATAGAGCACCGGGAAGTCGAGCTGTTCGTCGTTGGCGTCCAGCGACACGAACAGGTCGAACACTTCGTCCAGCACTTCCTGGATGCGCGCGTCGCTGCGGTCGACCTTGTTGACGACGACGATGGGCTTGAGGCCCAGCGCCAGCGCCTTGCCGGTCACGAACTTCGTCTGCGGCATCGCGCCTTCCGACGAATCGACCAGCAGGACGACGCCGTCGACCATCGACAGGATGCGTTCGACCTCGCCGCCGAAATCGGCGTGGCCGGGGGTGTCGACGATGTTGATGCGGATCGATTCATCGCTGCCCGGCGGGGTCCAGTCGACCGAGGTCGGCTTGGCGAGAATGGTGATCCCGCGCTCCTTTTCGAGGTCGTTCGAATCCATGGCGCGTTCCTCGACGCGCTGGTTGTCGCGGAACGTGCCGGACTGACGGAACAACTGATCGACGAGCGTGGTTTTGCCGTGATCGACGTGGGCGATGATTGCCACGTTGCGAAGGCTCATACTATTTCCTGGATCGTGCGGGAGTGCAGTTGGGCGCGCGCTTAGCGTATTTATCGCGATTCCGCAAAGGGGACGTTTTTGCGGTGCAGCGTGGGGGCCTTAGATTGGTTCACGCGAAGGCGTGAAGCGGTTGCGCGACCGGCGGCCGGCTCGCGTTCGGGAGACACAGCGCTATCGGAGACGCAAGCTAGAGGCTGGTGGCGCGGGTAACAAATGCCCCGAACGAGTCTCCTCCGCGTCTTCGCGCCTTCGCATGAAGCAACCTTCCTTCTTCCTGATCGCAGGCGAAAGATGTTCGCGCAGGGGCGCGGAGGCGCGGAGAAGGTGCGTTCGACGCCGTCGTAGCGTCTCCCGACCGCACCCACCCTCAGCGCCTCTGCGCGAAAACCGCCGCTACTTGCCCGGCGTGACGCGGACCATGACGACGCCATGCGCCGGAACGGTCGCCGCAAACCGGCCCGCCATCCGGCCGAGCGACTTGTGCGCCCACAGGTCGCGAACCTCGGCCCTTACGCCTGCCGGATAGCCGATCTCCGGCCACGTCGCCGTGATCTGCGCCGGTGCCTCGCCCCGGTTGAACAGGACGACGGCGCGCGATCCGTCGACCAGCGTGCGCGACCACACTTCCTGATCGCCGTCGTCGCGGACGCGGCGGCCCTGCGCGCCCAGCGCATCCTGATCGACCGCGATGACGTCGTGGTTGAGCAGGATCGCCTTCGTCGCGTCGCTCATCGTCGCGATGTCGTTGCCGGCGATCAGCGGCGCGGCCATCATCGCCCACAGGCTGAAATGCGCGCGATATTCGGTGTCGCTCATCCCGCCATTGCCGACTTCGAGCATGTCGGGATCGTTCCAGTGGCCGGGGCCGGCATGGGCATAGAGCGGTTCGTTGATGTCGACGATGTCGGTCATGCCGATCGACCATTTCTCACGCCCCTTCCACCCGTCGCGGATGTCGGCGGACGTGCGCCACAGATTGCCGATCTTCTTCGCCCATTCCCACGGCCGGTTGTTGCCCCATTCGCAGATCGCCAGCACGATCGGCCGCCCGCTGGCCTTCAGCGCATCGGCCATCAATGCATAGGCTTCCTCGGCATTGCGGACCCCGGTCGAGCACCAGTCGTATTTCAGATAATCGACGCCCCAGCGGGCATAGGTCAGCGCGTCCTGATATTCATGGCCCTGGCTGCCGGGCTTGCCGCCGCACGTCTTGGCGCCGGCATCGGAATAGATACCGAACTTCAGCCCCTTTCCATGGATATAGTCGGCCAGCGCCTTGATCCCGCTCGGGAACTTCTCGGCATTGGCGGTGATGAAGCCGTTCGCGTCACGTTGCCCGTGCCAGCAATCGTCGATGACGATATAGGAATAGCCCGCCGCCTTCATCCCGTTGCCGGCCATGGCGTCGGCCATGTCGCGCACGATCTTTTCGGTGATGTTGCAGCCATATTTGTTCCAGCTGTTCCACCCCATCGGCGGGGTGAGCGCGAGGCCATTGGCCATCCGCGCCGGATCGAGCGACGGGCGCAGCGTATTGGGATCGACGAACTGATCCTGCGCCCGTGCCGTCTGCGTCATCAACGCGATCGACAGGGCGGCGGTCCGCAACAGGCCTTGAAAACGCTTTGTCATATCAATCCCCTCTGCCGTGCTGGCTATCGTGGATGACAGCGTGAGACAAGAGGTTGCGCCCGCTTGGTGTATTACCTAAATACCACAGTTGAATGATACCGCGTTCGCATGGCATCACCCGGCGGACGACGTGGAGGAACTATGGCGACGCAGACTGAAGAACCCGCGCTGGTGCTGACGCCGCCCGATCCGGTGCCGACGGTTCCCGCCGCCAAGGCGGCCGGACTGGTCCCGGTCGACGACGTCAAGAAGACCGAATTGCAGACCCGCGTCGACGATTTCATCGACCAGCTGGTCGCGCAGGACGTGAATTCCCCCGAATTCGGCAAGCGGGTCGACGCGATCAGCAATCTGGGCGCGCGCGAGATTCGCGAGGCGGCGGGCCAGTCGAACCGCTTCCTCGACCGGCCGGTGCGGGCGATGGATCAGGAATCGGGCGTCGGGGCCGATCTGGCGCAGTTGCGCCGCACGATCGAGGATCTCGATCCGGGCCGTCAGGGCAATCTGCTCGAACCGAAAAAGCTGTTCGGCATGATCCCGTTCGGCAGCAAGGTCCGCGATTATTTCGACGGCTATAAATCCGCGCAGAGCCATATCGCCTCGATCCTGAAGCGGCTGCAATCGGGCAAGGACGAGCTGTTGATGGACAATGCCGCCATCGACACCGAACGCGCGAACCTGTGGACCGCGATGGGGCGGCTCGAACAGATGATCTATCTTTCGCGCGAGATGGACCGGAAGCTGGAGGACAAGGCCAACGAGCTGGATCACACCGACCCGGCCAAGGCCAAGGCGATCCGCGAAACCGCGCTCTTCTATGTCCGGCAACGCAGCCAGGACCTGCTGACGCAGATGGCGGTGACGGTGCAGGGCTATCTCGCGCTCGATCTGGTCAAGAAGAACAATGTCGAGCTGGTGAAGGGTGTCGATCGCGCCAGCACCACCACCGTCGGCGCGCTGCGCACCGCGGTGACCGTCGCGCAGGCGCTGACCAACCAGAAGCTGGTCCTCGAACAGATCACCGCGCTCAACACCACCACCGCCAACATCATCGATTCGACCGGCAAGCTGCTCCGCTCGCAAACCGCGACGATCCATGAACAGGCCGCCGCCTCGACGATTCCGGTCGAAGTGCTGCAACGCGCGTTCCAGAACGTCTATGACACCATGGACGCGATCGACACGTTCAAGCTGAAGGCGCTCGATTCGATGAAGACCACCATCAACACGCTCGGCAGCGAGGTCGAACGGTCGAAGGGCTATATCGCCCGTGCCGAGGGCGCGTCGCAGAACGCATCGGGCCAGGGCGAGACGTTCAAGCTGGAGGCGATGTAGGCCCATGTCGCGCAGCGACGAGGTATTGGAACGCGCCAGCCTGACGCTGGAACGCGCGCGCGAACGCAACGGCGTCGTCGCCCCGCGCGCCCGGCGGCGGCGCGAGGCGGAGGTGCTGCGCCGCGTCGGCCGCATCGCGCTCGCCGATGGCGCGATCCTCCTCGCCGCGCTGGTGCTGGGCTGGTTCGTGCCGCTGGGCGTCGGCGGCGCACTGCTGGTCGTCGCGCTGCTGATCGCGGCGACGGTGCTGTTCGCGGCACTGCCGGTCACGCGACCGGTCGCCGTCGAGCAACTGGTGCAGGCCCCGATCAAGTCGCTGCCGTCGCAGACCGAACGCTGGCTCGCGACGCAGCGCCCCGCCCTGCCCGCCCCCGCCGTCAGCCTCGCCGACGCGATCGGAATCAAGCTCGACACGCTGTCGGCGCAACTCGCCACGCTCGGCGACGACGAACCGATGGCGGCATCCGAAGTCCGCAAGCTGGTGGGCGAACAACTCCCCGAACTCATCCGCGGCTACCAACGCGTCCCCGAACCCCTCCGCCACGTCGAACGCAACGGCCGCACCCCGGATCAGCAACTCGTCGACGGCCTGCGCATCATCGACGGCGAAATCGCCGCGATGACCCAGCAACTGGCGCAGGGGGATCTGGACAGTCTGGCGACAAGGGAACGGTATCTGCAGATCAAGTATCAAGGCGAAGAGTAGGATCGTTGCTCAGGGCACCCCCGGCAGCGTCAGCGGATCGCTGGCGATATAAGTGATCGACGCCCCGTCGGCGTCCGGCTTGCGTCGAAAGACACGCGCCTTGGATGCGTACGCGATCGACAGGACGCCCGGTCGCGGCCAGACGACGCTGATCCAGATGTTACCCGCCCGTTGCAGATCGGTCGCGCCGTGATCGCTGTCGGCGATAAAAACTTCGGTCGCCGTGTCAGCCGGACGGCTCGAACGGCCAAGCTTCACTACCGTCGCGATGTCCGTCGTCGCACCACAGTCGCGCGCTTCGACCAGCGCATATCGGTCACTGCCCCTATCATATGCCTTGTGCACGACTTCGGTCGAGCAAACGGGCGCCGACCCGCAACCGCTCACGGCCAAGACGGGTAACAGAATCAGCATGCGACGGATCATCTTCTGCCCTCTGGACGACGTTGCTCCAGCGACGTCATTTCCGCTTTCCTACAGCTAACGGCGTTCCGTACCCTCTTCCGCGCTCTTTCTCATTTTCGATCAATCACCGGCACAACCTGTGAAGCCAGTCCACTTTCGGAGAAATGCCCGCAATCTGATCGCTCCCCTCCCTGACAAGAGCTTCGGGTCGGTCATGCCCCCGTCATGACCTAAACAGTGCGGGGCACTATTTACCCGAAGCTGGGTTTGGGGTGGATAGGCGGGTTGTGGAGAGCACCCGTTCCCCGCAGGCCGACCCACCCC
Source organism: Sphingomonas sp. Leaf62 (assembly GCF_001421915.1). Taxonomy (NCBI): domain Bacteria; kingdom Pseudomonadati; phylum Pseudomonadota; class Alphaproteobacteria; order Sphingomonadales; family Sphingomonadaceae; genus Sphingomonas; species Sphingomonas sp. Leaf62. The sequence continues at coordinate 53,920 of NZ_LMLN01000028.1, read as the reverse complement.
CGACCACTCCCTAGTCCAGGGAGGGGAGTCGGTCCCGTCAAACGTCACGAATCCCGAAAGCCGCGCCACGCACAAACACCGCGCAAGTGTGACCTTTGTGACCTTTGGCCGAAAACCCGTATCTTTTCAGTCGCGCTCGACATCCCAGTCATGCCGCTGCACCATGACCGACGGCACCGCCCGCCCGCGTCCGTCCAGCGACGGGCGGAAGCGAAAGACGCGTTCGATCTGGCGACAGGTCGCGATATCGATCGCACGATTGCCGCTCGACCGTCGGATGCGACAGTCGGTGGCCCGGCCATTGGGTTCGACGACGTAATCGACCTCGACGGTCCCCACGAAACCGTCCTCCGCCAGTTCGGGCGGCAACCGCGCGCCCTGCAATGATCCGCCGATCTGCTCGGGCGGGGTGTCGCCCCCGCCGCCGCCATCGCCATCCCCCGCACCGCCACTGCCAAGGCCATTGCCGACCCCGCCCGCACCCGTCCCCGGCCCGACCCGATCGGTCGCGCCCGACGACGCGTCGCTCCCCGGCCCGGCGACCGGTGCGGTCACGACCGGTGGCGGCTCCGGCAGCGGGACGACCGGCGGCGTGGCGACGATCTCGGTCGCCTTCGACCGGATATTGGGCGGGGCCGCCCGCCNCCCGCCCCTCCGGCCGCCCCTGCCGCACGACCTGCGGCACCGGCGGCGGGGGTGGCGGGGGTGGCGGATCGGGCGGCGGCGGCAGGATGTCGAACGTCGCCAGCGCCCGCTCCGCCACCCGCGGCGCATCGACGCCCAGCCCGACGATCAGCGCCCAGCCGAGCAGGACATGCAGCGCGATGGTCACGCCCATCGCACCGATCCGCGTCCGTTCGGGAAGTGTCGCCTGCATCGCCATCGCCCTGGCACAACGCCGATGAATGGCGGCTGATCCGCGCGCGCCTACCGCTTCCCCAACGCCACGATCGCCCGCTCGCGCAGCCGTTCCACCGCCGCCGCATGGATGCCCGGAGCCGCCGCCATCACCCCGAAAAACTGCGGGCGTGGCTGGTTGAAGCGCAGCTTGCGTCCGATCGCGTCGGTCACCGTCGCCCCCGCCTCGCGGGCCAGCAGGATGCTCGCCGCCACGTCCCACTCATTGCCCCAGCGGATGGTGGCGAGGAAATCGGCCTCGCCCGCCGCGACCATCGCCATGCGAAGCGCGATCGAATTGGGCTTGGCGACCATCAACAGGTCGCGGTCCGCCTTCGCCAGCGCGTCGACCGGGGTGCGGCTGCCGGAAAAGTCGCTGCGGGTGCTGACCGCCAGTCGTTCGCCGTTCAACCACGCCCCGCCGCCGGTGCGCGCCGTCCAGCGCTGCCGCCGCACCGGCGCGTCGAGCACGCCCAGCACCGGCTGGCCATCCTCGACCAGCGCCACCGATACCGCCCAGCCGTCGCGCCGCCGGATATAGTCGCGCGTCCCGTCGATCGGATCGACGATCCACACCTGCCGCCTTGCCAGCCGGATGGCATCGTCGGCGGTCTCCTCCGACAGCCACCCCGCTTGCGGAAGCAACGCGCTCAACCGGTCGCGCAGCAACCGGTCGACGGTCAGATCGACCTCGCACACCGGATTGCCCGGCGCCTTTTCCCATGTCGCGAAATCGCCGTGAAAGCGATCGTGCGCGAGCGCTGCCGCCTCGGCGACGATCGCCGTTACCGGTTCGAGCAGCGCTGCGTCAGCCACCCGCCACCGTCATGCCATCGACCCGGAGCGTCGGCACGTTGACGCCCTGCCGATGCTCCAGATCGCCCGCCGCGGTCAGCGACGCCAGCATCGGGCGCAGATTGCCGGCGATGGTGATGCCCGATACCGGCCGCGTGATCTCGCCGCGTTCGATCAGGAAGCCCGACGCCCCCCGGCTGTAATCGCCGGTGACGCCGTTCACCCCCTGTCCGATCAGTTCGGTGACAAGCACGCCGTGCTCGATATCGGCGATCAGCGCCTCGCGCGTGCCAGTGCCGCCCGCCAGATGGACGTTGCCGGTCGTCACCCCCGGCGGTCCGCTCAACCCCCGTGAGGCATGGCCGGTCGGCTCCAGCCCCAGTTGCCGCGCCGACGCGCTGTCGAGCAGCCAGGTTTCCAGCACGCCATGATCGACCAGCGCCATCGGCGACACCGGCAATCCCTCGCCATCGAACGGCCGCGCGCGCAGCCCATGCGGGCGGTGCGGATCGTCAAGAATCGACAGGTTCGTCGGCAGGATGGCATGGCCCAGACAGTCGCGCAGGAAGCTGGTGCCGCGCGCGATCGACGGACCCGAGATCGCGCCGAGGATATGGCCGATCAGGCTGCCGCCGACGCGCGGATCGAACACCACCGGCATCGCCCCGCCATCGATCCGCACCGGGTTCAGCCGGGCGACGGCGCGCTCGCCCGCGCGGCGACCGACGCTCTCCGGGTCTTCCAGCATCGCGCGGTGCCGTGCCGAATGATGCGCATAGTCGCGCTGCATCGCCGCGCCTTCGCCGGCAAGGACGCTGGCCGAAATGCCGTGGCTGGTGACCGCATAGCCCTGCGCAAAGCCGTGACTGGTGGCGAAGGCGACGACCGCGCGATTATAGCCGGCCGATCCGCCTTCCGAATTGCTGACGCCCGATACAGCACGCGCCGCGTCCTCGACCGCCAGCGCCGCCTCGCGCAACACCTGCGGGGGAACGTCGCCGCCATCGTCAAGGTCGAGCAGCGGAGCCGCGCCGTGCAGCAACCGCTCGGCCGGGGCAAGGCCCGCCCAGCGATCCTCGGGCGCGGCGCGGGCCATCGCCACCGCGCGTTCGGCCAGCGCGTCCAGCCCGGCATCGGACAGGTCGGACGTCGACACGCTCGCCGATCGCTGCCCCACGAACACACGCAGGCCCAGTTCACTGCCTTCCGACCGGCCGACATCCTCCAGCTGCCCCAGCCGCACCGACACCGACAGCGCGGTATCGGCGACGAGGATCGCATCGGCGGCATCCGCGCCATGACGCTTGGCAAGGTCCATGGCGGCGTGCGCCCGGTCGACGGCTTGGGACGGAGTCTGCATGGTCGGCAGATGGGAAGCCGAAGCACGCACGGCAACGCTCACGCCGCCTGCCCCACCACCAGCAGCCCGAGGAAGATCAGCAAGCCGGCATCGCGGTTCGAGCGGAACCGCCGCAGCGTGTTCGCCCCCTCCTCCGGTTTGAGTGTCGCGACCTGCCACAACAAATGCAGCGACCCCGGCAGCAACGCCGCGAGCGCCAGCGGGGTCGGGAACACCCGCCACACCGCCCCTGCCCAGCACGCAATGGCGACGACATACAACAGCGTCACGCCGGGCCGCACCCGGCCGCCCATCGCCCGTGCTGAGGACCGTACCCCGACCATCGCGTCGTCCTCGATATCCTGACACGCATAGATGGTGTCGTATCCGATCACCCACGCGATCGACCCGGCATAGAGCAGCGCCAGCGGCAGCCAGTCGTCGGTGCCCATCTGCGCCCATGCGACCGGCGCCGCCCACGAAAACACCATGCCGAGCCACGCCTGCGGCCACCACGTGATCCGCTTCATGAACGGATAGGCGGCGACCAGCGCGAGGCTTGCCAGCGCCACGATCGCGGCGGTCAGGTTCAGCTGCAGCAGCACGACCAGCCCGATCAGGCTGAGGACCAGCAGCCACACCCACGCCGCCTTCACCGACACCGCACCGCTCGCCAGCGGGCGGTTGGCGGTGCGCGCCACCTGCCGGTCGAGATCGCGGTCGACGATGTCGTTATAGACGCATCCCGCCCCGCGCATCGCGATGCTGCCCAGCAGGAACCACAGCAGCATGTCCCACCGCTCGACCGCCCGCCCCGACAGCGCCATCGCCCATGCGCCGGGCCAATAGAGCAGCCACCAGCCGATCGGCCGGTCGAAGCGCGCCAGCAAGGCGAACGGGCGTGCGGCGCGCGGCAGGATCGCGATCAGCCCGCGATGTTCGGTATCGGCAACCTGTTCGGACGCGGCGGCGGGGTTCGGGGACGGCATCCCGCCCTGCTGCCACGACCGCGCGCGAAGCGACAGGGGGAATGCGCCGCGCCACGACGATGGCCCCGTCGTCCGGCAGAACGGCGGGGCGGTCGATCAGTGCTTGGCCTGCGCCTTGGCCTGCTTGGCATAATGATGGTGCATCGCGACGCAGCCCGCCGCCGCGCCCAGCAACCCGTGGCCCTTGCCGACGAAATGCCCCGCGACCGCGCCGGCGGCAGCGCCGCGGACACAGCCCTTGGCCAGCGCCGGTTGCGCCGCCAGCATCGCCAGCGGCAGGACGATCAGTGAAAAGGAACGCATGTTGCACCTCCGTCGAACACCATGTCCGATGCCGGATACAGTGCCTGAAATGGCGGATTTGTTGCGTTAAACCTTCGTCACCTTGCGGTCACGAAGCGGTCGCGCGGCTCCCGGATCGCGGCTACAGACGCCCCATGGACCTCGACCAGTTGCTCAGCCACTATTTCGGCACGACCGACCCCGAAACCGCCGATCCGGCGACGATCGATGCCGCGCGCGAACGGATGGCGATCGATTTCGGCATCGAACGCGATCCGTCGCGCCGCTTCGCGCTGTGGACGCTGATGGACGCGATCGGCGAAGCGCCACCCCCTGCCGAAGCGTTCGAGAAGGAACCGGCGCTGCGGGCAGCGGCGGACCGCTATCTCGACGCCGCCTACCGGATCGAACGCGACGCGGAGACGCCGTGATGCCGTGGGTCATGCTGGCCGTCGCCGGACTGCTCGAGATCGTCTGGGCCTATTACATGAAACTGTCGGACGGCTTTTCGAAGCCGCTGCCTACCCTCGCCACCTTCGTCGCGATGTTCGCCAGTTTCGGGCTGCTGTCGCTGGCGATGAAGCAGCTGCCGCTCGGCACCAGCTACATGGTGTGGACCGGCATCGGTGCACTGGGCGCGTTCGTCGTCGGCATCGTCCTGCTCGGCGAAGCGGTGACCCCGCTGCGCCTGATCGCCGCGGCAATGCTGCTCGGCGGGCTGGTACTCATGAAGCTGGCGTCCTAACCCCGCGCCATGCCCGCCACCCCCGCCTGGCCGACCGATTCGTCGCCCCGCCTGTTCGTCGAACAACCGCTCGGCCCGGGCGTGCAGGTCCGCCTCGACGGCGCGCAGGCGCATTATCTGCTGTCGGTGATGCGGGTGAAGGACGGCGACACCGTCCGCCTGTTCGACGACGCGACCGGCGAATGGCGCGGAGTCGCGTCGCAGGTCCGCAAGCGCGATCTGGTCATTGAGGCGACCGACCAACTCCGCGATCGGGAGGTCGTGCCTGATGTCTGGCTGTGCATCGCCCCGACCAAGAAGGGCCGGATCGACTGGGTGATCGAAAAGGCGTGCGAACTGGGCGTCGATCGCATCGTGCCGGTGCTGACCCGCCGCACCGTCGTCGACCGTCTGAACCTCGACCGGTTGCGCGCGCATGCGATCGAGGCCGCCGAGCAATGCGGCCGCACCGCCCTGCCCGCGCTCGCCGAACCGGTGAAGCTGCCCGCGCTGCTGCGCGACTGGCCGGCGGAGCGCACCCTGTTCTTCGCCGACGAAACCGGCGGGGTGCCGGCGGTCGCGGCGATGCGCGCGCATCCCGGCCCCGCCGCGATCCTGATCGGTCCCGAAGGGGGCTTCGATCCGGAGGAACGCGACGCCGTCCGCGCGCTGCGCCAGGCGGTCGGTATCGCGCTCGGCCCGCGCATCCTGCGCGCCGAGACGGCGGCGGCGGCGGCAACGGCCTTGTGGATGGCCGCCGCCGGCGACTGGTAGCCGCGCTATACCCCTATCAACGACAGCCCCCTAGCGTCGCACCGTCCCGCCGTTTATGGGCGCGACCATGAGCACGAAGACCGTTTCGGACACCAGCGCAGCGGTCATAGAAGACCGCTCGCAACTGATCGCCTATTTCGCCGGGGGCGAGAAGCCGGCCGAGCGCTGGCGGATCGGCACCGAGCACGAGAAGTTCGTGTATCGTACCAGCGATCACGCCGCCCCATCCTATGACGAACCGGGCGGCATCCGCGACCTGCTCGCCGGGCTCGAACGCTTCGGCTGGCGTCCGGTCGAGGAAGGCGGCAAGGTCATTGCGCTCACCGGCAGGGACGGTTCGGTCAGCCTCGAACCCGCCGGACAGTTCGAACTGTCGGGCGCGCCGCTCGAAACCCTGCACCAGACCTGCGCCGAAACCGGCCGGCATCTCGATCAGGTGAAGGCGGTCGGCGACGAACTGGGCCTCGGCTTCCTGGGTCTGGGCATGTGGCCCGACAAGCGCCGCGACGAACTGCCGATCATGCCCAAGGGCCGCTATGGCATCATGCTGAACCATATGCCGCGCGTCGGCACGATGGGCCTCGACATGATGCTGCGCACCTGCACCATTCAGGTGAACCTCGACTATGCGAGCGAGGCGGACATGGTGCAGAAATTCCGCGTCGGCCTCGCGCTGCAACCGCTCGCGACCGCGCTGTTCGCCAATTCACCCTTCACCGACGGCCTGCCCAATGGGCAGCTATCCTATCGCTCGCACATCTGGTCGGACACCGATCCGGCGCGCACCGGCATGCTGCCCTTCGTGTTCGAGGACGGTTTCGGCTATGAACGCTATGCCGACTATGCGCTCGATGTGCCGATGTACTTCGTCTATCGAGACGGTCGCTATATCGACGCCGCCGGCCTGTCGTTCCGCGACTTCCTGAAGGGGGAACTGTCGGTCCTGCCCGGCGAGAAGCCGACGATCGACGACTGGGCCGACCATCTCTCGACCGCCTTCCCCGAAGTGCGGCTGAAGACCTTCCTCGAAATGCGCGGCGCCGATGGCGGTCCATGGGGGCGCATCTGCGCGCTGCCCGCCTTCTGGGTCGGTTTGCTCTACGACCAGGGTGCGCTCGATGCGGCATGGGATCTGGTCAAGGGCTGGTCGATTGACGACCGCCAGACGCTGCGCGATGCGGTACCGGCGCTCGGCCTCGATGCGCCGCTGCCCGGCGGCGGTCGCCTGCGCGACGTAGCGGGCGACGTGCTCGACATCGCCGGACGCGGCCTGTCCGCCCGCCGTCGCCTCGGGCCATCGGGCGAGGACGAGAGCGGCTTCCTCGAACCGCTGCGCGAGGTCGTCCGCTCGGGCAAGGTGCCGGCGCAGGTGCTGCTCGACAAATTCGCTGGCCAATGGGCCGGCAACCTGTCGAAGGTGTACGACGACTACAGCTTTTAACATTTCACTAATTCGGATATCAATTTTCTAAATTCACTGAACTGCCATCGTTTCGGCGTACGACTGTCATCGACGACGCATAGGCGACCCCGGTCCGCGTTTCCGCGGTTCCGGGAGGGAATTCCATGTTGTCCGTTACCACGGCAGTGCGCCGCCGCGCACGCCTGTTGCTTGCCGCGTCGCTCGCGTCGTTGATCCTCGCCGCCCCCGCTACCGCGCAGCAGATCGCGCCGGAGGCTACGGCCGATGCCGATACGACCGATCAGGCGGACGGCACCGTCGTCGTCACCGGCAAGCGCACGACCCGCTCGGCCGTCGTGCTCGAAGCCGCCGAGATCCAGAAACTCCTGCCCGGCGTCAATCCGGTCAAGGCGATCCAGACGCTGCCCGGCGTCCAGTTCGAAACCGCCGATCCATGGGGCAATAACGAACAGAATATCGCGCTGTCCGTCCATGGCTTCAATCAGAACCAGCTGGGCTTCACCCTCGACGGCGTGCCGCTCGGCGATCAGTCCTATGGGAATTTCAACAGCCTGTCGCCGCAGCGCGCCGTCATCAGCGAAAACGTGGCGCGCGTCCGCCTGACCGCCGGTGCCGCCGACCTCGCCACCGCCTCGGCCAGCAATCTGGGCGGCGGTCTGGAAACCTATACCAGTGATCCGGCAGCGGAGATGGGCGGCCGCTTCGGCCAGACCTTCGGCAGCTACGACGCCAGCCGCAGCTATCTGCGCTTCGACACCGGCCGGTTCGACGCGCTGGGCGGCAGCAACGCGCTCTACATCTCGGGCATCCGCCAGAACGCCCGCGCGTGGGAATTCGACGCCCGGCAAAAGGGGTGGCAGGCCAACGCCAAGTTCGTCCACTCGACGCCGACGACCACGCTGACCGGCTATTTCGCGTACAGCCAGAAGGACGAACCGAACCAGGATTCGGTCGCGCGCAACACCGGCAGCTTCGAACCCTATTACCGCACCGTCCTGTATCCGAACTGGCAGGGCGCGCTTGCCTATCTCGACGCGAACGGCGCGCCGCCGTCGAACAATCCGGCCAACTATCTCAACTATTATGGCGATGCGCAGCGCACCGACTATCTTGCCTATCTCAAGCTCGAACAGAAGCTGGGCGACGGCATCGTCTTCAAACTTCAGCCCTATTATCACCATGACGATGGTCAGGGGCAGATCGTCGGGCCGATTTCGGTTGCGGGCCTGCCGGGGCTGTTCCGCATCTATTATCCGGGTCAGAATCTGAAGCAGGTCTTCGGCAATTCGGGTTATGCGCTGCGCACCACCGAATATGGCATCAACCGCGTCGGTTCGCTCGCGGCATTGACCGTCACCAGCGGCGACCATGTGTTCGACATCGGCGGCTGGTACGAACATAATCGCAACACCATCTTCCGCCGCTGGTATGCGGTGCCGGTCGGCAGCCCGCCCTCGCCATACGAATATGCCGATCCGTCGCTGCGCCGCCTGACCCAATATGCCAGCATCACCGAATATGACCTGATCCAGCTGCACGTACAGGACCGGTGGCAGGTAACCCCGGCCCTCGCGATCGAGGGCGGGTTCAAATCCAGCCTGCAATTCGCCGAAGGGCGCATCCCGGTCCAGCCGCGGCCCGGCGCACTGCCCGGATCGTCGACCGGTTTCCCGGAGGGTCAGCTCAACACCCGCAAATGGTTCCTGCCGGCAATCGGTGCGGTGTGGGACGTGACGCCGAACGATCAGGTCTTCGGCCACATCCAGAAGAATGTTCGCCAGTTCCAGGCATCGGTCGCCGCCGGCCTGTCGCCGTTCAACGTCGGCAGCCAGCAGGCGTTCGACCAGATCAAGGCCGATACCCAGCCCGAATCGTCATGGACCTACGAAGCCGGCGTCCGGTCGCGCCACAATGTCGACCTCGGCCCGGTCACCGCGATCGAGGGGCAGTTGAGTGCCTATCACGTCGATTTCAGCAACCGCCTGCTGCAGATCAGCGCGACGCCGGTCATCGCCTCGGTCATCGGCGGCGTGTCGATCCTCCAGAATGTCGGCGGCGTCACCACCAACGGCATCGATGCGGCGGCGACGGTGCGGTTCGGACCGGGCTTCTCGATCTACAACGCGCTGTCGTACAACCGCTCGCGTTACGACGACGACTATGTCAGCGGCACCACCACCATCGCGACCGCGGGCAAGGACGTGCCCAACGTCGCGCGCTGGCTGAACAAGACCGTCGTCACCGCCGCGTCGGGTCCGTTCGAGGTGCAGGCGATCGGCGATTTCGTCGGCCGCCGCTTCGCGACCTATACCAACGACCAATCGATTTCGGGTCGCTACCTGATCAGCCTTCAGGCGAGCTATGCGCTGCCCGAAACGCTCGGGCTGGGGCTGCGCAACACGCGGCTGTCGGTCAACATCACCAACCTGACCGACCGCAAGGGCATTTACGAGATCGTCGTCGGTGCCGCCGCGCGGACCTTCAACACCTATGCCCAGCCGCCGCGCATGGCGTTCTTCACCCTGTCGGGCGGGTTCTGATCGCATCGGGCGGGGGGTTACGGCCCCGCCCGATCCCGATACGGGCAAAGGCGCGCGGGATAGCGCCATGGCGCGTCATCCAGCCGCTATAGGCGCGATAGACCGGATCGAGGCCGAGATGCCGTTCCTCGGTCCGGGCACGCCAGTAATAGACGCTGCTGACCGCCGCCATGATCGCGGTATTGCGCGCCGCTTCGGTACAGTTATCGGCGGTCGTCAGGACGGGGATCGTCGAAATCCACCAGAACAGGTTCTTCGACAGATAGGCCGGGTGCCGGCTAAAGGCATAGGGTCCGTGCGTCAGGATGCCGCGATGCGTCAGGTTCGAGAACCGCAACCCGAACGCCAGTGTCGCCCACGCATAGATCGCGGTCAGCCCGACCAGCACCGCGCCGACCAGCCACAACGCCACCGGCTGCCCGGCGAACCAGTGGGTCCAGTCCGACGTCCCCGGATGATAATCCAGCGGCCCGCCATCGGCCATCAGGATGAACGGCGGATAGCAGATCAGCGCCGCCGCCCATCCGGCGGCATAGGGCGTGGCGCTGCGAATATGGCTGTCGAGCGGCCGCATCGCGAGGATGTATCCGGCGGTCGCCACGCCCACGTCGATCACGAACATGAAGGTGATCAGCCAGTTGGCCAACGGCACCGGTCCGGTCACGATGTCGGCGCGCTGGGTGCGGATCAGTTCGCCGAACCCCGGCGGCACGATGGCGAGCATGAACGCGAGGAAGAACGCCTTCACCGCCCAGCCGCGCAGGTGGTTGTATATCGCCGCGTGGTCGATCGGCTCGGGCAGGTGCATCATCCACGCCCCCAATGCCCAGCACCCGTCCTTTGGTTCGACCAACCGCCGGTCGATCCACAGCATGTACGGGATCGACAGCACGAACAGCGGCACGGCCGCCCATTCGAACACCCACATCGAAAAGGCGAACCCGCCCTCCCAATAAAATCGCCCGGTCGCATAGATGCCGGCGATCACGCCCCAGGTCAGCCACAGCCCCGCCAGCTTCGTCAGGCTGATCTCGACCGTCTCGCGCCACGGCCGGACATGGTCCCAATCGATGCCGGTCGACGGGTTGCGGTGCACCTTGTCGACCAGCAGCGACCACAACACCATCGGCACCGCACAGGCGACGACGTTGACCAGCGCCGCATACGGACCGTCCATCCCGTAATGCCACGCGACCGCGATCCAGCCGCACAATCCAGCCAGCCCGGCCAGCCCGACGCCCGCCGACACCGCCGATGCGGGCCGCGATTCGGGTTCGGCTTGCACAGGCAACGGGTTGGCGTGATACATGGCGTCATCCGCTATCACCGACATGGTAAGCATCCGGTGAAGCATATCCGCGTCCGAAGGAAGTCCCCGCCCTTGCGTACCCATTTGCTGCGTGTCCCGCTGAGCGTATTGCTGCTGACCACCGCCCTGCCCGCCACCGCCCAGATCAACCCGCCCGGCAACACGCTGCCGCAACCGACGCCGATCGTCGACACCGTCCCCGCCGCACGCGACATTGACTATCCCGGCACGATCAAGCTCGACGTCGACGCGACCGACACGGTGCAGGGCATCTTCCGCGTGAAGGAAACGATCCCGGTCGCCCGCACCGGTCACATGGTGCTGATGATGCCGAAATGGCTGCCCGGCAAACACGGCCCCCGCGGCGAGATCGAGAAGCTGGCCGGCCTCGTCGTCCGTGCCAACGGCCGTGAGCTGCCATGGACCCGCGACGTGCTCGACATGTTCTCCTTCCATATCGACGTGCCCGCCGGCGCGAAGAATCTCGACGTGCAGTTCCAGTTCCTGTCGGCGCAGCAGGGCGATCAGGGCCGCATCGTCGTCACCCCCGAAATGCTGAACCTGCAATTCGAAGCGGTGAGCCTGTACCCTGCCGGCTATTACACCCGCCGCTTGCCCGTAGAGGCGTCGGTGCGCTATCCCGCCGGCTGGACCGCCGCATCGGGCCTGCCGTCGAAGGTGCAGAACGGCGTCTATAAATATGACCGGACCAGCTACGAAACGCTGATCGATTCACCGGTCTTCGCCGGCAAATATTTCAAGCGGTTCGCACTGACCGACCGGGTCGGGTTGAACATCGTCGCCGACAAGCCCTCCGAACTGGCCGCCACCCCCGATCAGGTCGCGGCGCATACCCGGCTGGTCGAACAGGCGGTGAAGCTGTTCGGCGCGCAGCATTACGACAAATACGAATTCCTGCTGTCGATCACCGACAAGATGGGTTCGATCGGCCTTGAACATCATCGTTCGTCCGAAAACGGCGTCGACCCCGGCTATTTCACCGACTGGACTGCGGGGCCGGGCGAACGCAACCTGTTGCCGCACGAATTCACCCATAGCTGGGACGGCAAGTACCGTCGTGGTGCGGACCTGTTCACCCCCGATTTCCGCATGCCGATGCGCAACTCGCTGCTGTGGGTGTATGAGGGGCAGACCCAGTTCTGGGGCTATGTGTTGCAGGCGCGCTCGGGGCTGGTGTCGAAGCAGGATACGCTCGACGCCTATGCCGACATCGCCGCCGCACTGGACGCGCGCGAGGGGCGGCAGTGGCGGCCGCTGATCGACACCACCAACGATCCGGTCATCACCGCCCGTCGTCCCAAGGGCTGGCCCAGCTGGCAGCGTTCGGAGGATTATTACAACGAAGGCCTGCTGGTGTGGATGGAGGTCGACTCGATGCTGCGCAAGCAGTCGGGTGGCACCAGGTCGATGGACGATTTCGCCCGCGCCTTTTTCGGGATGCGCGACGGCGACTGGGGCGTGCTGCCCTATACGCTGGCCGATGTCGCAAAGACGCTGAACGGCATCCAGCCCTATGACTGGGCCGGCTTCCTCGACAGGCGGCTGGACGCCCGCACCGATCGTGCGCCGATCGACGGTTTCGCCGCCAACGGCTATCGCCTGACCTATACCGACACCCCGACCGCCTATCTGAAGGGGCGCGAGAAGAGCGCGGGCGGCGTGTCGCTGCCCTATTCGCTGGGTCTCGGCGCGAACAAGGACGGCAAGGTCACCAGCGTGATCTGGGGCAGCCCGGCGTTCAAGGCCGGGTTCGAGATCGGCACGACGATCCTCGCGGTCAACGGCAGCGCCTATACCCCCGATCGCCTGCGCGATGCGGTCGGCGCGGCCAGGGGCGCGAAGGAACCGATCCGCCTGACCGTCAACCTGAACGAAGCGGTGCGCGAGGTCGCGATCCCCTATCACGACGGGCACCGGTATCCCCGGTTCGAAAAGGTCGGTTCGGGCGACAATGGCCTCGATCGCCTGCTTACCGCGAAATGATGTTCGGCCGGATGATCCCGATCCGGGACCATCCGGTTGTCACCTTTGACGATTCTAAACAAAACCTGCTTCAACCGTTCGTAAATGCGGCTAAAGGGCGCGTCGTACGCGCGTCCGTGCCAGACAAGGGAGACTATCAATGCGCATCGACATGGTGCCGACCGGCGACAATCCGCCGAGCAGCCTGAACGTCATCATCGAAGTTCCGACCGGTGGCGAACCGGTAAAGTATGAATTCGACAAGGCTTCGGGCGCGCTGTTCGTCGACCGCATCCTGCACACGCCGATGCGCTATCCGGCGAATTACGGCTTCGTGCCGCACACCCTGTCGCCCGATGGCGATCCGCTCGACGCGCTGGTCGTGTCGCGCTCGCCCTTCATTCCCGGCTGCGTCGTCCGCGCCCGCCCGATCGCGGTGCTCAACCTCGAGGACGAAGCCGGCGGCGACGAAAAGCTGGTGTGCGTGCCGGTCGATTCGACCTTTCCCTATTACAGCAACGTCGGCGAACGCGCCGATCTGCCCGAAATCGTGTTCGAACAGATCGAACACTTCTTCACCCACTATAAGGACCTCGAAAAGAAGAAGTGGGTCCGGATCGGCACCTGGGGCGGTGCCGAGGAAGCCAAGCGCATCACGTTGGAAGCGATCGAACGCTACAACGCAGCCAAGGCGCAGGGCGAAGAACCGCACGACTACGACGTACCGGGTCGTTGAGCTTATGCGGGCGGGGATTTTCCCCGCCCGTTTTGTTTGCGGCAAAGGGACACGATCCCGCTATGCCGTATCCCGCCGCTTCGTCCGCCGCCGCTTGACCGGCGCCCGGCGCCCCGCCTCGACCGCCAGCGCCGCCCATTCGGCCAGCAGGTCGGCATCGTCGAACACGCCATCGGGCACCCGGCGATAGTTCATCGTCGCAACGCTTCCGTCCTTCCGCTGATAGGTGAATCGCGTGCACCCGGCGGCGTCCCAGACCGGATCGGCCACTGCATCCGATTTGAACCACAGCGCATCGTCGAGGACGATCGCGAAGACCATGCCGTCGAGATACAGCGTCGCACCGCCCATCATCCGCCGCCAGGTGACGCGCCCGACGGGTGCCAGCGCCTCCTCGACCCAAAGCAGCAAGCCTTCGTCGGCGCTCATGCCCCCGCCTCGCTCTGCATCGCCGGCACCCGCCGCCGCACCGCGACCACGCACCCGGCGACGATCAGCAGCGCACCGATGACGGTGTAGGGCGACACCGTTTCGCCGAACACGATCCAGCCGGCCAGCGCGGCCCACAGGAACGCGCTATATTCGACCGGGGCCAGCACCTGCGCCTCCGCCCGCGCATAGGCCCAGGCGAGCGCCATCACCGACGCAATGTTCAGCAGGATCGCTCCGAACAGCGGCAGCAGTTGCGATCCTGCCGGCATCGCGCCCAGCCACGGCGCGGCCGGCAACAGCATCCCGCCGATGACGAGATTGGCGAAGAAGGCAACCTCGACCGGGTCGGCGACCTGCGCCTGTCGCCGCAGCAGGATCAGGCTGCCGGCATAGAGTATCGACGCAGCGACGCAGGCGAGACTGCCGAGCACTGCCTGCGTCGAGGCATCGGCCTGCACCTCCCCCGCCGCGATCACCAGCACGCCCGCCGACGCGACCACCGACCCGACGATCGCCGCGCGGCGGATCGTCTCACCCAGAAACAGCGCGGCCAGATACAGCGCGATCAGCGGCGCGAGGAAGGTCAGCGCCACCCCCTGCGCCATCGGAACGCGGGCAAGGCCCCAGAAGAACAGCACCACCGACGATCCGGCCGCAACGCCGCGCCCGATATGCAGCGCCAGCGTCGCCCGCACCGGCCAGCGTCGCCCGACCGCAACGAACAACACGCCGCACAGGATCGCACCACCGATCGATCGCCACAGGACGGCGTTGTAGGCGCCGCTGTCGATCGACAACTGCTTCATCAGCGCGTCCATCACCGTATAGACCATGATCCCGCCTCCGGCGACGAGGAAGGCGCGCAAGCTGGACGGGGCGGCAGACATCGGCGGACCTTTGCGAACGGCGGACGGGATCGCTGTCGCGTGCGCGTCGATTTGATGCAAGGGCAGGGATGCGGATGGTATAGGCTCATCACCGGGCGCCTCGCCCGTGAAGGACAACGTCATGGCCAAGAGCCAGCAGAAGTCGAACAAGGAACTCCGCAAGCCCAAGGCGGCCAAGGTGAAGACCATCGCCGCCAACGCATCTACCAAGGACAAGCCGGTCGGCATGGTGACGATCAAGAACTGAACGGGTCCGGCGCCCGGCCGGTCCCCATCACCGGACGGCCGGACCGCTTCCGAACGGCGCGGCGGTACGATACAGGAACCGCATGTCGCTCAATCTCGGCCAACGCATCGCGCCGCCCCGCTTCATCGTCTTCGCGCTGGTCGCGGGTGCGGTCGGGGTGTGGAGCATCCCTACGTTCGGCTGGCGCAGCGGGGTTCCGCTGGCGTTCGATGCCGGGGCGGTCGTGTTCCTGCTGTCGTGCATCCCGCTTCTCGGCGCATCGACCGATGCGATGCGGGCCGCTGCGATCCGCAACGACGCCAACCGCCCGCTGCTGCTGCTGCTCTCCGGGGCGATCGCGATTGTGGTGCTGGCGGCGATCGGTGTCGAACTGGGACAGCGCGGCAGTCCGGGCGCGGGCGTCGTGGTGCTGGTCGTGGCGACGCTGCTGCTGACATGGGCATTCGCCAACACCATCTACGCGATGCACTATGCGCATCTTTTCTACACCGCCGATGCCACCGGCAAGGACAGCGGCGGCATCGACATGCCCGGCACCGACGAACCCGATTACTGGGACTTCGTCTATTTCGCCTTCACGCTCGGCATGACGTTCCAGACCTCGGACGTATCGATCACCTCGCGCATCATGCGCCGCACGGTGACCGGCCATTGCCTGATCGCGTTCGTCTTCAATCTGGGCGTGGTCGCGTTCAGCGTGAACGTGCTCGGCGGGTCATAGGCGTTAGCCTCGCAGGCCACTCCGTTCGTCCTGCGTAGCCATCGAGCGACGTGGAAATGGCGTATCGAAGGACCGCCCAGGGTAGTTCGATACGAGCCTTCGACTCCGCTCGGCCGCTACTCGGCACGAACGGTCCGGCGGGATTGGGCCGCCGCCTACTCCGCGGCCTGCGGCATCCCCGCACTCGCCGCATCGATCTCCGCCGCCTTGGCCTCGACCAGCCTGACGATATGCTCGATCATGTCGGCGTCCTGCACATGGTGGTCGGTGACTCCCGACAGATAGACCATGTGCCGGCCGTTGCCGCCGCCGGTGATGCCGATATCGGTCTCGCGCGCCTCGCCGGGGCCGTTGACGACGCAGCCCAGCACCGACAGCGACATCGGCGTGCGGATATGCTGCAACCGCTCCTCCAGCGCCTGCACGGTGCGGATCACGTCGAATCCCTGCCGCGCGCAGGACGGGCACGACACGACGCGCACCCCGCGATTGCGGATGCCCAGCGCCTTCAGGATTTCGAAGCCGACGCGGATTTCCTCTTCCGGCTCGGCCGACAGCGATACGCGGATCGTGTCGCCGATCCCGAACCACAGCAGCGACCCGATGCCGATCGACGACTTGACCGTGCCGCCGACGAACCCGCCGGCCTCGGTAATGCCCAGATGCAGCGGGCAGTCGACCATCTCGGCCAGTTGCTGATACGCCGCGACCGCCATGAACAGGTCGGATGCCTTCACCGCGACCTTGAATTCGTGGAAGTCGTGGTCCTGTAACAACTTGATATGGTCCATCGCCGACTCGACCAGCGCGTCGGGGCATGGCTCGCCATATTTTTCGAGCAGATGCTTTTCGAGGGAGCCGCCGTTCACGCCGATGCGGATCGCGCAGCCATTGGCCTTTGCCGCGCGCACGACTTCGGCGACGCGCTCGTTCGACCCGATATTGCCCGGATTGATGCGCAGGCACGCCGCACCCGCATCGGCGGCTTCCAGCGCGCGCTTATAGTGGAAATGGATGTCGGCGACGATCGGCACACGCGCGGCGCGGGTGATCTGCCGAAGCGCGGCGGTGCTCGGCACGTCGGGGCACGACACGCGGATGATGTCCGCGCCCGCCTCTTCGCAACGGCGGATCTGGTCGATCGTCGCCACCGCATCGGAGGTGTCGGTATTGGTCATGGTCTGCACCGTGACCGGCGCGTCGCCGCCGACGGGGACGTTGCCGACCATGATCTGGCGGCTTTGCCGGCGGTGGATATCGCGCCATGGGCGGATCGACATGGTAAATTCTCGCTAACGCTTCGGTTATTTGTTCCCAGTATAGGGCGGCATTGCGTCAGGCGAAAGTCGCGTGACGCAATGCCGCAGGGGACTTCAGCAACGCATGACACCGGCGGGCCGCCATTACGGGCTGGACTGGCTGCGCATCGCCGCATTCGCCATGCTGATCCCCTATCACATCGCACTGGCGTTCAGCCCGTGGCACTGGATCGTGTCGACCGGCCACGCCTATCCCGCGCTGGTCGTGCCGATGGCGGCGCTGACGCCGTGGCGGCTGGGCCTGTTGTTCGCCGTTTCGGGCTATGCCAGCGCGATGCTGTTCGCGCGGGCCGGCGGCTGGTTGGCATTTGCCCGCGATCGATCGCGGCGGCTGTTGGTCCCGCTCGCGTTCGGCATGGTCGCGATCGTGCCGCTCGAAATGTGGGTGCGCGTGCGCGAAAGCAGCTATCTCGATGGCTATCTGCATTTCTGGCTGTTCGATGCGTGGGCGGTCGGCACGCGGTGGGGCGTCGAGTTTCCCAGTTGGGAGCATCTCTGGTTCCTCGTCTATCTCTGGGCCTACACGATGATCGTGGCCGGCGTCACGGCATCGCGCCCGGCGCTGGCATGGCTCGACCGGGTGGCGGCGTGGTTGTCGCCCGGCATGCGCCTGTTGTGGGTGCCGATGACGACGACGGCGGCGGCGCGTCTGGCGCTGCTGTTCCTGATCCCCGAACGGCAGGGGCTGTTTCGCGACTGGGCGGGCCATTCGCAGTTCCTGACGCTGTTCGTCCTCGGTTTCCTGATCGCGCGCCATCCGGCGCTGTGGCGCTCGCTGCACCGGTGCTGGCCCTTGGCCGCGCTGCTCGCACTGCTGGCGGGCGGCGTCGCGATGAGCGTGGAAGTCACCTATCCCGGCACCGCCATACCACCGCACGCGGTGATGGCCGCCAGCCGTGCGGCCCGATCGGTCATGGCATGGGGGATGGTCGTCACGCTGTTCCACCTCGCCGACGCCCATGCCAATCGCGATCATCGCTGGCGGCGGACGCTGGGACAGGCGGTATTGCCCGCCTATCTCGTCCATCATCCCGCGATCGTGCTGGCGACATGGTTCACCCTGCCGCTGGCGCTGGCCCCGCCGGTACAGGCGGCGGCGATCCTGACCGCGACGATCGCCGCCTGCGCCGCGACCGTCGCGCTGGCCCGGCTGGTGTCGACGTTCGGCATCCTCGTCGGCGTCGCCCCACGCCCGGTACGACAGGGTGGCAGCCGACCCGCGATCTGCTAGCAGGCGGGCGTGTAACCGTAGCAGGATGAAGCCATGTCGAGTGCCCCCGCCCCCCGCTGGACCCTGTCGGTGCATGGCGGTGCCGGCATCCTGACCCGCGACACCGTCGGTGCCGCGACCGACGCCGCCGCCCGTGCCGGCCTCGACGCCGCACTGGCCGCTGGCGAAGCGGTGCTCGCCTCGGGCGGCAGCGCGCTCGATGCGGTCGAGGCGGCGGTCAGGGTGCTGGAGGACGATCCGACCTTCAATTCGGGGCGTGGCGCGGTCTTCACCTTCGACGGCGCGATCGAACTCGACGCCGCGATCATGGACGGAGCGACCCGCGCCGCCGGTGCGGTCGCCGGCGTCACCCGCACCCGTCACCCCGTCAGTCTCGCGCGCGCCGTGATGGAACACAGCCCCCACGTCCTGCTCGCCGGCAAGGGTGCCGATACCTTCGCCACCGAACAGGGCGTCGAACAGGTCGATCCCGACTGGTTCGTCACGCCCGAACGCCGCGCGCAGCTCGATGCGATGAAGGCCGATCCCGATGGCTGGTTCGATGTCGACATGAAATACGGCACGGTCGGCGCGGTCGCGGTTGATGCCGCCGGCCATGTCGCTGCCGCGACCTCGACCGGCGGCGTCACCGGCAAGCGTTGGGGCCGTATCGGCGATTCGCCGCTGATCGGCGCCGGCACCCATGCCGACGACCGCGCCTGCGCCGTTTCGGCGACCGGGGCCGGCGAATTCTTCATCCGCATCGGTGTCGCGCACGAGATTTCGGCGCGCATCCGTTTTACCGGCGAAGACTTGCAAACCGCCGCCGACGCGGTGCTGGCCGAAACGCAGGCGCTGGGCGGCACCGGCGGCGTCATCGTCGCCGGCCCCGACGGTGACGTCGCGTGGAGCTTCACCACCCCCGGCATGTATCGCGGTCGCGCCGGCAGCGACGGCACCCGCCGCGTCGCCATCTATGGCGAGGAGGGATAGTCCCGGTTTTCATGCCGTACGACAGGCTTTAAGGGGCAACCCGATGATTCGCCGCCTGTTCCTCTCGCTCGCCTGCCTGTTCGCGACCTCGCCCGCCTATGCCTATTGGGAATATGGCCACCAGAGCGTCGCGACGATCGCACGCCTGAACGTCCGGCCCGAAACCCGCGCCGCGATCGACCGCATCCTGCGGCATCAGGGGTTGCTCGAAACGCCGACCTGCCCGGCCCGCACCATCGAGGAAGCGAGCGTGTGGGCCGATTGCATTAAGCCGCTCGGCGAGCGATTCAGCTACGCCTATGCGTGGCATTACCAGAATGTCGACGTGTGCAAACCGTTCGACCTGAAGGGACCGTGCAAGGACGGCAACTGCGTCTCGGCGCAGATCACCCGCAACCTGAAGCTGCTGAAGGACCGCGACGTCCCGATGCGCGAACGGGTGATGGCGCTCGCCTTTCTCGTCCACTTCGTCGGCGACCTGCATATGCCGCTTCATGCCGGCGATCGCGGCGATCTGGGCGGCAACTGGGTACGGGCCGATTACGGCATCTATCACCCCGACCGGTTCAATCTCCATTCGATCTGGGACGGCCCGCTCGCCGAACGTGCGATCAGTACCCCGCCCTCGATCCTGCGCGTCTACACCCCCGCCGAACGCGCGCCGGTACAGGCCGGCACCGTCGTCGACTGGAGCCGCGACAGCTGGGAGATCAGCCGCGAATATGTCTATGCCCCGGCACTGGGCGGCGATGGCTGCGGCCCCAGACCCGCTGGCCGGGTCAGGCTCGACGACGCCACCGTCGCCCGGCTGGTCCCCATCGCGCAGGGACAGGTCAGGAAGGGCGGCCTGCGCCTCGCCCGGCTGCTCGACGAGGCACTGGGCTGACGCGACCGATCCTGCCCCATTGCGCCGCACGCCCGCGCATGTCAGCTTGCCTGCCAACGACCGCGACCAAGCGGCGAGCGATAGGGGTGAGGATGCGGATTTTCATGACGATTGCGGCGGCGACGCTGCTGGCTGGATGTGGGCTGAGCCCGGCGCAGGGTGGCCCCGAACTGGTGGTCAGCGGCCCGAGCGAGGCGGTCGCCGCCTTCGTCCGGCAACAAGGTGCGCAGAAACCCAGCCGTGCCACGACCTTTCCCCAGCCGGCCGGTGCTGGGCGCTCCAGCGCGCGCGTACTGACCCCCGCCGGCACCGGTGCCGACACCCTCCGCCAGATCGCGCGACAGGCGACGCTGGCCGGACTAAGCGCGGCGATCGTCGCCGCGCACTGACCCGCCGACCGAAAAAACGAACGCCGCGTTAACCGAATCTTGGGGGTCGGCTGGCAGGTCCTGTGGATGGTATCGACCTGTCGAACCCTGTGGATCGCGTTGCTCGTCGCGTTCGGTGCGTTGTGCGCCACGCCGGCGCGTGCGCAGGCAGGGATCGGCGGCGCGCCGCTGACGACCTGTGTCAGCCGGGTCCAGCCCGGCGACACCGTCCGCGGCGTGTTGGCCAATACCGGCCGGTTCGACTGTACCACGCGGCAAATCGCGTTCGGACGCGGCGATTACTGGATCCTGTCCGGTCGTCTTCCCGCGCCCGCCGATCCGGCGGCGGCGGTCCGCGTGCGACAGGTCAGCCTGTGGCAGGACAGTCTAGCCGTCTATGCAATCGCCGCCGATGGCCGCATCACCGGCTCGCTCGACGACAATGTCGGCATCGATCACCATATCCAGCTTGGCGCGATCGTCGAACATCGGTTCATGCCCGATGGCGCGCCCGTCGAACGGGTCCTGTGGCGGGTCGGCGGGGCCGCCAATATGCGTGGCATCGTGGTTGGTGCCCGCGTGACCGACGACATCGAAAGCCAGCGTTCGAACATGCTGCTCGCCGCATTCTATGCCGGCTTTATCGGGCTGTGCGCCGGCCTGCTCTTCTACAATTTCGCGCTATGGCGGGTGCTGCGGCACGACTTTCAGATCGCCTATTGCGGGCTGCTTGCCTGCCTGGTGATCTATGCGTTGTCTTCGTCGGGCGCGCTGGCGTGGCTGTTGCCCGGCCTCGCCAATAATCGTCGCATCCTGACCAGCTATCTGGCGCTGTCATGGGGCATGGCCTCGGCGCTGGCCTTTTGCGCCTGTTTCTTCGAACGCCGGATTCTCGATGGCTGGCCACTCCGGCTGATCCAGATGGTCACCGTCATCTTCGGACTGCTCGGCGTGCTGCTGATGGCGGTCGGGCCGATCGCCATCAACCCGCTCGACCGCCTCTTCTCGCTGACGATGTGCTTCGCGCCGGTCGCTGTCGGCCTCGTGGTGTGGCGCGCGTGGCGGCGGCGCAGCGACTATCTCTGGCTGTTCGCGCTCAGTTGGGCGGCACCGGTGGGAATGCTGGTCGTCCGCTCGCTCTACAATATCAATCTGCTGCCATGGAACTTCTGGATCGACAATTCGACGATGGTGGCGATGAGCGTCGAGACGCTGACCGCCAGCGCCGCCATCGCCTATCGCATCCGCGTGCTCAGCCACGAGCGCGACGAAGCGGTGCGGCAAGAGGCGATCTCGCGCGAGTTGGCGGATACCGATCCGCTGACCGGCCTGCTCAACCGCCGCGCCTTCCTGTCGCGAGCCATTACGGCACCGGGTTCGCGTACGCTGATGCTGTTCGACATCGACCATTTCAAACAGGTCAACGATACGATCGGTCACGACGGCGGCGATGAGGTGTTGCGCCAGTTCGCCCGTACGCTGCGGTTACACGCACCGCCGGGCGTATTGGTCGCCCGCATGGGCGGTGAGGAATTCGCGTTGTTGGGCGAAGAATCGGCGATGCCCGATCCCGACGTGCTGCTCGCCAATGTCCGCGCGCAGCGCCTGCCGTTCGACCTGCGCGTGACCAGCAGCATCGGCATCTGCCACGGCCCGCTGTCGGACGAGAATGACTGGAAACGGCTCTATCGCCTTGCCGACAAGGCACTGTTCCAGGCCAAGGCCGCCGGTCGCGACCGCGCCGGACGCGCACCGTTGTCGATGGCGGCCTGACACGTCGATTACGCGCGACGCAACCCGGCTTGCATGTAGCGAAAGCGCTGCTTACACAATTGTAAATGAGCAGCGCCGCACCGATCCTCGACCGCTACGCCCATCCGGTTCGCTGGGACGAACCGATACCACCGATGTCGATGGTGACGCTGTTCGAGGAATCGGCCGCCCGTCGCGGCACCGCGCCGCTGATCGACTTTCTCGGCCGCCATTACAGCTATGCCGAAACCAGGAACGGCGCGGACCGCGTCGCGTGTGGCTTGGCCAAGCTCGGCTATGGCCCGGGCGACCGGATCGGGCTCTTCCTGCCCAATGTCCCGCATTACGTCGCCGCCTATTACGGCATCCTCAAACTCGGCGCGACGGTCGTCAACTTCTCGCCGCTCTACACCGCGCACGAACTGGCGGCGCAGGTCGAGGATTCGGGGACGAAGCTGCTGTTCACCCTGTCCGCCTCGGCACTGTTGCCGATCGCGCTGGAGGTGCTGGCGCGCAGTTCGCTCGAACGGCTGGTCGTCGGATCGATCGCGGGGGCGCTGCCCGCTGCCAAATCGCTCTTCTACCGCTGGTTCCGGTCGCAGGAGGTAACGCCACGTCCCGACGACCACCGGGTCAGCGCCTTTTCGGCGCTGATCGCCAATGACGGTGGTTGCAGCATGCCGGCGATCGATCCCGAACGCGACCTCGCCCTCATCCAGTATACCGGTGGCACAACCGGCAGTCCCAAGGGCGCGATGCTGACCCATGCCAATCTGTCGGCCAATGCCCGACAGGTCGCTTGGCTCGACCCCGACGGTAACAGCCGGCTCGACCGCATCCTCGGCGTGCTGCCGATGTTCCATGTCTTCGCCAACACCTGCGTCCTCAACCGCACCGTCGTGACCGGCGGCGAGATCGTGATGCTGCCCCGGTTCGACGCCGGACAGGTGCTGGCCGCGCTCGATCGGACCAAGGCGACTGCCCTGCCCGGCGTCCCGACCATGTACCGCGCCCTGCTCGACCATCCGCGCCTCAAGCAGACCGATTTCTCGTCGCTGCGCTATTGCGTCTCGGGCGGTGCGCCGATGCCGCCCGAACTCAAGCAACGGTTCGAAGCGGCAACCGGCGCAACCCTTGTCGAGGGGTACGGCCTGTCGGAAAGCTCGGGCGTGGTGTCGTGCAATCCCTATGCCGGGCCGCAACAGGCCGGCAGCATCGGACAACCGATCGCCGGCACCCGCGTCCGGCTGGTCGACAAGGAGGATCCGACCCTCGACCCGCCCGTCGGCGAACCGGGTGAGATCGTCGTTGCCGGCCCACAGATCATGACCGGCTATTGGGGCCGTCACGACGCCGACGACTCGACCTTCGTCACTGATGCCGACGGCGTTCACTGGCTGCGGACCGGTGATGTCGGCACGATCGACGACGACGGCTTCATCCGCATCGTCGACCGGTTGAAGGACATGATCGCGGTCGGCGGGTTCAAGGTGTTCCCGAGCGAGATCGAGCGTGTCCTGTACCATCACCCCGCCGTCCGCGAGGCGCTGGTCGTCGGCCTGCCCAGCGACTATCGGGGCGAAAGCCCGCATGCCTATGTCACGCTGGCCGACGACGCCGATGTCGACGGTGACGCGCTGAAGGCATGGCTCAACCCCCAGCTGGGCAAGCACGAACGCGTCGACGAGGTCGTCGTCCGCCTGACCCTGCCCAAGACGATGATCGGCAAGTTGAGCCGCAAGGACCTGATCGCCGAAGTGATGGCAGAACGGCAGGGATAGTTGGTTCACGCGAAGGCGCGAGGGCACAAAGAAGTGAGTGGTTCGCGCAGAGCCGCGGAGACGCGGAGGAGGCGTTGCGCGGGCGCTTGGATCCCGTCCGGCGAAGCCCCTCTCTTGCTACACGAAAGATAGAGGGCTGCTGTCGCGGCAAGCGCCACCTCTCCGCGTCTCCGCGGCTCTGCACGAACCACTCCCTTCTTATCTCCGCGCCTCCGCGCCTTCGCGTGAACCCGAATCCTTCCTACCGCGGTCGAAATCCGGTACAGGGCCGCCGATGACTACCACCCCCAGGACCTTTCACGTCAAGTCGTTCGGCTGCCAGATGAACGTCTATGATGGCGAGCGCATGGCCGAATTGATGGCGGCGCAGGGCATGACCGCGACCGACGATGCCAATGCCGCCGATCTGGTCGTGCTCAACACCTGCCACATCCGCGAAAAGGCGACCGAAAAAGTCTATTCGGACATCGGCCGCCTGCGCAAGCACGGTGCCGACCCGATGATCGCCATCGCCGGCTGCGTCGCGCAGGCGGAGGGCGCCGAAATCGTCCGACGGGCGAAGGTCGACGTCGTCGTCGGCCCGCAGGCCTATCACAACCTGCCGAAGCTGGTCGCCGACGCCGCCGCCGGCAAGCCCGCACTCGACACCGACATGCCGCCCGAATCGAAATTCGGCCACCTGCCGGCGCGTCGCCGCAGCGGCCCGAGCGCGTTCCTGACCGTGCAGGAAGGGTGCGACAAATTCTGCACCTATTGCGTCGTGCCCTATACCCGCGGCGCGGAAATCAGCCGCCCCTTCGCGCGCGTCGTCGACGAGGCGAAGGCGCTGGTCGATGCCGGCGCGCGCGAGATCACGCTGCTGGGACAGAATGTGAATGCGTGGGTCGACGGCGACGGTCGCGGTCTCGACGCGCTGATCCGCGAACTCGACCGCATCCCGGCGCTGGAGCGCATCCGGTATACGACGAGCCACCCCAACGACATGACGCAAGGGTTGATCGACGCGCACCGCGACGTCGAGAAGCTGATGCCGTTCCTGCACCTGCCGGTTCAGGCCGGCAACGACCGCGTGCTGAAGGCGATGAATCGCAGCCACACCGCCGACAGCTATCTGCGCCTGCTCGACCGGGTTCGCGTCGCCCGCCCCGATATCGCCTTGTCGGGCGACTTCATCGTCGGCTTCCCCGGTGAAACCGATGCCGAGTTCGAGGATACGCTGCGTCTGGTCGACGCGGTCGGCTATGCGCAGGCGTTCAGCTTCAAATACTCACCCCGCCCCGGCACCCCCGCCGCCGACATGGCCGGCGAAGTCCCGCTGGCGGTGATGGACGAACGGCTGCAACGACTGCAGGCGGCGCTGTTGCGCGATCAGAAGACGTTCAACGACGCGACGATCGGCCGGACCTGTCAGGTGCTGGTCGAACGGCAGGGCCGTCAGCCGGGTCAGATGCTCGGCAAGTCGCCGTGGCTACAATCGGTCCATTTCATGACCGACACGAAGATCGGCGACATGGTCGAGGTCGAGATCGTCGCATCGGGTGCGGTTTCATTGTCGGGCGTGGAGCGCGTGCGGGCGGCAGCGTGAGCGACCTCGCGACGCGCGGGGGCATCGGCGACGACCTCGCCTATCTCCGCGCCACCTATCCGCAGCCCGACTGGCGCACCCATGCCAATTTCGGCCAGCTCGCCGATTTCTGGCTGCACATCCACGCTTCGCTGCGTGCGGAGGCGGCGGCGGTCGAAACCTCGCTTACCGCCTTTCGCGACGGCAGGCTCGACGCACCGGCGTTCCAGCGGCGGTTCGTCCCCGACCTCAACCGTTTCCTCCAGCATCTGAACGCGCATCACCAGATCGAGGACAGCGCCTATTTCCCCAAATTCCGCGCGCTCGATCCGCGCATGGCGCGCGGCTTCGACCTGCTCGATGCCGATCACCATGCGATCCACGATGCGCTGGACCGGAATGTCGAGGGCGCCCGGACCTTGCTGGCGGCGCTCGGCGGAGCGGGTGCGCTCGACCGCGCCGCCGCCGACTATGCAGAGCGGTCGCGGACGCTGCTGACGATGCTCGACCGCCATCTCGCCGATGAAGAGGATCTTGTGATCCCGGCGATGCTCGAACATGGCGAGCGTCGCGTCACCTGAAAAATCAACCTGTTGATACTTTGTATCAGCAACGAATGCCGCAGCGTTGCATTGTGCTGGCGACCCCTTTCATCAATGGAAACCCAGCATGACGACCCCCGCACAGGGCTATGCCGCGCAGTCGGCCGACAGCAAGCTCGCCCCTTTCTCGTTCGAACGCCGCGATCCGCAGCCGAACGACGTCGCGATCTACATCCAGTATTGCGGCGTCTGCCATAGCGACCTGCACACCGCGCGTGGCGAATGGCCCGGCACCCTCTACCCCTGCGTTCCCGGACACGAGATCGTGGGCAAGGTTACCGCCGTCGGCTCCGACGTTACCAAGTTCACCGTCGGCGACACCGTCGGCGTGGGCTGTATGGTCGACAGCTGCGGCGAATGCCCGTCCTGCCATGAGGGCGAGGAGCAATATTGCACCGGCACCGGCTTCGTCGGTACCTATAACGGTCCCGACCCCGTACTCGGCGGCCATACCTTTGGCGGCTATTCGGACCACATCGTCGTCGATCAGGACTTCGTATTGAACGTTCGGCACGACGAGAAGGACCTTGCCGCCGTTGCGCCGTTGCTGTGCGCCGGCATCACCACCTATTCGCCGCTCAAGCACTGGAAGGTCGGTCCGGGGCAGAAGGTCGGCATCGTCGGGCTCGGCGGCCTCGGCCATATGGGCGTGAAGATCGCTGCCGCGATGGGTGCCGAAGTCTATGTCTTCTCGACCTCGCCCAACAAGCGCGACGACGCGATCCGACTGGGTGCCAAGGACCTGATCGTGTCGAAGGACGCTGATGCGATGGGCGAACATGCCGGCAGCTTCGACTTCATTCTGAACACCGTTGCGGCATCGCACGATCTCGATCAGTTCCTCGCCCTGCTGAAACGCGACGGGACGATGACGCTGGTCGGCGTGCCGGAAACGCCGCATCCGTCGCCATCGGTCGGCAACCTCGTCTTCGGCCGCCGTTCGCTCGCCGGCTCGCTGATCGGCGGCATCGCCGAAACGCAGGAGATGCTCGATTTCTGCCATCAGCATGGCCTGACCGCCGATATCGAAACGATCGCAATGGACGAAATCGAAACCGGCTATGACCGG
The DNA here is from genome assembly GCF_001421915.1 of Sphingomonas sp. Leaf62. Lineage (NCBI taxonomy): Bacteria > Pseudomonadati > Pseudomonadota > Alphaproteobacteria > Sphingomonadales > Sphingomonadaceae > Sphingomonas > Sphingomonas sp. Leaf62. The sequence goes on along the minus strand of NZ_LMLN01000028.1, from coordinate 26,298 downwards.
ATGCAAAAGAGCGACGTGAAATATCGCTTCGTCATCGACATGGCGACGCTGAAGTAAGCGCGAACGGGGGACGGCCACGTCCCCCTTCGTTTTTGTCCCTTCGGTTTGGCCACTTCGTTTTGGGCTGTCCCACCGCCCTCCGCTCTGCCACACTCGCCGGCGATGCAGCAGCACCGCGCCGCCTTTCGCCCCTCCGTCCGCCTTCGTACGTTGCAGGCGTAATGCGCTGTTCCTACCTTTGTTATGCTCCTGTCGGCCGGACGCATCCCGCGTTCCGGCCGCTTTTCGAAAGGATCGCATGAGCCGAAAGCCCGTTCCCGCCCAGGCCGGTCAGCGCGCGCGCGCCGAAATCAGCTTCGACAAGCCGCAACTTCTTGCTCGCCTGTTCGGCGAATTCGACGCGAACCTGCTGGCGCTTGAGGAACGGCTGGGCGTCTACATCACCGCCCGCGGCGACCGGGTGGGGATCGAAGGATCGGCAGAGGCGGTGGCCCATGCCCGCGAAGTGCTGAACGAACTGCATCGCCGCATTCTGCGCGGTGAGGAGGTCGATCCCGGCCTGATCGACGCGGTGATCGCCATGTCGTCGCAACCCGCGCTCGACGGCATCTTCCGCGCCGAAAGCGGTCAGGGCGCGCCCTCGATCATGATCCGGACGCGCAAGAAGACGATCGTCCCGCGCACTGTCGCGCAGGCCAGCTACATGCACCAGCTGCTCGGCAACGACATCATCTTCGCACTGGGGCCGGCGGGCACCGGCAAGACCTATATCGCCGTCGCGCAGGCGGTGGCGCAGCTGATCACCGGCAGCGTCCAGCGCCTGATCCTCTCGCGTCCGGCGGTCGAGGCGGGGGAGAAGCTGGGCTTCCTGCCCGGTGACATGAAGGAGAAGGTCGATCCGTATCTCCGCCCGCTCTACGACGCGCTGAACGACTGTCTGCCAGCAGAACAGGTCGAACGCCGCATCCTGTCGGGCGAGATCGAGATCGCACCGATCGCGTTCATGCGCGGCCGGACGCTGGCCGATGCCTTCGTGATCCTCGACGAAGCGCAGAACACGACACCCGCCCAGATGAAGATGTTCCTGACCCGGTTCGGCCAGAACAGCCGGATGGTGGTGTGCGGCGATCCCAACCAGACCGACCTTCCCGGCGGCGTCCAGGCATCCGGCCTCGCCGACGCCACTCGCCGGCTGGAGGGGATCGAGGGCATCGCCTTCGCCCGTTTCGGCGCCGGCGACGTGGTGCGCCACCCGATCGTCGGCCGCATCGTCGAAGCCTATGAAGGCAAGGACGCTTGAGTCGAGGGATATCCCGCATTAGGTTGCGGGATATCCTGCTGGAGATCGGTGATGGCCTCGCTGTATATCAAGGACCCCGAGACGGCAGCGGCGGTCGCTCGCGTCGCTAAACGGCTTGGCCGCAGCAAAACCGAGGTCGTGCGTGATGCAGTACGTCGCGTCGAGGACGATCTGGACAAGGCTGAACCGCGTCGGAACCTTGTCGAATGGATGCGCGAGTACCGCCTCAAACATCCCTTGCCGCCGCCGACCGGACTGAAAGCCGACAAGGCATTCTATGACTGGTTGTCGGGTGAAGAGGACATTGATGACGATGTTCGTTGATGCCTCGGCGCTCGTGGCGATGATCGCTGGCGAAGCGGACGGTGAGCAGTTGATGGAACGATTGATGGGCGAAGCGGACCCGATCTGGTCAGCAATGACCGAGTGGGAAACTGTTGTGGCGTTATGCCGATCGCACCACTATCCGATCGAGCGAGCCCGACGGGAAGTACAGGATGTCGCGCACGCCGCGGCATTTCGTCGCGTGGAGATCGGTTCTGACGAATCGCGCCTCGCGCTGGAGGCCTACCACCGCTACGGCAAGGGTCGCCACGAAGCGAAACTCAACATGGGCGATTGCTTCGCCTATGCCTGCGCCCGTACCAACAATGCTACGCTGCTCTACAAGGGCGACGACTTCGCAAGGACCGACCTTAGATGATCGATATCGCCGTACAGGCAGAGGCCGAATGGCCGCAGGATCAGGATTGGGAGGCCCTCGCCACCCGCGCCGCGACCGCCGCGATCGGCCGTACGCCGCAGGGGGTGTGGCTGACCGATCCGGCACTGATCGAGATCGCGGTGCGCTTGACCTCCGATGACGAGGTGCAGACGCTCAACCGCCAATATCGGCAGAAGGACAAGCCGACCAACGTCCTGTCCTTCCCGATGATCCAGCCCGATCTGCTCGACACCGTCACCCAGAACAGCGACGATGGCGAGGTATTGCTCGGCGATATCGTCCTCGCGCACGGGGTGTGTGCTGCCGAGGCAGCCGAACGCGGCATTTCGGTTGCCGATCATGCCACGCACCTGATTGTCCATGGCTGCCTGCATTTGCTAGGTCATGATCACCAGAATGATGCCGAGGCGGAAGCCATGGAGGCGATCGAGCGTTCGACGCTCGCCCAACTCGGCCTGCACGATCCCTATCCCGTTACAGAGGACTGACACGACCATCATGGCCGACGTTTCGACCAGCACCCCGCCCGGCGACAGTAGCAGCTCCGAAGGGGGCATATGGCGGGGGCTGCGCTCGCTGATCTTCGGTACCGATGCCAGCGAGACGCTGCGCGAACGGATCGAGGAAGTGATCGCAGCGCATGAGGACGAGAACGACGCGCCGGTCGCGGGCGATCTTTCGCCGATCGAGCGCAAGATGTTGCGCAACATCCTGCATTTCGGGGAACGCGATGCGGGCGACATGGGCGTGCCGCGCGCCGACATCGTCGCGCTGGAGGAAAATACCCCCTTCGCCGATGTGGTGAAACTGTTCGCCGAAGCGGGCCATAGCCGCCTGCCGGTCTATCGCGAAAAGCTCGATACGATCGTCGGCATGGTCCATGTGAAGGACGTCTTCGCGATACTGGCGAAGGGCGAGGAGCATCCGCCGACCGCGATCGGCCTGTTGCGGCAACCGCTCTACGTCCCGCAATCGATGGGGACTCTCGACCTGCTCGCACAGATGCAGGCCAGCCGCACCCACCTCGCCATCGTGCTCGACGAATATTCTGGCACCGACGGCCTGATTACCATCGAGGATCTGGTCGAGGAGATCGTCGGCGAGATCGAGGACGAGCATGACGATGCCCCGACCGACCTGTTCGTGCCGCTGGAGGGCGGCGCATGGGAGGCGGATGCCCGCGCCGAGCTGGAGGACGCCGCCGAACTGATCGACCCGCGCCTCGGCGAGATCGAGGAGGACGTCGAGACGCTGGGCGGCCTCGCTTTCGTGCTGGCGGGAGAGGTGCCCAAGGAAGGCACCTGCCTCGACCACCCGTCGGGCTGGCGCATCGAAATCATCGCTGCCGACACCCGCCGCGTCCTCCGACTGCGACTCCACCCCCCGGTAGCGACCGAGGAGGAGTAACGCCTCCCCGCATGGTGCGGCTTGGAGGGAGGTCGCAGCAGCGGCAATACCGCTAAGTGCCAAAACCGATCACCAACAACGATTCAATCGGTTTTACAGTACGATCCGATTTCGATACCCGAACAGGCGCGGACCGGTTCGTAAGCCCCCTTCGAACCGGTCCGACGGGCCGCCGGCGCTCCTCCCTTGTCACCGGCGGCCCCTTTACATCGGAACGTCCGCGCCCCCTTCCCCCGTCGCCTGCACCGCCCTATTCATCGGCCATGCGCAAACACGTCATCCGCTTCGGCCTCGTGCTGCTGGTCCTGATCGCCGGGCTGGTCTTCTACATCACCCGGCCCGACCGGGCGCAGTTGAGCGAGAATGCGGTGGCGGGGCGTACGCCGCAGCTGACGCAGGTCCGCGACCAGTGGTTCCCGACCGTCCGCGTCGCCGATCCGATCGGTTGGAAGGACGGCCAGACCCCGACCGCCCCCGCCGGGTTGCAGGTGCAGCCCTTCGCCAAGGCCCTCGACCATCCGCGCTGGCTGTACCGCCTTGCCAATGGCGACGTGCTGGTGGCCGAAAGCAACAGCCCACCGCGCGAGGGCGGCGGCATCACCGGCTGGTTCATGCGGCTGTTCATGAAGCAGGCCGGGGCCGGCACCCCGTCGGCCAACCGCATCACCCTGTTGCGCGACGCCAATGGCGACGGCACGGCGGAGGCGCGCTCGGTGTTCCTCACCGGGCTGAACTCGCCATCGGGCATGGCGGTGATCGGCGACTGGCTCTACGTCGCCAATACCGACGCGCTGGTCCGCTATCCCTTCCGCAGCGGCCAGACCCGCATCACCGCGGCACCCGAAAAGATCGTCGACCTGCCCGGCGGCGGCAATCACTGGGCGCGCAACGTCGTCGCCGATCCCGACGGCAAGTCGCTCTACGTCAGCGTCGGTTCGGCATCGAACATCGCCGAAAACGGCCTCGACATCGAGAAGAACCGCGCCGCGATCTGGCAGGTCGATCCGGTGAAGAAGACGTTCCGCATCTACGCCTCGGGCCTGCGCAACGCCAACGGCATGGCGTTCGAACCGCGCAGCAAGGATCTGTGGACCGTCGTCAACGAACGCGACATGCTCGGCTCCGACATGCCGCCCGATTATCTGACCAAGGTCGAATTCGGCGGCAACTATGGTTGGCCGTGGCATTATTGGGGCGGCTATATCGACGAGCGGGTCCAGCCGCAGCGTCCCGACCTGCGCCAGTATGTCGCCCGCCCCGACTATGCGCTCGGCGCGCACGTCGCCCCGCTCGGCCTCGCCTTCACCGCCGACATGCGGCTGGGCGAGCGGTTCGGCAACGGCGCGGCGATCGGGCTGCACGGATCGTGGAACCGGGTGCCGCCATCGGGCTACAAGGTCGTGTACGTGCCCTTCGCCGCCAACGGCTTCCCCGTCGCCAACGCCAAGCCGGTCGACCTGCTGACCGGCTTCCTGACCGCCGATGGCAAGGACGTGCACGGCCGCCCGGTGGCGGTGATCGCCGATCGCACCGGCGCGATGCTCGTCGCCGACGATGTCGGCAACACCATCTGGCGGGTCAGCCAGCCGCTCGCGGCCCGCTGACCCGGTCGGGCCGGCTATTTCAACAGCGCCGGCCCGTCCCTGCCCAACTTCTCCTTGATTTTGTTCGCGAACATGGCGAGCATCGGCGGCAGGTCGAGTACCGCGTGGACATGCGCGTCATGCATTTCACAGTGCGCCTGCACCGTCTGCCCCATGCCGCTGACCGTGAAGTGCAGCGTGTCGCCGTCCCAGCTCTTGCCGTGCAGCGTGCCGCCGGGGATCATGCCCGCCAGCTTGTCGATGCCGCTGTCGATCCGCTGCCGCACGCCCGCGCGGCCGAGTTGATGGGGAATATCGACGGTTACCGGTTGGTTCATTGAGAAACTCCTTCGCGCGCCGATCTAGTGCGCGGTGCTGTTCGAAAACAGGTTCATCACGATCACGCCCGCGATGATCAGCGCCATGCCGAGCATCGCCGGCAGGTCGAGCCGCTGCCCCTGCCAGACCCACGCGATGCCGGCGACCAGCACGATGCCGACCCCCGACCAGATCGCATAGGCGATGCCGGTCGGCACGCTCTCCAGCGTCCGCGACAGGCAGTAGAACGCGATCGCATAGCCGATCACCGTCACCAGCGACGGCCCGATCCGTGTGAACCCCGCGGTCGCGCGCATGGTGGACGTGGCGACAACTTCGGCGACGATCGCGCTGGCGAGCCAGAGATACGGGTTCATGCGCACGAGATAGGGTTTGGAGGTGAGGGATTGAAGCGCCGTCCGCCCCCTCGCAGCGAACCCCTGCGAACATACCGTTCGCGTACCCCCGCGCAGGCGGGGGTCCAGGGTCTCAAGCGCAAACCGTTGTTTGCTTGGCTCTGGACCCCCGCCTGCGCGGGGGTACGGCGGACTCGGGGTTAGGTGTGCGACTCTTGCGGAGGTTTTTTCCAAGGATGATGACTCCGCGCTCCCCCTTGCACCCACCCGCCACAAGCCGGATAGACGCCGCGTGTCCGCTCTTCTCGCCCTGCTCGCCGGCCTGACCTCGGCCCTCGGCTTCGCGCCGCTTCAATGGTGGCCGGTCACGCTGGCCGCGTTCGCGCTGTGGCTGTGGCTGGTCCACCGCGCGCCGACGCTGAAGGCGGCGCTGTGGCGCTCATGGCTGTTCGGCGTCGCCCATTTCACCATCGGCAACAACTGGATCCAGCACGCCTTCGACTTTCAGGACCGGATGCCACCCGCGCTCGGCTATGTCGCGGTCGTCGGTCTCGCGCTGTATCTTGCGGTCTACCCGATGCTCGCCGGCGGCATCGCGTGGAAGGTGGGACGGCGCGGCGAACGCCCCGACTTTGCTTTCGTCCTGATCGCCGGCGCAGGCTGGATCGCCACCGAATATCTGCGCGCCGTGGTGATGACGGGGTATCCTTGGAACCCGGTTGGCGCGATCTGGGTCCCGACCCCGCTGCGGCATCTCGCCGCCTTAACCGGCACCTATGCGCTGTCGGGGCTGACCGTCGTCGCCAGCGCCGCGATCCTGCTGCCCCGGCCGCGCGTCCGCTACGCCGTGCTGGTCGGCCTTGCCATGCTGATGGCCGGGTTCGCATGGACGGAACGCCCCGCCACGCCGGTCGTATCGACCGACGCGCCGCGCGTGCGCGTGGTACAGCCCAATGCGGGCAAGGAGGAGCAGAACCAGCCGGGCTATGACGATCGGGTATTCGATACGTTGATCGAGCTGTCGGGTCGGCCGGGACCGGTTCCCCGGCTGGTGGTCTGGCCGGAAGGTGCGGTCAACTTGCCGTTGGAGGACGGCTATCCCCCGGAATGGTACCCGCAGTCGCCTTCGTCGCTGCGCGCGCGCATTGCCGGGACGCTGGGACCGCGCGACGTGGCGTTGATCGGCGGCACCGCCCTGTTCTTCGATCGCCAGCGCCAGATCGAAGGGGCCGGCAATTCGGTGTTCGTCATCACCCCCGATGCCCGCATCATCGGCCGTTACGACAAGGCACATCTCGTGCCGGGCGGGGAATATCTGCCGTTGCGCTCGATCCTCCAGCCGCTGGGCCTGTCGCGGCTGGTAATGGGGAGCGTCGATTTTCGCCCCGGTCCCGGACCGGCGACGGTCGCGGTGCCGGGTTTCGGCGATGCCGGGATGCAGGTCTGCTACGAAATCATCTTTTCCGGGCAGGTCGTCGACCGGACCCGTCGCCCGCGCTTCATCGTCAATCCGACCGTCGATTCATGGTATGGCGATTGGGGGCCGCCGCAACATCTGGCACAGGCCCGCCTTCGCGCCGTTGAGGAAGGCTTGCCGGTGTTGCGATCCACCACCACCGGCATTTCGGCGGTGATCGACGCATCGGGCGCGCTGGTCGCGACCATCCCGATGCGCCGCGCCGATGCGATCGAGGTCCCGATCCCCGCCCCGCACCCCCCGACCCTGTTCGCGCGGGTCGGCAACTGGATGGCATTGCTGGCGATAGTTTTGCTGTGCGGCCTCGCGATTGCCATCCGCCGTCGCGCGCGCTAGGGCGACGATATAAGGAAAGCTTTATATGCGGCATGGCAACGGCCGCGCGCTTTCCCTCTAGCCTAGAGGAAGTCCATGCGTTCCAATTATCTCTTCACCTCGGAATCGGTTTCCGAAGGCCATCCCGACAAGGTAGCGGACCAGATTTCCGACTCGATCGTCGACCTGTTCCTGTCGAAGGACCCCGAAGCGCGCATCGCCTGCGAAACGCTGACCACCACCCAGCTGGTCGTCCTCGCCGGTGAAATCCGCTGCAAAGGCGTGTTCGAAAACGGCGAATGGGCGACCGGTGCCCAGGCCGAGATCGAGCGCACCGTGCGCGAAACCGTGAAAAAGATCGGCTATGAACAGTCGGGCTTCCACTGGGAAACCTTCCGCTTCGAAAACAACCTGCATGCGCAGTCGGCGCATATCGCGCAGGGCGTCGACGCGTCGGGCAACAAGGACGAAGGTGCCGGCGATCAGGGCATCATGTTCGGCTTCGCCTGCGATGAAACGCCCGACCTGATGCCGGCGACGCTCGATTACAGCCACAAGATCCTCGCCCGGATGGCCGCCGACCGCCATTCGCGCGCCGCGCCGTTCCTCGAACCCGATGCCAAGAGCCAGGTCACGCTGCGCTTCGAAAACGGCAAGCCGGTCGCCGCGACCGCGATCGTCGTCTCGACCCAGCATGCGCCGGGCTATGACGAGGGCGACAAGGAAGCCGAACTGCACAAGTATGTGAAGTCGGTGATCGCCGATATTCTGCCCGCCGACCTGCTGTCGGATGCGACCGAATATCACATCAACCCGACCGGCAGCTTCGAAATCGGCGGCCCGGACGGTGACGCCGGCCTGACCGGCCGCAAGATCATCGTCGACACCTATGGCGGCGCGGCTCCGCACGGCGGCGGCGCGTTCAGCGGCAAGGACCCGACCAAGGTCGATCGTTCGGCGGCGTACATCACCCGCTATCTGGCGAAGAACATCGTCGCCGCCGGCCTCGCCAAGCGCTGCACGATCCAGCTCGCCTATGCGATCGGCGTATCGAAACCGCTGTCGCTGTACGTGAACACGCACGGTACCGGCACCGTCGCCGACGACGCGATCGAAACCGCGATCGCCGGCATCACCAAGCTCGGCGGCCTGACCCCGCGCGGCATTCGCACGCATCTGAGCCTCAACAAGCCGATCTACCAGCCCACCGCAGCCTATGGCCATTTCGGCCGCAAGCCCGAGGGCGATCTGTTCCCGTGGGAAAAGACCGATCTGGTCGACGACCTGAAGGCCGCACTGGCCGCCTGATCCATATCGGGCCTGACCGCTCGACACGGACAAGAAATTGCGGGAGGTTCGCCGACAGGGCGGACCTCCCGTTTTCACGTCTGCCCGTGGAGGGGGAAGTTATGCGGCGGTTCGGCATGGGACTGTGGGCGATCGGTCTGTTGATGACGGCGGCATCGGCTCCACCGGCGGTGGCGCAACTGCAAAAGAATGCGATCTCCGCGCCTGCCGACCAGCCCTATCGCTTCAGGCATAGCGGGCTGACCATCCCGGCGATGCTGGAGGGAATGCCGCGCGGGCGAATCGAACAATTCGGCACCGACGAACTCGACGTATTCGCCAATTACGAGCGCGGGTCGGACGCGATCACCATCTACGTCTATCGCAACGTCAGCGGCGCGGTACCCGTCTGGTTCGACCGCGCCAGCGCCTCGATCGAAACGCGGCGGGACATGTACGGCATCGCCACCGCCGCCGGTCCCGCGACCGCATTCACCCCGCCGGGGCAAAGCGTCGCCAGCGGCCTGATGGGCGCATGGTCGGTCTCGAAGCCGCCCTATCGTGGCACCGGGCTGGCGCTCCTGCCGATGGGCGACTGGCTGGTGAAGGTCCGCTACAGTTCGGCGACGCTCGACGGCGCGGGGATTGCCGCACGGTTGCCGGCCATCCTGTCAGCGCTGACCTGGCCGACCGGCCTTGCCGCGGCGGCTCCCGCCCAGCCGATTGCGGATTGTACGACTCCGCTCGACTTCCCGACAAAGGCGAAGCTGGTTCGCGATGAGAAATCGAACATGATGTCGGGGCTGCTGGGCGGGATGTTGCAGTCGATGGCTTCGGACAAGCTGGCGGAAAAGGACACACCCGACGCCGACGCGCAGAAGCCGGCGACATGGTGCCGCGATCCCGGCCCCAGCCCGGTCGGTGCCGTCTATCGCAGGGACGCAGCCCTTGATTCCTATCTGCTGGCGTTCAGCGATGCGGGTCGCGGGGCTTGGGTAGCGCCCAATATGTCGGGCCTGCTGCTTGGCAAGAAGGGGGGCACGCGCTGGTCGGTCGCCTTGGTCGACATGGCGGAGACCTCGAACTACCCGCCGCTGACCGCCCTGCCCCGTCCGGCAGAGGTGCTGGCGCTGGTGCAGCAACCCGCCATCTCCACCACGCGTACGTGGGGCGACAAGACGATTACCATCAACGGCGGCGCAATGTCCGGCAAACGCTGACACCGCCGCCCTGTCCTACAGCGACAAAGGCTGATAGCCGGATCGTCATCGCCGCACCGCCAAACCGCTTGGCGACGATGACGGTTCGGCGAAGGTGGCATCATCGAATCGACGCGTAAGTATTTGCCAAGAAACGATCTTTGAACGGCCCGGAACCACAGCGCGACGAACCGCGCCAATATCTGACCTATTTGTACATCCCAAGCCACTGATTTCAAACGAAAGAGCCGCATCCATCAACGTCGTTTGGTGTAACCTTCATCAACTTCCGTCCGCCTCCGGCAACACCCGGGCGACCACCGCCTCGGCAAGCAGCCCGATCGCCGCCCCGACCGCGACATCGATCGGAAAGTGCGTCCCTCGCGGTATCTGTATCCCTGCCACCGCCGCCGCGCCGGCATAGGCTGGTGCCGCCGCCCCCGGATATTCCCGCGCCACGGCCCGTGCCACGGCCAGCGCGCCCGCCGTATGCCCCGACGGAAACGAGTTCTGCGGCCCCTCGTCGGTATCGCCGGGCTTGGGCCGGTGATCCTCCCGGTCGCTGAATAGCTTCGGCCGCGCCCGGTCGACATTGGCCTTGATGACCGCCTTCGCCAGCGTCGCAAGGCCGTGGGCGGCCAGCATCCGAACCCCCGTCCGCGTCAGCCGGGCATCGCTCCGCCACAATCCCACCGCGATCGTGGTCAGGTTGATCGCGACCATCGGCGGCTGGTCGGCCACCTCACTGAGCATTCCAGCGAACTTCACCACCGGGTGATCGTGCAGTTCGCCCGCCACACCGCGACCCGCGTCGATATCGGCATCGACCAGCCGCTTCGCCTGTTGTTTCGCCTTGCGCTTCTTGCCCATGGTAACCGAACCACCGGCGGACGCGGAAGCTCCCTTGTCGGATCACCACCCCGCCGGGTAGGAGCGCGGCGATGAACGATCCGACTACCATCCGCCGCCTATATGGCCGTCGACAGGGGCACAAGCTGCGCGAAGGCCAGGCTTCGCTGGTCGAGCAACTGCTGCCCCGCGTATCGGTACCCGAAACCGGTCCGCTCGACTCGCGCACCCTGTTCGGCGACGATCGCCCGGTCGAGGTCGAGATCGGTTTCGGTGCCGGCGAACATCTGGCGGGTCAGGCATCGGCGCGGCCGGACCACGGTTTCGTCGGCTGCGAACCGTTCCTCAACGGCGTCGTCGGCGCGCTCAACCACATTCGCGACGGCGAATTGGCCAATGTCCGCCTGCACATGGGCGACGCGCTGGAGGTGATCGAACGCTTTCCCGACGCCTCGCTGGAACGCGTCTACCTGCTGCACCCCGATCCCTGGCGCAAGGCGCGCCACGCCAAGCGACGCATGATGAACCACGGCCCGATGGACCTGATCGCCGCCAAGCTGCGGCCGGGCGGCGAGTTCCGCCTCGGCACCGACGATCCGACCTATTGCCGCTGGGCGATGATGATCATGGACCAGCGCCGCGACTTCGCCTGGCAGGCGCAGACCGCCGCCGACTTTTTGACCCGCCCCGCCGACTGGCCGGAAACCCGCTACGAGCGTAAGGCACGGCGGCAGGGTCACGAAGTCTGGTATTTCCGCTACCTCCGACTTTAGACCGCGACAGGGCTCGCCACCCGGCCGTTCTCGCCGAAGATGCGCAGGTAGCGGGCGATATCGGCGGGATCGCCGGTCGCCTTGGCGGGGTTGTCGGACAGCTTGACCGCCGGGCGGCCATCGGCGCTGACGACCTTGCACACCAGCGAGATCGGCTCCAGCCCCTCACCGCCCAGCGGATCGCAGCCGCGAAAGTCGTTGGTGAGGTTGGTGCCCCAGCCGAAGCTCATGCGCACGCGTCCGTGAAAATGTTCATAGGTCGCGATGATGCTGTCGACGTCCATGCCGTCGGAAAAGATCAGCAATTTCGAGGCGGGATCGACGCCGCGTTCCTGCCACCAGCGCAGGATCTGCTCCCCGCCCTCGATCGGCGGCATGCTGTCGGGGCGGAAGCCGGTCCAGTCGGCCAGCCAGTCCGGGGCATCGCGCAGGAACGCGGCGGTGCCATAGGCGTCGGGCAAGGCGATCAGCAGGTTGCCGCCATAATGCCGCTGCCATTCCGCCAGCACGCGATACGGCGCGGCGGCGATACCGGCATCGTCGTCGGCCAGCGCCGCTTCGACCATCGGCAGTTCGTGGGCGTTGGTGCCGATCGCCTCGACCCCGGCCTGCATCGCCAGCAGCACGTTCGAGGTGCCGACGAACCGCGCGCCCACCCCCTCCTGCAACGCCTCGACGCACCAGCGCTGCCACAGAAAGCCGTGCCGCCGCCGCGTGCCGAAGTCCGACAGGACCAGATCGGGCAGGATGCGCAGCCGCTCGACCTTGTCCCACAACCGCGCCTTTGCCCGCGCATAGGTGACGTCCAGCGCGAACCGGCCATGATCGCGCAGCGCCGCCCGCGCCCGCAATTCGTTGATGATCGTCAGCGCCGGGATTTCCCAGAGCGAGGTTTCGGCCCAGGGGCCTTCGAAATGTAGTTCATACTGTCCGTCGCGCACCGACAGATCATAGGCGGGCAGGCGAAACCGGCTCAACCAGTCGACGAAATCGGGCGAAAACATCCGCCGTACGCCGTAAAAGCTGTTGCCGGCCAGCCAGATCATTTCCTGTTTGGTGAAGCCGACCGTCCGGGCATGGTCGAGCTGCGCGCGCAATTCGGCTTCATCGATCACCTCGGCCAGCCGCACCGATCTGCTCCGATTGATGACGGCGAAGGTCGCGTGGACGTCCGGATGAACCTCCCGGATCATCTGCACCATCAACAGCTTGTAGAAATCGGTGTCGAGCAGGCTGCGCACCACCGGGTCCAGCCGCCAGCCATGGTTCCATACTCGGGTCGCGATATCGGTCATCACCATCGTTCAGCCTTTCGGAACATGGACATAGAGTTCGGCCGGGCGGAAGGCGCGCCCCGCCTCGAACGCGCCGGTCGCCCGCAATGCGCCGCGTTCGAGCATTCGGCGGCGAAAGGCCGGCTTGTTGAGCGGCCGTCCCAGCACCGCCTCATGCACCACCTGCAATTCGCGCAGGGTGAAGTGCTCCGGAACCAGCGCAAAGGCGTCGTCATCGATCGTCCGGCGCAACTTGGCGATCGTCATCGCGATGATGTCGTCATGGTCGAACGCCAGCGTGACCGCACCGCCATCGACCATGATCGAGCCATCGGCGTCGATCGTCGCCAGACACTGGTCGGCATGGCGCGGTACCGTGGCCAGTCGCGCCGGCGTCAGCAGCGCGCGATGCGCAATCGCGATGATCCGCATGCGGGGGTCGCGGTTGATGGTGCCGAAGGCATGCACTTGTTCAACCGCGATGTCCGCCAGCCCCGCCTTTTGCCCCAGCACCCGCACCGCCGCCGCTTCGAGCGATTCATCGATCGCGACGAAACCGCCGGGCAATGCCCAGCGTCCGACGAAAGGCGGCCGGGTTCGCCGCGTCAGCAATACGCAGGGGCAGCCACCCGCAACGCCCAACAGGACGCAATCGACGGTGATCGACGGCCGGGCATAGGCCGCCGGATCATCGCCGGTCAGGAACGAAGGCTCTTCCATCCGCCTTGCATATATGCATATAGGATATATGCAAGGCGAAGCCGAAGGAGACGAGCAATGGTCGCGGTCATCATCGTCGTGGATACGCAGGCGGATTTCATCCTGCCGGACGGAGCGTTGCCGGTCCCCGACGCAGAAGCGATCGTCGCGCCGCTGGCCGCATGGTTGCAAACGCGGACCGCACGCGACACGGCCGCGGTCGTCTTCACCTACGATACCCATTTCGTCGAAACCTATCCGACGAGCGCGGAGGCCGAACAATTCCCGATCCATTGCGTCCGGGGAGGCGCAGGCTGGCGTAACCTGCTGGATCCGTTGGCGATCGATCCCGCGATCCCGTGCCGGACGCTGGAGAAGGGCGTGTTCGACATGTGGGCGGAAGCCAACCTGCCGCTGTTCGATCCGCGCGCTGCCGCGCCACCGATCGACCGTGACGCCTTCTTCGTGGCCCTGCTTGACCGTGGCATCGACCAGGCGATCGTCGTCGGCGTCGCCGCCGATTACTGCGTCCGCTGGGCGATCGACGGCCTTGTCGCGCGCGGGTTTACGGTTTCCGTGCCGTCAGCGTTGACGCGCGGTATCGAGCGTACGATCGAACATGTCGTGGACCAGTATTTCACGGGACGACCGGTTTCGACGCAAGCAGCGTTCCAAGTCCAGCTTCCTCAATCACTTGGTAATAATATTTGATGCATGTTAGGTGGAATGCGCCGCTATCGAACGACAGTGGGAACAAGGGTTGATCGATGACGCATATTCTTGTCGCTGACGACCATCCGATGTGCGCCACCGCGCTCGGCATGGCGGCACGCGCGGTCGATCCGACCGTGACCAAGGATTGCGCGACGACCCTTGCCGAAGCGGAAAGCCTTGTTCGGCAAAAGAATTACGATCTCGTCCTGCTCGATCTCATGCTGCCGGACGTGCAGGGGTTCGCCGGACTTGCCCTGCTGCGTGCAGTGCGGCCATCGGCGACGATCGCGATCGTATCCGGCCGGGAGGAGCCGACCGTGATCGCACAGGCGCGCGCCCTCGGCGCGCAGGGTTTCATTCCCAAATCATCCTCGATCGACCAAATGATGGATGCCATCCGCAGTCTGCTGTCCGGCAAGCACTGGGTTCCGGCCGGTGTCGAGGACATGCCGCACGCCGATCCGCGTATCGATCTGGCCGAACGGATGGGGACGCTTTCGATCGCCCAGTTGCGCGTGCTGCGCGCGATCGCCAACGGCCACCAGAACAAGCAGATCGCCTATGACCTGCAACTGGCCGAACCGACCGTCAAATCGCACCTGTCAGCGATTTTTCGCAAACTGGGCGTGACGAACCGGACGCAGGCGGTTCTGGCGCTACAGGCGTTCGACGCCTGAAGCCGCTTCCGGCCACGCTGGGGCATCGGTATCGCCCCGTGGATGAGCACTGACGCGGGGTCCGTTTTCGATCGGAAACGGCCGGGCCACCTGTTCTTCTCGTCAATCCGAGCGTGCCTGCGGAGGCGACCCGGTCCTGCTCGTAAGGAAAAGCGGCACCCCAATCCCGTCCGGAACGACCATCGCCGTCGTGGTTCAAGGTCGACAGGTCCTTCGCGCACTCCGCCCAAAGCACCGGCGGTCAGACCGGTTCGGCCATCGCACGCTGGGCCGCCTCGATCACCGCGGTCGCACAACGATCGATCTCGTCCAGCGCCGCCGGATCGATCGGTGCGTCGTCCTGCGCGTCCTCGATCGCCTGCAACGCCGCGACCAGTTCGATCGCCCCCATGTTGGCTGCGGCTCCGCGCAGCGCATGGGCTTCCCGCCGGGCGAGGTGGATGCGATCATGTCCGACCAGCGTGCGCAGCCGCGCCGGGGTCCGCGCCGCATCCTCGATCAACAGCGTCAGCAATGTGTCGCGCTGCGCCGTTCCGAGTGCGCTGGTGATCGATTGAATGCGGTGGGGGTCGATGGCACCGGGCGAGGGGATGATCGGACGTTCGGCAGGCATCGCCACCTGGTCGAGCACGGCGCGTAGTTGCGGTACGTCGACCGGCTTGGCGAGAATACCATTCATCCCGGCGCGAAGGATCTCGGCGCGGCGTTCGGTCGAAAGGTCGGCGGTCAACGCATGGATCGGCACGCCGGCCCCCGCGCCGCTCCACGCCCGGATCGCGCGCGTCGCGGCGATCCCGTCCATCACCGGCATCTGTACGTCCATCAACACGACATCGACCGGATTGCCCGCCGCCGCCGTGACATACTCGACCGCGCGTGCGCCATTTTCGACGGCAATGACGTGATGCCCCAGCCTCCGCACGATTTCCGCGATCAGATAGCGATTGGTATCGTTATCCTCGGCAACGAGGACGGTCGATGCCGTCATCCGCCCCCCCGCCGGCGTTGCGTCCGATCCGGGTACGGGCGCATCCACCGACAGTCCGACCTGTCCGGCGGCCGGCAGTGGCAGGTGGAACCAGAAGCGTGAGCCGGTGCCGGGGCGGCTGACGACGCCGATGGTGCCGTCCATCGATTCGACCAGCATCCGGCTGATGCTGAGGCCCAGTCCGGTGCCGCCATAGCTGCGGGTGGTTGAAGCGTCGGCCTGGACGAAGGGTTCGAAGATGGCGTCCAGCCGGTCGTCGCGGATACCGACCCCGGTATCGGCGACCTCGAACCGCCAGCAATCGCCGGCTTCGCGCGTCGCAGTGATGCGGACCGATCCGTGCCGGGTGAATTTTATCGCATTGCCGACCAGATTGGTCAGCACGCGTTGCAGCCGCGCCGGATCGCCGATGACCCGCGCATCGGGTACGTCGAAGTCGAGCGACACGGCGTGATGCTTGGCTTCGGCCGCGAACATGCCGGTCACCGTCGCGAGCAGTTCGCGCGGTTCGAACATGATCGCCTCGGGCTGGCTATGCCCCCCTTCCAGTTTCGAGAAGGTCAGAACGTCGTCGACGATATCGGACAAGGTCCGGCCCGCCTGTTCGAGCGAGTCGAGATGCCGCATCCGCTGGACCCGGTCGGGTGTGTCGCGCAACAGCTGTGCAGCGGCGAGGATCGAGGTCAGCGGGGTGCGGATCTCGTGGCTGATCGTCGCGGTGAACGTCGCCTTGGCGGCGAGCGCGCGTTCGGCATCCTCGCGCGCCGCGCGAAGATCGGTCATCACCGCGACCTGTTCGGTCGTATCCTGCAACACGCCGAACAGGCCGACCAATTCCGCCCCCTGCCCCCGTTCGGCCTGTCCGCGCGACGCCACCCAGCGGATCGCGCCATCGGGCCGGATCAGCCGGGCGTCGAAGGCGAACGATCCGCCGGTCGTGATCGCCCGGTCGATCTGAGCCCGGACCCGTTCCCGGTCGTCGGGATGGTACAAGTCGAGCGACTCATCCAGCGACGGTTCCTGGCCCGGCGGCAGACCATGAATGCGAAATATCTCCGGCGACCACAGGTTACGCCTGTCCGTCAGATTCAGTCGCCAGTGGCCGAGCCGAGCCGCGCTTTCGGCCATGGCGAGCAACCGTTGCTGCTCCTCCAGCTGGGTGACCGATTCGATCGCCCTGCTCTCGGCCGCCCGCCGCTCGCCGATGTCGCGGATCGAGCCGATCAGCTCGCAATTATGGCGGCTGTCGCCGATCAGGCGGAACGCCCCCTCCAGCCAGACATAGTGACCGTCGCGGTGCTGCATGCGGTAGCGAAAGACAGTGCTTTCGCCGCCGGGGACCAGCGCATAGGTCTGGCGGCGGACGCGGTTGCGATCGTCGGGATGGATCGATGCATAGGGCGTGCGCGCGATCATCTCCTCCGGCGTATAGCCCAGCAGGCGCAGCGACGCCGGGGAAGCGTAGCGGCGGATGCCGTCGCGACCGACGCGGACGATCAGGTCGGTCGAATAGTCGGTCAGCATCCGCAATTGTCGTTCATTGTCGCGGATCTCGTTCATCGCCAGCGACTGTTCGTAGAGGAGCGAGGCAACCGGAAAGCTGGTCATCGCGATGATGCCGATGAGCAGCTGCAGGAAGAGGACCCGGTCGGCGACCGAGTCGAACGCGGCGACGATCGGCCCGATCCCGTTAAGCGTACCGATGGTCGCGATGGTGCCGATAATCAGGATCGAGGCCGACACGCCGACGAAGCGCGACAGCAGCGCGGCGAACACGCCGCAGGGTAGCAACAGGAACAGCGAGGGGTTGCCGCTGGTGCAAAAGACCACCAGCGCGGCGATCGTCGACATCGCGACCGGCAGCGCGAGCGTCGGCGACAGGATGCTGAGTTCCTCCGCCAGCGCGCGTCGCGTCGCCTTCAGCGCCGGCAGGAGGACGATCAGCCCCATGGCGATGGCCGCAAACCACTGGACCGCATGGTAGGGGACGACCACGCCGTGCAGGAACCAGCCGAACACCTCGGCCAGCAGGGTGCTGACCGTAGCACCGATGAACGCGGTCACGATCACCAGCCCATAGCCGCGCAACGACCGGGGATCGGGATCGAACCGCCGCAACAGTCCGGAGACCAGCAGGATGACCACGGCGTCGATCGACGCATAGACGATCAGCGGCAGCAGCGGCAGCCCGACGAACACGCCCGCGGCGACCAGCGTGACGACGGTGATGACCGTAATGCTCGGCCAACGCCTGACCGGACGTCGCGTCAGCGTGGCGACCGCGATCGGCGTGGCCGGCCAGATCAGCAACGCCCCTTGCAACAGCGGCACGACCCCCAGGGTCAGTGCGGTCACGAGGAACAGGATCGCCACGTAGCGGGGCATGTCGATCGGCGGCTGGACCACCGGGCGGCGCATATCACGCCGCGGCCAATGGTCGTCGACCGGCCGCTGCGGCGCACCGGGCCGAACCGGCGCGTCGGGCGATGGGGTTGGCGATTGGCCGGTCATGCTAGATCATCTGTCCGTTTGCGGAAGGTCCCGATGTTGACCGATCCGTGGCCCCACGGCAACGTAGGTACGAAGCCGCCGATCCTAGCCATTCCCGGACCGCGCCGATCCGGATCGCGCCCAGCGTCGCGCCAGCACGCGGCCGGCAAGCGCCGGCAGGCCGGGCCGCAGGAACAGCCAGTCGCGGATCGCCGGCCCCCGTTCGGCACCGATCAGGCCCTTATACCCGCTGTCGCCGGCACCCCAGTCGACATGGGTGACGCCGTCGGCGACGGCGCGGACGAGGTTGCGGTAATAAAGCAGCCGCCCCGGCGAGCGCTGGCCGTAGGTCGCGTCATAGCTGTTGGCGACCGCATATTTGTGCTGGCCGGCATTGATATCGAACGAGAAGGCGGCGGGCTTTCCGTCCATCCGGAGCAGCGCGACCCACATCATGCCCGCCAGCACCGGATCGGTCGCCGCCGCCCGCCAGAATCGACCATGGCCGGTCTCGGTAAATTTGGCGTCGCGACCATCGGTGCGGTCGGCAAGCCAGCTCGCTGTCTCGATCGTGGCGAGATCGTCGAACAGACCGGACTGCCAGTCCGCGCCGCTGGCGAACGACCAGTCGGGGATGCCGAGCGCCGCCAGATGCTTTTCGTTGAAGCGATTCTTGCGCAGCGTCGACAGCCGCGGCCAGACACCCTCGGCCTGTCGTGCGGCGATATCGAGGAGATAGCTGTCGGCGATGAAGCGCGGCAGCGCGCGCCAGCCACCGGCCCGCGCCGCGTCCAGCAGCCCGGCGAGCATCGGATCACCGTCATAGACCGGTCCCAGCCGGAACCCGCGCACCTGCCGCCCCGCTTCGTCCAGCAGTGCGGCGAAATCGCCCGGCCCGGCATCCTGCGCGACGGGGCCGCTGCGGAACGGCCAGTAGCTGCCGGGCACCTGCGCCATCCGCAACGGCGCCGGTCCCAGTCCGATCAGCGGCAGCGCCGCCATCGCCTGCCCGCCACGTTCGACCAGCAGCGTCCGCGCCGTACCGCCATAGGCGTCGATCGCCGCCGCATACCATCGGCGGCGCAGGAAGCGGTGGGTTGGCGCGGCCGACGCGGTGACGGCATCGATCGCATCGGGCAAACCGGCGATCATCCGGGCAATGGAGGGGGAAGCGGGCGACAACATGGGCAGCATCATGCCCATAACCGGTTACGATTGGGTAGCGATCCCGGGTTGCGCACGCCACGCGACCTTGCCCGGCCCGGCCCGTCACTGCATATCGGGTGCGTGGAATTCGAACCTGTCCTGTCGACCGTCGCCAAGACGATCCAGACCGCCATCGCGCCGGTCTTCCTGTTGGCGGGGATCGGCGCGATCCTGAACGTCATGGTCGGGCGACTGGCGCGGATCGTCGATCGTGCCCGCGACCTCGAAAAGCTGCACCCGTCGTCGATCGGCCCGGAACATGCGCGGCACGTGTTCGAACTGCGGCTGCTCGACCGGCGCATCCGCGTCATCAACAATGCGGTATTCCTGGTCGTGCTGTCGGCCGTCGCCAACTGCACCGTCGTCGCCATGCTGTTCATCGCCGAACTGCTCGACCTCGGCCTCGGCAAGGCGGTCGCGATCGCCTTCGTCCTGTCGATGGTGTTGCTGATCGGCGGGCTGGTCTGGTTCCTGTTCGAGGTGCGGATGTCGGTCCATGCGATTCGCGTCCGCGCCGAATTGCTGGAGCGCGAGCGGACGTGACGCCGCGCCGTGAGCGAACGCTGCTGCAGGTGGCAGTGGCGATCGCCTGTCTCGTCCCACTGTCGGTGGCGACGCTGAGCGTCGTGCGCGGCGCGGCGTGGCTGCAACCGGCTCCCGCGATCGATCTCGACAGTCATTTCCGCTATCTCTCGGGCATCTTCCTCGTCCTCGGCCTCGCCTTTGCCAGCTGCATTCCGGCGATCGAGAGTAAAACCGGCCGGTTCCGGCTGCTCGGCGCGATGGTGGTCGGCGGCGGCCTCGCGCGACTCGTGTCGCTGCTGACGATCGGCATGCCATCGACAGGACATGTCGTCGGGCTTGGTATCGAGCTTGCCGTCGTGCCGCTGCTGCTGTTGTGCCAGACCCGTATCGCGCATCGATATCGGCAGGCGATAACCGCATAAAGTTCCGCCAGGAGGCCCCGTCCGGCGATAGCAATTTTTCTGCGTTCCCGAAAAGTTCGCTTGCATTTCGCGAACCCGGCGGATCGCCGCGCGTCGCGTCGGGAGCGGCGGTCGAGCCGGTCGAGCCGCGCGGCAAAGGTTGTAATTGCCGACTTGCGCGTCGGCCGCTTTCCTACAATTAGTGGTGCCGGACGCAGGACGGGCGCTATGTATTGTGTCACGCCTGCCGGAACCTCCAATGCCGCCGATACTTGTCAAGGGCGATGGCGTGCGCGGACGTTCCGTAGAAATCGACAGGGGCATCGCTCCGTGCTAGAACACAAGAGGAACGGGACGATGACCTTCCAGGATAGTCAGGATGCCCAGATGAACGAACTGCAATTCGCCGATCCGGCCCCCGCCGCCCCGGCCCCGGAACGCACCAGCCACACGGTCGACGCGCAGCTGCACGCGGTCGAGGTCGATCACTCGCGCGACGCACTGCTGACCGATTTCGGCAAGGACACGCTGAAGGACCGCTATCTGCTGCCGGGCGAATCGTATCAGGATCTGTTCGTGCGAGTCGCGTCGGCCTATGCCGATGATGCCGCGCACGCCCAGCGGCTGTACGACTATATCTCGAAGCTGTGGTTCATGCCGGCCACGCCGGTCCTGTCGAACGGCGGCACCGGGCGCGGCCTGCCGATCAGCTGCTATCTCAACTCGGTTCCCGACAGCCTCGAAGGCATCGTCGAGACGTGGAACGAGAATGTTTGGCTGGCGTCGCGCGGCGGCGGCATCGGCACCTATTGGGGCAGCGTGCGCGGCATCGGCGAGCCGGTCGGGCTGAACGGCAAGACCAGCGGCATCATCCCGTTCGTCCGCGTCATGGATTCGCTGACCCTCGCGATTTCGCAGGGGTCGCTGCGTCGTGGTTCGGCGGCCTGCTATCTCGACGTCAGCCACCCGGAGATCGAGGAGTTCCTCGAAATCCGCAAGCCCAGCGGCGATTTCAACCGCAAGGCGCTCAACCTGCACCATGGCGTGCTGATCCCCGACGCGTTCATGGAAGCGGTCCGCGACGGCACCGAATGGGCGCTGAAAAGCCCCAAGGACGGATCGCAGCGCGCGGTCGTCGATGCGCGTTCGCTGTTCCAGAAGCTGGTCGAGACGCGGCTGGCGACCGGCGAGCCGTACATCGTGTTCAGCGACCATGTGAACAACACGATGCCCAAGCATCACCGCGATCTGGGTCTGAAGGTGTCGACGTCGAACCTGTGCAGCGAGATCACGCTGCCGACCGGCAAGGATCACCTCGGCAACGACCGGACCGCCGTGTGCTGCCTGTCGTCGCTGAACCTCGAAACCTGGGACGAATGGAACGGCGACAAGCGGTTCATCGAGGACGTGATGCGGTTCCTCGACAACGTCCTGACCGACTACATCGAGCGTGCGCCCGACGAGATGGCGCGTGCGCGCTATTCGGCCAGCCGTGAGCGGTCGGTCGGTCTGGGTGTCATGGGCTTCCACTCGTTCCTGCAGGCGCGCAGCCTGCCGTTCGAAGGGGCGATGGCGAAGGCGTGGAACCTCAAGATTTTCCGCCACGTCGCTGCGCAGGTGAACGAGGCGTCGATGCACCTCGCCACCGAGCGTGGGCCCTGCCCCGACGCGGCCGACATGGGCGTGATGGAGCGGTTCAGCTGCAAGATGGCGATTGCGCCGACCGCGTCGATCAGCATCATCTGCGGTGGTACCAGCGCCTGCATCGAACCGATTCCGGCGAACATCTACACCCACAAGACGCTGTCGGGATCGTGGTCGGTGAAGAACCCGTATCTCGAAAAGCTGCTGATCGCGAAGTCGAAGAACAGCGATGCGGTGTGGAACACGATCCTCGAGCGCGGCGGTTCGGTGCAGCACCTCGATTTCCTGAGCCAGGAAGAAAAGGACACGTACAAGACCAGCTTCGAGATCGACCAGCGCTGGCTGCTCGAACTGGCCGGCGACCGTGCGCCGTTCATCGATCAGGCGCAGTCGCTGAACCTGTTCATCCCGGCCGATGTCGAGAAGTGGGACCTGCTGATGCTCCACTATCGCGCATGGGAGCTGGGCATCAAATCGCTCTATTATCTGCGGTCCAAGTCGGTGCAGCGCGCCGGGTTCGCCGGTGGTGTCGAGGCGGACAATACGTCCGAGCTGGCCAAGTTCGATCTGGGCGAGACGACCGATTATGACGAGTGCCTGGCCTGTCAGTAAGCGGGCGGCAGCGATTTGCTCAAGCAAATCGCTGACTCGCCACGTCGGGCAGCGGGGCGGCGCAGCCGTCCCGTCTGACGGTGTGGCGGTTCGGGCCATGAAAAAGGGGGCACGCGGCCCCCTTCCCCGTCGCGATGTTCGCGATCGATCAGATGGCGGCACCATCCTCTTCGGTTTCGAACGTAACCGCGACATCGGCATTGGCGGACAGCCGGACGGTGTTGCCTTCGACCTCGGCGACGAGGCCGCCGTCGATATAATGGTGATGCCCTTCATGCGAGCTGTCCGCCCCTTCGACCTGTGCGCCGCTGTCCTTCTTGGTCAGCTTGATGCGGTCGCCTTCGACGCGGTCGACGGTGCCGACATGGACGCCATCGGCACCGATGACTTCGGCGTGTTCGTTGATGTTGCTGAGATCGGCCATGCTATTTCTCCATTGGGGGCGGCGGTCAAACGCACGTCCCCGCAGTTGGTCGCATGACCGCGAACGTTGGCATCATGCTGGCCGTGGCGCTGGTCGCGGGTGGCATCGGCCTGTGGCTGCTGCTTCGCCTCCGGTCGCGGAGGACGCAGCAGAGCCGCTATGCCCATGGCATGACAGGGATGATGGCGTTGGCGCTCGGTATCATCCTTGCGATCTTCGGGATCGCGCAGTGGTCTTGGGGGTCGGCATGATCGCCATTCCTTTCGTAGGAACAGCGATGCTGATGGTCGGCTTGGCCATGATATTGCTGCCGGATCAGTTCGCGCGCAGCACCAAGGATCGACCGGTTCTTCTCTTCGGGAAGAATTGGCATCGGTTGGATTCGATTTTCTTCGGCGTGCCGTTCGTCATCGGAGGTATCGTCCTTTACGCTTTCTACCTTTTCCTACTTTCCCCGGAGTAACCCCATGTCGCTCACCGAAGCCCGCAAGCAGTACAAGCCGTTCGAATACCCCTGGGCGTTCGATTTCTGGAAGCGTCAGCAGCAGATCCACTGGATGCCCGAAGAGGTGCCGTTGGGCGAGGATTGCCGCGACTGGGCGCAGAAGCTGACGCCGCACGAGCGAAATTTGCTGACGCAGATCTTCCGCTTCTTCACCCAGGCCGATGTCGAGGTGCAGGACTGCTATCACGAAAAATATGGTCGCATCTTCAAGCCGACCGAGGTCAAGATGATGCTCGCCGCCTTCTCCAACATGGAAACGGTGCATATCGCGGCGTACAGCCACCTGCTCGACACGATCGGCATGCCCGAGAGCGAATATGGCGCCTTCCTCGAATATAGCGAGATGAAGGACAAGCACGATTATCTGCAGAATTTCGGGGTCGATACCGATGAGGATATCGCCAAGACGCTGGCGATGTTCGGCGGCTTCACCGAAGGATTGCAGCTGTTCGCGTCGTTCGCGATGCTGATGAACTTCCCGCGCTTCAACAAGATGAAGGGCATGGGACAGATCGTGTCGTGGTCGGTCCGCGACGAGAGCCTGCACTGCGAAGGTATCATCAAGCTGTTCCACGCCTTCTGCAAGGAACGCGACTGCATGACGCGCGCGGTGCGCGACGACATCGCCGACATGTGCCAGACGACGGTGCGGCTGGAGGACAATTTCATCGATCTCGCCTTTGAAATGGGGCCGGTTCACGGCATGACCGCGAAGGAAATCAAGAAATATATCCGCTACATCGCCGACTGGCGGCTGGGGCAACTGGGAATGAAGCCGATCTATCTGATCGACGAACATCCCCTGCCGTGGCTGGCGCCGCTGCTGAACGGCGTCGAACATGCGAACTTCTTCGAACAGCGCGCGACCGAATATTCGAAGGCGGCGACGCGCGGCAACTGGAACGAGGTCTGGGACGGCTTCGACAAGCGGCAGAAGGCGAAGGTCGTGGCACCTGCGAACGAGGAAGCCAGCGGCATGGGCGACATGTTCGGGGGCGTGGCGGCGGAATAAGCGCGGGGCAAGGGGCAGCCCAAGCTGCCCCGAGCCGGTAGACGCGACCGGCGGCATGGCCTTCGCCCGTGGCCGCCGCGCCAAAGGTCACAAAGGTCACACTCGCACGCTATTGGCATGGCATTCGATCTGCGATGTCAAAAAGCGCGGGTGCTGGCCGGAGCGGCGGCATGATGGCGAAGGCCGATCATGTAGGACAGTCGAAATGCTGCTGGTCGCCAAGAGCTTGGCGGCAAGCCCTTGCATCCTTCCTGCGCAGATAGGAATCCGTCGGCGCTGGCGTTCGTGCCGGAGTTGCCGGGGCGGCGTGTGTGGGTCCCCGCCTGCGCGGGGACGACGAACTGGCAAGGTCGACGCTTTCCGCTCGTCACGCGTGACCGGCGCTCGCCTTACCGCCCGCGACGTACCGGCACCCGGAAGTCGGCGGGCTTGTCGGCGACCCATTTCACGAACTTCGCGACCGCCGGAACGTCGCGTAGGGTGTCGAGATCAGCGAGCGGGCCGGCCAGTTCGGTGTTGGTCGCGCTGGCGTGGATGGTGCGGTGGCAGATCGGATGGACGGGGACCGTCTCGCGGCCGCCCTCGCTCTTGGGCACGCGGTGATGCCATTCGACCTGCGTGCCGATCGGGCGCCGGCAGAGCGCGCAGGCCATCGGATCGAGCGTGCGCGCGACCAGCGCCTCGGCTGCGGCCAGTCCTGCCTTGCGCTTCACGCGTCCGGCCATCGTCTTCTTCCCCTGCTGCGGATGCTATGGAAATCGGTATTGCCACCAGCTTCGGCAAGCGCCGGCGTGTACCGCCAAGTTACCGATCCGCGCCCGTCAGATGAACCGCAGATGAAGGAACCGTCATCGAACCGTGCGGGTTGTATCGCGGCAAGTTCAGGAAAAGGGAGAAGACCCATGAACCGCTTTCCATTGTTGATCGCCGCCGCCGCGACTGCCTGTATGGCTACGCCATCGCTGGCAAAAGATCGTTCGGTGCCGGTCTATTCGGACTATAATCCCTATTATCTCGACTATAAGACCGACATCTCCGAAGCGAAACGCGAGTTGCGGAGCGATCTGCGCCGCGCCAAGGATGCATCGTCGCGGGAAGATGCGTGGCACGAATATCACCGCGAGGTCGCCGACGCCGAGCATGATTTCCGCAAGGAGATGGCGGAGCGCCGCATGATCGTCCGGCGCGGTCGGGTGACGGTCGAGGAATAAGCGTTCCCGTTGTCCTGCGGGAAACAGGCCGTCGGGTTCGCGCCCGGCGGCCTTTTTCAATAAATCTTGCCGAATTTCCAGCCGGTCAGCCGCAACATGGCCATGCCGGTGGTATAGATCGGCCCTTCATTCGGGTTTGCGCGTTCGACAATCTTATAGTCGTGCCCGGTAACGCGTTCGACCAACCATTGCGACCCATCCAACATTCGTACGCCCGTGTCCCGCACCTCGTCCTGCATAAACGGACCGTTCGAAGCCAAGTGCGTGCCTAGGTGTTTAGTCCCGGCATCTGGTGGATCGGGTTGACGATGAACCGGTCTGGCTCTGA